>CAZSLT010000049.1:0-17665 GCA_964607595.1 uncultured Phycisphaeraceae bacterium
GGTGTCATGCCCACCGCGTTGCGCAGCGCATTGCTCACCACCGAGAAGATCGGCGCCGGCGCCAGCCCCGCGAACTCCGGGTCGATCCGCGCAACGATCGAGATCGAGTGCGACGCCGCACCCGCCCGCGCCAGCTCTACCGCGTGCTCAACCGCCTCGCCCACCGGACGCATCGCACCAAGCCGGGACATCGGCAGCCGCGGATCCGACGCGTCCGAGACCACCGCACGCAGAAGCGTCGCGGCCTCCTTCAGCGCCGCACCCGCGGACGCCAGGAACGCCGCCGCCCGTTCATCCGGCGAACCCGTCACCGCGCGCCGCCCCAGGTCCAGATACCGCATCGCCCCGTCCACCAGCGCCGAGAGCTCGTGGCACAACACACGCAGCACCTGCTGCGCATCATCGACCGCACGCTCGGGATCGCCCGGCCCCGGAGAGCGGGGCGCGGCGGAGAAGGAAGACGGAGGTGGGGGGGTGTGCTCATCGGTCATAGGGTGTTGTTTCGACGCAACACGCCAGCGTATACACGGCCCCGTTGCCCCGGCGCAACATCGGCGTCGGACAGCGCCCTACAAGTGTCGCGCCGGGGCCACGACGCCCGCACAACCCGCACAGTCAGTACAGGCCGCCCATCCGCCCCGCCGCCGCGATCACTGTGAGAACAAACACCATCCGCACCACACGGATCGGCAGGCGATGCGTCAGCCCGGCCCCGATGTGGCCGCCCACCACCCCCGTGGGCGCGAGCAGCAGCGCGATCGTCAGCGCGTCCTGCCACCGTGCATCATGCTGCTCGAGCGTCAGGATTTTCGTCGTCGCACCGAACGCCGCCGTCACGCACATGATCGCGCTGACCGTGCCGATGCACTCGCGGATCGGGAGCCGGCACACGACACGAGCGAGCGGCACCGCAACCCCGCCCCCTCCGATCCCCAGGAGCCCCGCGGCGAAACCCATCACGCCACCCACGAAACCCCCGCGGGGGATATCGACCCGCGCCCGCTCGGGGTCGTGATCCTCGTGTTTCCGCGCGAGTTTGATGAGTTCATCGATGACGACATACACAAGGAATATCGCGAAGACCTGCCTGAGCGCCGCGCCGGAGAACAGGTTCGAGACCAGCACGCCGCCGATGATCGCGATGATCGCCGCCGGGAGCATGACCCGGAACAGGTCCATCCGCAGCGCCCCCTTGGCGCGATGCCGCAGCGCCGAGGGCAACGCCACCGCCAGGTTGACGACCATCGCCGACGCCTGGAACAGGTGCTGGTTCGCCCACTCGTATCGCCCAAAGAGGATCGCCAGCGCCGGGATCATGATCACCGACCCGCCGACGCCGATCATCCCGCCGATTGTCCCCGCCACCAGACCGATCGCCAGCAGAATCAGGATCTGCGGCATCGTCGGGTCGGACATCGCGAGCAGGATCGGCATGGGGGAGGTCGGGGGGCGCGCCGGGTTCGTGGGCAGGGTCGGAGCATAGGGCAGAACGCCCCGAGTTGTGCAACCGACCCGGATCGGTGAAAGATAGAGGCAATGCCCACGCGTCAGATCGTCACGGTCACGCTCAACCCGGCGGTGGACTGGGTGCTCGAAGCGCCGAACTTCAAGGTCGGCGCCCATGTCCGTGCGCGCCGGATCGGCTGGTATCCCGCCGGCAACGGAATCAATGTCGCCCGCGTCCTGGCCACACTCGGCACCCGCAGCGTCGCCACCGGATTCGTCGGCCGCGGCGAACTCGGGCTCTTCGAGGAATACCTCGAACGCGTCGGCGTCGGACGCGTCGTCATGCAGCTCCTCAGCGTCCGGGGCCGGACCCGCGACAACATGACCTTCACAGACCCCATCAACGACACCGAGACCCATGTGCGCGACGAGGGCTTCCGTGTCGCAAGCGACGATGTCCGCCGCATGATCTCCAAGGTCGGCATGCTGGCCCGCGAGAACACCATCGTCGTCTTCGGCGGCTCCACGCCCCCCGGCGTTACCGTCGGCGATTACCGATCCATGCTCCACCGCTGCCAGGACCAGGGCGCCCTCGCCGTCGTCGATACCAGCGAACGCATCCTCGCATCACTCCGCGCCGAGCCCATCTGGATGGCCAAACTCAACGCCACCGAACTCGGCACCCTCAGCGGCATGCCGACCAAAACCGAGGAAGAGGTCATCGCCGCCGCACGCGCCGTCAGCCGCACCGGCGGCGGAGACATCACCGTCGTCGTCGCCACCCGCGGCGCCGACGGCGCCGTCCTGATCGCCCCCGGCGTCGAGCGCGTCGCCAAGGTCTCCGTCCACCCCGGCCTCATCTGCAACACCGTCGGCTGCGGCGACAGTCTCCTGGCCGGCCTGCTCCACGCCTGGGTCAAGCACCATGACTGGGAACGCGCGCTCATCATGGGTGTCGCCACCGCCACCGCCAACGCCGTCAGCCGCGTCCCCGGAACCATCGATCCCGATGAGGTCGAGGCCTACACCCAGTCCACCATCGTGCGCACGATCTAACCGATCCATCCACACCGCGCCCTCCCACGGCCCCGGCCCGTTGCCAACGGTTGCCCGCCCAGAGGGGCACGGGGTACTTTGTCGTCGCCGCGGGCGCTCGCCGCCCGGGCCGCCCGGGCACGGAGCCGCGCGGGTGTGACGGCAGCGGAGGCCCCCGGAGTCGGTCCAATCGGCGCGGTGCATGGCACAGCGTCGAATCCGGTGCGCCGCCATGGCCGAGCCGATCTCAACGCAAGTCGCGATCAAAGCGGCACGCTCCGCGTGGGTCGACCGCGCGATCTTCGCCGCGCTCTCGCTCGTCGTGATCTCATCCGCAGTCGCCACCAAGCGCCTCGCCGCCGGCCCCGCGCTCGCCGCGATCGACCGCCCCGTCGCGCCCAAATCATCCGCGCCCGTGATCGAGGGCCCGGTCTCGCCACCCCAAGACGCAACCCCCGATGACCCGTGGCGGTCGCTCCGAGCGGCCCTGCCCGTCTCGACCGTCGCCGCTTCGACCGAACCTCAGCCAACGCTCGCCGCACACACCGCCATCCGCTACTACGACGGCCGGCCCATCCGCCCAGCCAAGCGCATGTGGATGACCGTCACCGCCTACTCGCCCGATGCCCGCTCCTGCGGCAAATGGGCCGACGGCAAGACCGCCAGCATGAAGTCCGTCTGGACCAACGGCGGGTGCCTCGTCGCCGCCGACACCTCCGTCCTGCCCATCGGCGCCCTCGTCAGCGTCCCCGGATACGCCGGCGATCTCGTCGTCCCCGTCCTCGACCGCGGCGGCAAAATCAAAGGCCCGCGCCTCGATGTTCTCTACCCCACCCACGAAGTCGCCATGTCATGGGGCGTTCAGCGACTCTCCGTCACGGTCTGGGAATTCGCCGACGAGTGAGCCGCACCCCCCGCACCCCCCGCACCCCCCGCACCCGCCGCACCCCCCGCGCCCCCCGCGCCCCCTGTCCCCGGCATCTCGGGTGACGGACCTTCCTCCTCAGCCTCTTCTTCCTCCGCCTCCGGACGCTCGAGCGTCACAGGCCGCAGGTCGCGCACGATCATCGAATACTCGAACTCCGCGAACGGCCCGATGAGCAGCGGATGCAGAAAAAATCCCGGCGTCTCACGCTCACGGTTCAGCGCCGGCTCGGCGACCAGCGTGCCGTCGATCACCCAGTAATGCGACGAAGGATTCGCGCTCAGGTACTCCCGGTGAACCCGCTTCACCGTCACCGTGAACGGCTCGCCCCACGCGTGACCCGTCTCCGGGTTCACCACCTGCATCAGCACATCGCCCTCGCCCGTCGGCCGCTCGAGCACCCGCGTGATCCGTACCGCCCAGCGCACATCGGCGCGGTAGTCCCGCTCGGCGTCGCGGAGCCACTTGCTCAGGATCGATAGATACCGCTGCTGCTGCGCCCGCGTGCCGCGGGGTTCCTCGCCCAGCAACGCATCGTGAGACTTGGTCAGCGCGGCAAGCAGGGCATCGGGGCTGGAACGCCAGTCCTCCGGCAACGGCTCCAACTCCAGCGGCCGGTCGATCGGGATCTCCAGCGGCTGATCCGCCGCGTCCTCACCCCCGGGCCCCTCCGTCGGCCGCTCGGCAAGTTGCTTCTTGAGCGACTGGTTCTCTTCGTACAAAGACTCGGCACGCCGCTGCGCCTCGGTCAGCTGCGCCTCCAGCTGCGCGATCCGCTGCCGCAGGATGTCGATCTCCGTGCGCAGGTCCGCCGGGGATTTCTCCGGCTGCGCGACCGCCGGGCGCAACAGCGCCGCCAGCACCACGAGCGAAGCAGCCAACTTGACGCATCGGTGACTCATGACAGGTCCGCCGTTCGAGGGACTCGGGCCGGGCACGGGCTACTATAGGGCCGACGCTCTTGAACACATCGGCGCTCCAAGGGGTTGCGGTTCATGCTCGTTTCGCGGAATGCTCCCAGACCTCGCACCATGGACGACCTGCTCCCCGGGGAACTGATCGCCCGTCTGGAGCGGTTGGATGTCCACAGCCGCAAGATGTTCCCCGGCAAAATGCAGGGAGAGCGCCGCAGCAAGCGCCGGGGCCGGGGCGTCGAGTTCCACGACTTCCGGGGGTATGTCCGGGGCGACGACATCCGCTTCATCGACTGGAACATCGTCGCCCGACTCGGCAAGCTCTTCATCCGCCTCTTCGTCGAGGAAGAGGACCTCGCCCTCCACATCGTCCTGGACGCCTCCGCCTCCATGAACACCGGCGACCCGAACAAACTGATGTTCGCCTCGCGCGTCGCCATGTCCCTCGGATACATCGGGCTCGTCCGCCAGAACCGAGTCGGCATGACCGTCTTCGGAAGGCCCGGCGCCGCCCGCCCCCGCGTCCACCCCGACGCCAGAGGCCGCCACCGCGTCCGCGCCCTCTCAGACTTCCTCCTCCGCGAGGTCTGGTCCGACGACGACGGCGCACCGGCCGACGCCGCCGGAGAACCAGGCGCCGGCGCAGACTTCAACGCCGCACTCTCCCTCCTGGCGCGCAGCGGCATCGGCAAAGGCGTCGTCGTCATCCTCAGCGACTTCCTCATCGAAGACGGCTACCAACGCGGCCTCAAGGAACTCGCCGCGACTGGCGGCCACGATGTCTACTGCCTCCAGGTTCTCTCGCCCTCCGAACTCGAGCCCGAACGCGAGATCGAGCGCGGCGTCTCCGGCGACCTCCGCCTCACCGACATCGAGAGCGGGCACGCCTCCGAAATCACCATGACCGCCCCGCTCATCAAACGCTACAAAGAACGGCTCGCCGCCTACTGCGCCGATCTCGAGTCCTACTGCAACGCGCGGGGCATGACCCACATGGTCGTCCGCAGCGACGAAGACCCCCCGCGCCTCATCATGGAAACGCTCCGCCGACGCGGTATGCTGGCCTGACCATCACAACAACCCCTCGGAGCGACACGATGGCCAAAGGCCAGGACCTCTCTCGCCATCAACGCGGCATCGTGAACCGGTACTACGAGCACCGCGACACGATCATGACCCAGAAACTCGGCGAGATCGTCTCGGAGCTGTACCTGGCCACCGACGCGAAAAAGGCCGACAAACTGTGGAAATCCGCGCAGACCGCGCTGGCCAACACCCAGGCCGACGCCGCGGCCGTCGAGTCCATCGTCTCATCACGCGATGTCAAGAAACTCGCCGAGCTCGTCGCGAAACTCTCGGCCGTCAAGCGCTGACCGCTCAGCGCCGATCGTCGTCGTCCACCTCGACCATGTCCGCCAGCATCTTCTCGTCGATGCCGAGGTACTCGTGCATGTACCGGTCGTAGGTCAGAGCGTCCTCGTCGCGCGAAAGGTCCAGCCGCAGCTCGTTGATGACCTTCGTCCCCTGCGCGATCCAGTCGTTCCAGGTCTGCTGCGAGATGTTCTCGTGGATCCACTGCCCGATCGTCCCCTTGAAGGGCGGACGCGGCAATTTCGTCCCGGCACGCCCGGTCTTGGCGCACAAAAACGACCCCGCCGGCAGCACCGGCTCCGGCGCCGCGTCCTTCACCACCGGCGGCGTGCGACCCAGCCGCTCGTACAACTTCGCCATCGCGTTCCGGGGCATCAGGTCCCCCAGCCGCGCCGCGATCGGGTACCCGCGCTCCAGCGCGTTGAGCGCCCGGTCCGGGTCGTTCGCCTTGAGGTACTGCTCGGCCGCGAGCTGGTACGCCTTGCTCATGTCCGCGTTCACCCGCGTGCACTGCTCGTACGAACGCGCGGCCTCGGCGTGCCGGCCCGCCTGCGCGTACGCGCCGCCCAGACTGAAATGCGCCATCTCGTTGCCGGGGTCGGCCTGGGCCATGTTCTCGAACTGTGCAATGCGCTCGGCGAGTTCCATCGGGTGTCTCCCTGAATGCGCCGCCCGGCGGCGGGGCTTCTATGCTAGGCGAATCCCCACGGAGCGGCCATGAAACAGCGAGAACGCGAGCGATTCGACGACATCCTCGAGGCGGTCCTCGAGGCCATGCCACCCAGAGTCCACGAACTCCTCGAAGAGGTCCCCCTCATCGTCGAAGACCGTCCCTCCGACGAACTCATCCGCTCGCTCGCCGCCGAGTCCGGAGAGAACATCGACGATGCCCTCGCCGACATGCCCGACTCCCTCTGCGGCCTCCACACCGGCGTCGCCCTCACCGAACGGTCCGTCGAGTCCTCCGCCGATCTGCCCGATCACATCCAGATCTTCCGACGCGGCATCCTCGCCATGGCCGGCGGATGGGACGGCCCCGACGCGCAAGACGCCATCGCCGAGGAAATCCGCATCACGATCCTCCACGAGATCGGCCATCACTTCGGGCTCGACGAAGACGACCTCTACGACCTCGGCTACGACTGATTTCCCCCGTCGCTCCGCCTCACGCCTACGCCATCGCCGCGTCGAGGTCCGCCTCCGACGCCTCCATGTTCGTGTAGACCTTCTGGACATCGTCGTTGTCCTCGAGCGCATCGATCAGGCGCACGGTCTTGACCACATCCTCGCCCGCGATCTCGGCCGTGGTCGATGACTCCATCGTGATCTCCGCCGACACCATCTCGATGCCCGCGTCCTCGATCGCCTGTCGAACGCCCAGAAAATCCGCCGGCGCCGTCCGGATCGCCCACACCCCGTCCTCCGAGGCGACATCCTCGGCCCCGGCGCTGATCGCCAGGTCCATGATCCGCTCCTCCGCCGCCCCGGACTCCTCGATGATGATCAGCCCACGCGACTCGAACATGTAAGCCACGCACCCCGACGCCCCAAGATTGCCGCCGTACTTCGAGAAGATCATCCGGATCTCGCCCGCCGTCCGGTTCCGGTTGTCCGAGAGGCATTCCACAATCACCGCCACCCCGCTCGGCCCGTACCCCTCGTACCGGATGCTCTCGTAATTCTCCCCGCCCCCCTCGCCCGCGCCCTTCTTGATGGCCCGCTCGATGGTGTCCTTGGGCATGTTCGCGGCCCGCGCCTCATCGATCGCGTACCGAAGCGTCAGATTCGCGTCCGGGTCCGGGCCGCCGTTCTTCGCCGCCACGATGATCGCCCGCGCGCACTTGCTCCACAGCTTGCCACGCCGCGCGTCCACCTTCGCCTTGCGATGCTTGATGTTCGACCACTTGCTATGTCCGGCCACGATCCGCGCCTCCATGCCCGCGTTCATCGCGGGGCGGGATGGTATCAACACCCTCCCCCGTCCCCAGAATCGGCGCGATCGGCGGCTCGCCGCCCTCCGCCACAGCCCGCGCTTTCTCCGCGTTCCGAGCGATCAGCGAACGCAATTCCCCCGCCGCCCACTCCGCTTCCTGCGCCTCGGCGAACTTCACGAACTCACCCGCCAGCGCCGCCGCATCGGCCCATAGCGCCGCGGCCCGCTCCTTCTCCCCCGCCGCCCAGAGCGCATCGCCCAGATGATCCTTGGCCATCAATATGTTGTACGGATCCGCGCTCTCCGCGTCCCCCGACGCCAGCGCCAGCGACTTCTCCAGCAGTGTCACCGCCCCAGGAGTCACCTCCCCCGTCGCCGGGTCCACCTCGTCCTTCAACCGGCCCTGCACATACCGCGCCCAGCCCATCGAGTCCACGATCGCCGCCTCGTCCGGCGCCTTGCGGTACGCGATCTCGATCAGCGCCACCGCACGCGCCGTCGAAACACCCCGCTCCAGGAACCGATACCCCAGGTTGTTGCACGCCCACTGATCCTCGGGATCGAAGTACAGCACGCCCTCGTACGCGATCTCCGACGCACGATCGAGCCCTTCACTGGCCACGATGTCGGCCATCCGGCTCAGCGTCGCCGCGAGATTGGCCGCGTCCCCGAACCGCGCCCGCTGAATCGACTCCAGTTCTTCGAGCGTCTGAAAGAATTCACCCTCCGCGTCCAGGTACTCCAGCGCCACCGCCAACTCGGACGGCTTGCCGGTGCTCGCCGACGCCTGCAGCCACTCGGCCCGCAAACGAGCCGTCGGCGCCGGCCCCTTCGTGCTCGCGTGTCGCAGCACCGCCGTGGCCAGTTCAATCTGGTTCAGACGCTGACGCTGATTCTGAATCGGCCGCTGGCCCGGCAACCGCTCGAGGTTCCGCAGCCCGTCGATAAGCACCATCGTCGCCTCGCCGGGGGCGAGCAGCCGCGTCCGCTCGGCCCGATCGACCGACTCGATCAACTGCTCGAGACTCGCGTCCGACTTCGACCAGGTGTGCAGCTCCAGCCGCAGCAGCTCCGCCGACGAAGCGCCCAGATACCGGCCCGAAATCTCCTGCGCCAGCGCGATCGCGTCCTTGGCGATGGCGCTGTTTGACGCGGCACGCAGCAACGCTTCCTCCGCCGACCCGCGCAGCGCCGCGATCATCGATGGCGACGGCTCCGGCGCCGCCGATCGCAGCTCATCCAGCAGAGGCATCGCCTCCGTCATCCGCTGCTTGCTGATCCGCAGCGAAATGTCCTCAAGAATGATCTCCGCCGTCCGCACCGAACGAGCCAACCGCTTCTCGGTGTACTCATCCGCCGTCAGCCGGAGCGACAACTTCGCCCGCATCAGGTACTCGAGCAGCCGCGAAGCACGCGCATCACCGGGGAACCGCTTGAGCCAGTCCTCCAAAGTGTCCGCCGCCTCGTCAACCCCGCCCGTGGCCATCAGCGTCTCGGCGTGCAGCACCCGCGCCGCACCATCCCCCGGCCGCCGGTCCACCAGCGCCCGCGTCATCGCGCGGGCCTCCTCGAACTCCCGCCCCGAGATCAGCAGTTCGCCCATCGCCGCCGCGAGTTCCAGATCCGAAGGCGCTGCGTCAAATAGCAGGCGAAGCTCATGCGCCGCCAGATCCGCTTGGCCTTCCGCCGCGTGCGAACGCGCCCGCATCCACCCCAGCACCGGGCTCGTCGGGTCCGCCTCGCGCACCGCCCGCGCAAGCGACGCGGCACTCGCTTCGCTCGCCAGCGGCCCGCCCGGCCCCACAAGCCGCATCAGCGCCGAAGCCGCGTCGTCGCTCACCGGGTCCAGCGACAACGCCCGCGCGTACCACTCCGCGCTCGCGCGCCACTCGCCCAGGTCGCGATGCAGCCGACCCGCCAACCCCGCCGCGCCCGCATCAACAGTCTCATCGAGCATCGGCGCCAGCACCGCCAGCGCGCGGCGCGGGTCGCCGATCCGCGCCAACGCCTCCGCCTTGGCCAGTCGCGCCTCCCCCCCAGTCGTCTCATCGATCGAGTCGATCAACGCCTCCGCGTCCCCCAGCCGCCCAAGCATCAGCAGCAACTCCGCCGCCGGCGCCACCCCCGCCCCACGCAGCGCCGGTTCCGCCGCCACCTCGGTCAGCAGCCGTGTCGCCCCGCGCTCGCGCCCCAGCCGCCACTGCACCAATCCCCCCAGCAACCGCGTCGCCGGCGAAGCCGCATCGCCCGACAACTCAACCAGGGCCGCCGGATCGCCCGCCGCCTCGAGCAGCGCATCGGCGACGCTCCCCGCCATCCGCGGCTCCGCCTCCACGATCGCAACCGCACGCGCCCACGCATCACCCACGCCGTGGATCGCCGCCGCCGCCCGCAGCAACTGAACCGCAGCCCCGCGGTCCGTCGGGTTCTCGGCAAGGTGACGCGTCAGCACCGCGACCCCGCGATCCTCCGCCTGAATCGTCGCCGCCAGCCGAAGCAGCGCCGCGCTCCGCATCACCGCCCCCGGCCGCGCACCCTCCGCATCGGCCATCGATCGCGCCACCGCGCCGATCGCGCCGCCGAGCCGCTGGCGCGACGCACCCCGTTCCAGCAGGTAGTCAAGAATCGCGCGCGACTCCGCGTCCGCGGCGCCCAGCCGCTCGATCCTCCCGATGACCAGCGCCTCGGCCTCGGCGATCCGCCCCGCCTCGACAAGCGCGTACGCGCGGTGCGTGTCCAGCAACGGCCGCGGCGCCGGCGAGACGCGCTCCGCCTCGTCGTACAACGCCACCGCCCGATCGGGCTCGCCCATCGACACCGCCGTGTCGCCGAGCATTTCAAACAACGCGCCGTGCGACCGCAGCACCTCGATCAGCACCGGGCGGTAACGGCCCGGCGCCGAAGCGAGCGACCCCGCGTCGATGCCGCGCGCCGCCTCGATCGCAGCGTCCAGATACCCCATCCGCACCAGCGCCCGCGCCGCCCGATCGAGCAAAATCGATCGCTTCCAGGCCGGCAGTCCCGCGCCCGCATCCGCGAGTGATGGCGCGAGAATCGCCAGCGCCCGCGCATTCTCACCCCGGCTCAGCGCCGATGCGCTCTGCGCGAACACCGCACCCTCGCTCCGCGGGTCGCGCTCAAGCGCCATCCGGTAGTACATCTCGCGCGCCAGCGGCCGACCCGCCGCGTCCTCGATCAGCGCCAGCAACTCCAGCGGCTCGGCCGAACCGGGCGACAGCGCGTGCGCACGCTTTCCCGCGATCAGCGCCGCATCAAACTCGCCTTCAAGAAACAGGTCGTACGCCGCGGCGTACGCGCTCACCGAACCCGGCTCCGGCGTCTGGGGTTCCACGACGCTCGCCGCCTCGGACACGAGCGTCCGCAGCGCCTCTTCCAGCCCCTTCCCGGCGTCCGCCGGCCGCTGCCCGGCATCGACAATCCGCTCGGCGATCGTGCGCGGAGGCGGCGCGGCATGCGCCATCGATCCGCACAGCACCGCAGCCCACATCAGCGTGGACCCGACAAACCCGCTCCCCGCGTGCGAACGCAGACCGAGCGCGGCCAAGGAAATCATGGGGGGAGTGGAGCGACGGTGGGGGGGGAGGCGACTCATCTCGCCCAATGGTAGTCGGCGATCACCGGGTCTTGGCGGATTTCGACGGGCGGGGCTTCGTCCCCGCGCGGGCCGTCGTGCGTGCCCCGGGCCTCGCCGGCTTCTTGGGCGCCTCGGCGCCCGTCTCGACCCACGCCTGAAGCGACAGGTAGGTCTGCAGGGCGTCCTCGGCCTTCACATGCCGCTCGAGAATCCCCGTGGCCTTGGCGATGTCCGTCCCCTCCTCCAGAACGCCGTGGTCGATCAGCATCTCCAGCGACCGATCCTCCAGCGGCACCGCGTGCCCCCCCAGCGACAGCAGCACCACGCGACCCGCGACGAACGGCACCATCCCCGACAACGACTCGAGGTACTTCCGCGCATCCCGCTTGCCCATCGCCGCGGCCTTGGCCAGCGACACCTCGTGCTCGCGCGAGAACACATCGTGCAGCGAAGACTTCAGCCGCAACGCCCGTTCCTCGCCGCGCGGATAGGTCTTGCCCAGCACCTCGACGATGTCCGGCACCCGCGACACCCGCAGCTCATTCAGATCGACAAACGCCGACGCGATCCGCTGCATCGCCGGCCGCGCACGCTGCGTCGTGGACTCCCACAGCAGGAACGAAAACACCAGCTCGTTGGTGGCCTCCAGCGGCTCCACATTCTCGGGCAGACTCACCGTGGTGAGCCGCTTGAAGAAGTCATTGATGCTCTTGGCGTGATCGATCGTCGTGCTCACGGCGAGGGCTCCGGGTGGTGGGGGGGATCGTTGATGGCGTCGGGTTCGATGGGGTTGTGAATGTCCGGCTCGCCGCTCTCAGACTCGCTCGCAGCAGGCGCGCCGCTCGCGGCCTCACGACGCTCCGCCTCCGCACGCGCGATCGCCTCCAACGCGGCGTCGCGCCGACGCACCGTCTTGTCGAGGCGGAACTGCAGCCGGGGCAGCCGGGTGTCCGGCATCTTGTCCCCGATGCGACGGCGGATGTGCGCCGAGGCCGAGTCCAGCGCCGACATCACCAGCCGACCCTTGGTCTCCGGCGTCACCATCACGCCGATCACCGCGGTGTTCCCGTCGGGGTACACCTGCACCTCGGTCACGGTGATCCGCGACTCCAGCCGCGGGTCGGAGAGTTCGCGGTCGAGCACGGTCTGCACGACACGGTGGAGCGTGGACGCCAGCCGCTGACTCTGGATGCTCACGAGCGCTCTCCCCCCACGCCATCGCCGGCGTCATGCCCGGGCTCGGCGCGACGCTCATCCTCGGTCCACAGCGGCTCGCCCTCCTCGGTCGGAAGGTGATCGGCGTCGAGAATCTCCCGCCGCACCTCGCCCAACCGGGCGTCATGCAGCGCGTTGATCTTCGCAAGCACACGGTCCAGCACGCTGTTCACATAGCCGACCGAGTTCGACACCAGCACCAGCCCCATGAGCGCCACATTGTGAAGGTCCAGCGCGCCGATCTCCGCAACCGCCACCAGGTGCTCGCGGTGTAGGCGATCCTTCAGCGAGCGCACGACACGGCGCTTGTCCTTCAGAGAGGTGCTGCCCGGGATGAACAACTCGAACTGGAGCACGCCGATGATCATCTCCGGGTGTCAGAAAAGGCCGGTCGCGGCATGGCGGGAATGAAGCACATCAAAGCTTGCGACGCACCTCGACATTGCGGTAGCACTCGAGGATGTCGCCCTCCTTGATGTCGTCGTAGCCGACGATCTTCATGCCGCACTCCTGACCGTTCCGGACCTCCTTGACATCGTCCTTGAAGCGCTTGAGCTGCTCCAGAACGCGGTTGTTCTCGATGACGATCCCGTTCCGGGTGACGCGGATGAGCGCGTTCCGCTCGATCGAACCATCCGTGACGTAGCAGCCCGCGATCGCGCCCACACGCGTGATGCGGAACACCTGACGGACCTCCGCGTGACCGAGGATCTCCTGCCGGACCTCGGGCTCCAGCAGGCCTTCCGCGGCCTTCTTCATGTCGTCCACGATGTCGTAGATGATCTGGTACGAACGGATCTCCACGCCCTTCTGCTCGGCCAGCTGACGCGCCTTGCCCGTCGGGATGACATTGAACCCCAGGATCACCGCGCCCGACGCCGCCGCAAGCGTCACATCGGACTCCGAGATCCCGCCCACCGCCGCGTACAGCACACGCACCCGGACCTCGTCCGTCGCGATGTCCTCCACGGACTTTCGGATCGCGTCCACCGAGCCCTGCACATCGGCCTTAAGCACGATCAGCAGTTCCTTCTTCTCCGCGGCGTCCATCTGCGCGAACATCGCGTCCAGCGTCACCTTCGGCTGCGACAGACCCTTCTGGCGGTCGTGATCCTTGCGGTGCTCGGCGGCCTCCTGCGCCTTGCGGAGCGAGTCGACAACATAGAACCGGTCGCCCGCGTCGGGCACCTCGTTCAGGCCGCTGATCTGCACCGGCATCGACGGCTCGGCGGTCTTGAGCCGCTTGCCCGTCGGGTCGGTGATATCCCGCACGCGACCGAAGCCGCGACCGGCGACAATGAACTGACCGACCTCGAGGTGGCCCTCCTGCACCAGCAGGTTCGCCACAGGCCCGCGACCCTCGATGATCTGCGCCTCGATGACCGTCCCGCGCGCCGAGCCCTTGAAGTCCGCCTTCAGGTCCAGCAACTGCGCCTGCAGGTCCAGCACATCCAGCAGTTCCTGGATGCCCTGCCCCGTGATCGCGCTGGTCTTGATCACTTCCGTCGAACCGCCCCACACCGTCGGCGAGAGGTCGCGCTCGGCCAGCTGGCCGTAGATCTTCTGAATCTGCTCGTCCGTCACGCCCGGGACATCGATCTTGTTCAACGCCACGATGATCGGCACGCCCGCGGCCTTGGCGTGCGCGATCGACTCGAGCGTCTGGGGCATCACACCGTCCGTCGCCGCAACCACCAGCACCACGACATCCGTCATGTGCGCGCCGCGAGAACGCATCTCGCTGAACGCCTCGTGCCCCGGCGTATCCAGGAAGCAGATCCACTTGTCCTCGTCGCTCACACGGACCGGCACGCGGAACGAACTCGTCGCCTGCGTGATCCCGCCGGCTTCGCCCGCGGCCACATTCGTGTTGCGGATCTTGTCCAGCAGCGAGGTCTTGCCGTGGTCCACATGCCCCAGGATCGTCACGATCGGCGCACGCGGGCGCACATCCAACTGCTCCCGGTTAACCTCGAACTCTTGCACCACCGCCGCCTCGGCCGAGTGCGCCTCCACGAAGTCCAGCTCGATGTCGTACTCGAGCATGATCTCCTGCGCCATCTCGTCCTCGAGCGAAGCGTTGATCGTCCCCGGGATGCCCTTCATGAAGAGCTTCTTGAGAATGTCCGCGGACTTGACACCCGTCGCGGCCGAAAGGTCCTTGATCGTGAAGGGCTTGGTGATCGTGACTTTGCCGCCCGACTCCGCCAGCGTGGAAGCACGCGTCGAAGACTGCTGCGTCTTGAGCTTCTGGTCGCGACGACGCTGACGCAGATAACCCTCCGACCGGGAAAGCCGCTGCTCGCGCTCGATCAGGTCCTGCTCCGACCACTCGCCTGTCGCACCGGGCTCGCGCCCGCGCTTGGCCGCCGGGCTCGCCCCGCCGCGTCGCTTGTTCCGCCGCGCCGCCTTCTCTTCCTCGGTCTCCGTCACGCCACGCGCCGCATGCCCGACCCCGCGACCCGTCGGAATCGGCGGCGGACCCGACTGGTCCGTCGAAGGGCCACGCCGCGGACGCGGCGCCGGCATCGCCTCGGGCGCCTCGACGCGGATCACCTTCGGACCCGCAACCCGCGCCGGCTTCTGCACTTCCAGACGCTGACCCACCGGCTTCACCACCGTCGGGCGACGCGGCACATTCATCGGCGCCGGTGAGCCTGACGAACGGGCCGGCAAGTCGATCGGGCCTTCCCGTGTCTCGGGCCGCGGCTTCTTGACCTCGGCCGGAGCCGAAGCAGCCGCGGCGGGCCGCACCGGCTCCTCGATCTCTTCATCAATCGCGCCCGGCTCGGACCCGTCGTCCGGCTCCCGCTCCGGCGCTACAACCACCGGACGCGACACCGGCGGCTCCGAGGGCGGAGCCATCACGGTGGACGGGGCATGATCCTCGCCACCGTCGGCGTGGTCCGCCTCATCGGGAGCGTCCCCCGGCGCGGACTTCGGCCTGGCGCGACGCTTCACGCGGACGCGTTCAAGATCAACCTTCTCGGCGGTCTCGACCGCCGTGCCCCCGCCGGCCGGTGCGCCGACAGAGAACCAATCGACGATCGTCGCCTCCAGACCCGCCGACACGCTCGACATGTGGTTCTGGATGTTCGGGATGCCCTCGGCCTGGCACTTGTCCACGATGGCCTTGGACTTCACCGAGAGTTCTTTCGCAAGCTCGAATACGCGTTTGGCCAATGCCGACTCCTCAGATCACCCCGCCAGAGACAACTCACACACAACCGCAACGCCCGCGAGCACGCGGGACACCGATCACTCGCCCGCCGGCGGCGATGACTCACCCGGCGAACCGCCGAGCGAAAGAATCGCGTCCGCCGCGGCCTCCGCCGAGGCGTCCACCTGCACCGGACCGCCATCGCTCGAGAGCAGCCGACGCGCCGCTTCTTCCTCTTCGCGCCGACGAATCTCGGACTCTTCCTTCTCCTTGGCCTGCTGCTCGGCCACCACCCGCGCCCGTTCCGACGCCGCGTTCACCATCTCGATCGCCACCTGCTCGGAGACCTCGAGCTCCTCCATCATCACCTCGGCCCCGACCTCCTCAACATCGAACACACTCACGATGCCCAGCGCCGCCAGCCGGTCGAGCTTCTCTTCCTCCACGCCCTCGACGCTCTTGAGCGTCTCGGCCATGATCTCCAGGCCCTTGTTGAACTCTTCGGGCGTCAGGATGTCGATGTCCCACCCCGTCAGCCGCGCCGCCAGCCGCACATTCTGCCCGCGCTTGCCGATCGCCAGCAACAACTGCGTCTCATCGACGACCACCGTCGCCCGCCCAAGCTCGAAGCACAGCGAGATCTCGACGACCTCCGCCGGCTTCAGCGCGTTCTGAATCAGAATCTGCGACGAGTCGTTCCATCGGACGATGTCGATCTTCTCGCCGTTGAGTTCGTCCACGATGTTCTTGATCCGCGTGCCGCGAACGCCGACGCACGCGCCCACCGCGTCCACCTTCGAGTCGATCGACGACACCGCGATCTTCGTGCGGTATCCCGCCTCGCGCGCCATCGCCTTGATCTCGATGATCCGCTCGGAAACCTCCGGAACCTCGACCTCGAACAGACGCTTGATGAAGTCCGGGTGCGCCCGCGAGAGCACGATCTTCACCTGGCTCCCCGCGTCCCGCACATCCAGAATCATGCAACGCACCCGGTCGCCGGGATGGAACTGCTCGCCCGGGATCTGCTCCGAACGCGGCATGAACGCCTCGGCCCGGTCGATCGTGCAGACCAGCGAACCGCCCTCGTACCGCTGCACGCTCGAGGTGACGATCTCGCCAACACGCTTCGAGAACTGGTCGTACAGACTCGCACGCTCGTCCTCGCGGAACTTCTGGATCATCACCTGCTTGAAGGTCTGCGCCGCGATCCGACCGAACTGCTCGATCGGGATGTCCAGCGGCTCGCCGTGACGCGTCAGACGCATCTCGCCCGATACCCGGTCGATCACGCACTCGAACTCGGTCGTGTCCAGCGAGTTGTAGAACTTGCGAGCCGCCGAGACCATCGCCTGCTCAAGGTCAGAAATCAGCACATCGCGCTCGACATTCCTGTCGCGTGCGATGGAGTCGATGATCCGCATCATTTCCTGGCTGTTCATGGGGTCTCCGGGATGTCGGGATGTCGGGGCTGAGAAATCCGGCCGTCTCCAAAAGCAAAAGAACCACGGGCGTCATCAGACACGCGTGGTCCGCACCGGTGCGGCGGCGGCCGCTCCGATCGGGATGCCCGGCTCGGCTACGCCATGCCGGCCTCCCGGGGAGCGTTCGCGGCGAGACAAACGGGGGGGCGCACACCCGACCCGAGGGCCGGGGTATCGCTACCCGTCCGGGCTCGTCCGCGCTTACGCTGCATTGGTGGGGACCAAACGCATCATGAGTACGACCTCGACGAATCATGACCGACGCGGACAAACCCCGCCGATCGACCCTAAGGATACCCGCGCCCACGATCGGGGGTCAACCGGGCCGCCCGGCTTTGACGGGCGACCGGCCAGCCGGGATGCTTGGGCCATGGCGAGCACCCAGGTCACCACGGCCGGTCCCGACGATCAGGTGGTCGTCGTGCGCGCCCCCACGCAGCTCACCCAGGACACCGCCCACGACCTCCGCCAACTCATCGCCGGCCACCTGCCGAACCGCGACGACGGCGGCCTCGTCATCGACATGGCCGAAGTCCTCCTCGTCTCCTCCGTCGGGATCACCAGTCTCCTGGAAGTTCGGGAATTGT
>CAZSLT010000050.1:0-15215 GCA_964607595.1 uncultured Phycisphaeraceae bacterium
CCCGTGATGTCGAATGTGACCGCCGAGCCGCACGAGGCCGATCCGGGGTCGATCCGGACGCGTCTGGTCGAGCAGTTGACGCAACCGGTACGATGGTCTCAGGGCTGTGCGTGGCTCGCCCAGGAATTCCGGGGCGAGTTCCACGAACTCGCGCCGGGCAAGGTGCTCGCCGGGCTGATGCGACGGATCAACAAGGAAATCAAGGTAAAGACGCATGACCAGCCGGAATGAACACTCAGACAGGCCCCGCATCGGCGCGTGGAGCATCTCGCTGCCCGCGACGGCGGCGGCCTGCGTCGCGGCGGTCGCCATCACCGCCGGCTGCAAGAAGAAGCCGCCTCCCCCGCCTCCCCCGCCGCCGCCACCCCCGCCCGTGAACGCGTGGGAAGCCGTGCAGGGTCGGCTGGACACGCAGGTCGATTGGCCGCGCGAGCGCAATCCGGGGAGCGTCCCGCTGGCCGAGGCCATCGCCGATCTGAGCAACGCCATCGCCCGGGGCGACGCCGAGGCGCTCGGCGCGCTGCTCACGCCCGACGATCAGGCCGTGCTCCAACAACTGGTCGAGAGCGGCGAGTGGAAGGAGGCGACCGAGGGCATCCAGTCGGTGCGCATCAATCTCATCGACTCGAACGCCGAGAAGGGGATGGTCACGGTCTTCCTGGCGGTCCAGGACGCGCGGGGCGCGTACCTCATGGGATGGCGCGCCATTCCCGACGAGGTTGACGGTGAACGGTGGGTGCTCCAAGGGATGGAGACTCCCGACACCACCGCGCAGCGCGCCACCGAACTCGACCCGCCCTCGCAGTAACCCCAGGCGCCGTCGCCCCGCGAATCGACGGGGGGCCGGCCACGGAGATCATCGTGCCCACAGACAAGAACACCGAACGACGCGTTGCGCTCGTCACCGGCGCCAGCCGCGGCATCGGGCGCGCCATTGCGCAGCGCCTCGCATCGGACGGGCGCCATGTTGTGCTGGTGAGCCGCTCGGCGGGGCCGCTCTCCGAGGTTCGCGCCGAGATCGAACAGGCGGGCGGTTCGGCGTCGATTCAGACCGTTGATGTGGGCGATCTCGAGGCGCTGGCCGTCACCGTCGAGAAGGTCGCCAGCGAGATGGGTCGGCTCGACATCCTGGTGAACAACGCGGGCATCACGCGCGACAATATCTCGCTGCGGATGACCAACGACGAGTTCATGGAGGTCCTGCGCGTCAACCTGGCCTCGGCGTTTGTCGCGTGCCGGGCCGCGGCCCGGCCGATGATGCGTCAGAAGTTCGGCCGCATGGTCAACATCGGCTCGACCTCGGGCGTGGTCGGGAACGCCGGGCAGGCCAACTACGCGGCGGCCAAGGCGGGGCTTTCGGGGATGACCAAGTCCCTGGCGCGCGAACTCGGCGGCAAGGGTGTGACGGCCAATGTCATCGCGCCGGGCTTCGTCGAGACCGACATGACCTCGGTCCTGGGGGAAGACATCAAGAGTCGGGTTCTGGAAGGGATGGCGGTCAAGCGGCTGGGCCAGCCGCAGGACATCGCCGCGGCGGTCTCGTATGTGTCCTCGGATGAGGCCGGGTACCTCACGGGGCAGGTGATCTGTGTGGACGGCGGCCTGACGATGTGCTGATGGGTTCACTTTGCGGCCCGTGTATGGTCGCCGTTATAGTTGCTCACTTGGGATTCACCCGGGCACTGTCGCCCCGGCGTCGGAGGTTCATCCGTGACTGAGAAGGAAGTGCTCGATCAGGTCCGCGAGATCGTCGCCGAGCAGATGGGCGTCGACAAGAACAACATCTCTTCGGAGACGAGCTTTGTGAACGATCTGAACGCCGACAGTCTCGACACGGTCGAACTGGTCATGGAGTTCGAGGACCGCTTCGAGACCTCGATCCCCGATGACAAGGCCGAACAGATCAAGACCGTCGGCGAGGCCGTGAAGTTCATCATGGAAGCCAAGGGCGCCTGACGCCCGGGGCGTCCGAGCGTCCCCGGGCGGCGTCGGCGTCGTGATCGCCAGCGCCCGCTCCGTATGCGCCGGTCGGCGGCATCGGGAACACCATGGCACCAACCACGAACCATCCCCGGCGCGTCGTCATCACGGGCGTCGGCGCGGTCACCAATCTCGGGCATGACGCGCCGGCGACCTGGGACTCCATGGTCTCGGGACGCTCCGGCATCTCGATCATCGACGATCCGCGATTCGCCCAGTGGCCCGATGACCAGTGGACCGTCCGCATCGCGGGCGCGATCCGCGGCTGGGACGAGGCCACGCGGCTCGACCGACGCGAAGTCAAACGGCTTGATCGATTCGCGATCCTAGGCATCTCGGCCGCGGCCGAGGCCGTCGAGAGTTCCGGGATCGACTTCGCCAAGTGCGATCCGACGCGCTGCGGCGCGGTGATCGGATCGGGCGTCGGCGGCATCCAGACGATCGAGGCGGGTGGCGTCGTGCTTCATGAAAAGGGGCCGGATCGCCTCAGCCCGTTCACCGTCACGCGGCTGATGGCCAACGCCATCGCCGGCGATGTCACCATCAGGTTTGGGCTGCAGGGCCCGTCCTCCTCGCATACGACCGCCTGCGCTTCCTCGGGTCACTCGATCGGCGACGCGTTCCGGCTGATCCGCGCCGGCACCGCCGATGTCATGCTCGCCGGTGGCAGCGAGGCCGCGGTCTCCCCGCTGTGCCTGGGCGCGTTCATGACCATGCGGGCGCTTTCCACCCGGAATGACGACCCTGCGGGCGCCTCGCGTCCATTCGATCAGACGCGTGACGGATTCGTGCTCTCCGAGGGCGCTGCGATTGTCATGCTTGAGAGTTTCGAGCACGCCAAGGCGCGTGGGGCCGCGATCCTCGCCGAGGTCGTCGGCTACGCCTCATCCAGCGATGCCAATCACATCACCGCCCCGGACCCCGAAGGGCGCGGCGCTGCACGCTCCATGCGGTGGGCCCTGGAAGACGCCGGCCTCTCGCCGGGCGAGATCGATTATGTCAATGCGCACGGCACTTCCACGCCGCTCGGCGATGCCGCGGAAGTCGCGGCCGTCACCTCGGTGTTCGCCGACCACGCCCGCAAGAGCCGGGGCGGCAAACTGCTCATGTCGTCCACCAAGTCGATGACCGGGCACTGTCTGGGGGCTTCGGGGGCCGTCGAGACGGTCGCCTGCCTAGGGGCGATCCGGCACGGCGTCGTCCCGCCGACGATTAATTGCGAACGCCCCGACGAGGGCTTCGACATCGACTTCGTGCCCGGTACCGCCCGCGACGCCCGCGTCCGCTATGCGATGAACAACACCTTCGGCTTCGGCGGGCACAATGTGACCATCATCCTCGGGGCCTTCCGGGGGTAGAGGGTTCACGCCCGCCCCCTGCTTGCGCCGATAGACCCTGCATGGACCCCTCTCTCGACCGGATCCTCAAACTCGAGGTCCCGATCATTGTCCTGCTGGGGCAGCGATCGACCACCGTCCGCGAGTCGCTGCAACTCGCCCCCGGGGTCATTATCGAGATCCCCAAGCGCGTCGAGGACGAGCTCGAACTGCTCGTCAACAACAAGGTCATCGCCTCGGGGATCGCCGTCAAGGTCGGCGAAAACTTCGGGCTGCACCTGAACTTCGTCGGCGATCTCCAGCAGCGGGTCCGGGCGCTCGGCCCGCAGCCCGACGAAACCGACGGCGCCGATCTCGGGGCGATCTCGGACATGATCGCGGCCGAGCAGCGCTGATCCCCACCCATTCCGGCCCCGCTTGAGAGAATGCCGGGAAACCGTCACCATGACGCGGTGCCCCTCTTGAGGGGGCCCACGGAGGTCTGCTCATGAGCGAACCGGGCAAGGTAGCCGCGTACCGCGAGGTCACCGTCAGCGCGTTGATCTTCGCCGCGATCATCGGCATCGTGATGAACGCCGCGATCACCTACGCCGGGCTCAAGATCGGCTTCACGATCGGCGGCAGCGCGATCGCGGCCGTGCTGGGATTCGGCGTGCTGCGGGGCGTGCTCCGCAAGGGCACCGTCCTGGAGACCAACATCGCCCAGACCGCGGCGTCGGCGATCAATACCTCGAATTCCGGCATCATCTTCACGGTGCCCGTGCTCTTCCTCATCGGCCTGCCGCTGACCGCGGGCTCCTCCGAGTTCTGGCTCATCACGCTCGCGGCCGTCGGCGGGGCCGTCCTCGGCACCGCGTTCATCATCCCGCTGCGGAAGCAGATGATCGAGATCGATCGCCTCCGCTTCCCCTCGGGCACCGGCGTGGCCGCGATTCTCAAATCCCCCGGTGCGGGCGCGGCCAAGTCGATCGTTCTCGTCGCCGGCATTCTCCTCTCGGCGCTCATTTACCTGCCCGTCGCGCTTCCCGGCATCAAGAGCCCCGCCCCGGTGGGCGACCTCACGGAACTCTTCGAGGCGGAGAAAATCTCGTGGGCTGATGTGGTGCGCACCCAGGCGATCGACCAGTGGATCGCCGAGAAGGATGCGCCGGACGCGGTGGTCGCCAAGGGAGCGATCGCCGCGGAACTCGAAGAGGCCCGACGCGACATCGCGGCGATGGAGGACTGCGATGAGCGTCATACGAAGCAGGCCGAGGAGAAAACGATCTCCGCACGGCTCGCCGAGGCCGACGCCGAGGGCCCGTACCCCGACGCCCTTTGCCTGGCCGCGTACCGCGCCGAACTCGGCGAGAAACCGTGGGACTCCCTGAAGTCTCTTGAATATGGCTGGGCGGCCAAGCCGATGCCGGGCTACAGCGACCTGAACTGGCGCTTCCCGGCGACGCCGGACCCCGACAAGCCGATGGCCGACCTTGACGGCGACGAGTCAGTTGACCAGCCGTTGGTGCGCAGCGTCGATTACAACAACAACGGCAAGCCGGACCTCGTCCTCACCGACGAGTTCTTCCGCTTCGGCCGGCTCATCGGCCTGCCCGACGAGATGGAGTTGATCTTCGCCATCGCGCCGTTCGCGCTGGGCGCCGGTTTCATCACCGGTCGTGCGGGGCTGCTCGTGCTCGCCGGGGGCATCCTCGCGTATCTCTTCCTGACGCCCGTCGCGTTCCGCCAGGAATGGTTCCCGATGAGCGTCCGGCCCCACGAAGCGCCCGCGTACGCGTTCCAGGCGTTCAATCGACCGCTCGGCATCGGCCTGCTGCTCGGCGGCGCGCTCATGGGCGTGGCCATGTCCATCCCGGCGATCCGGGCCGCGATCAAGAGCATGATCACGGCCGGGAAGGTCAAGGGCGTCGGCGGTCGCGGCGGTTCCGACGAGATGGGGATCAAGAGCGTTGTCATCGCCATCGTCGGGGCGTTCATCCTCTTTTTCATCGCCGCGGACTATGTCGGCAACCGTCCCTTCAACCGCCTCTGCCCCGTGACGCAGCAGGAAGTCTGCGACACCGCGCCCACCGCGCAGTACCAGGGCTACACCGTCGCCTTCTCCGGCGAGACCGCCGCGAGCGACTGGGAGGGGTGGACCACCGAGCAGAAGGATGCGTTCCTCAAGAGCCGCAACGCCCGTCCGGGCTGGCTGTCCGGGCTCAGCCCGCACATCCGTGCCGCGGCGATCGCGCTCATCGCCGGGCTGTGGATCTGGTTCGCGGGAATCATCATCGCCCAATGCACAGGCATGACGGACTGGTCGCCGATCTCGGGGATGGCGCTCCTCACGGTCGTTCTCGTGATGCTGCTCGCCGGCACGGGCGCGGTCGTGGGGGCGGTACTCATCGGCGCGGCGCTATGCGTCGCCATCACGCTCGCGGCCGACATGATGGCCGATCTCCGGACCGGCCATCTCGTCGGCGCCTCGCCCAAACGCCAGCAGATCGTCGAGCTGTGCGTGGTCGCGATCGGGCCCATCATCGCCATGCTCGTCGTGCTCGTGATCGCCGAGGCCAACCGCAAGTCTTTCGGCGTCCCCCTCGGCCCCGGCACGCCGACCAGCGCGCCGCAGGCCCAGGCGCTGCAGGCGGTCATCACCGGCGTGCAGGGCGGCGAGATGCCGTACGCCCTGTACGGATTCGGGGCGCTCCTGGGTGCGCTGCTCGGGCTCGGCGCCTTCTCCGGGCTCGGCGTGCTCGTCGGGCTCTCGATGTACCTGCCGTTCTATTACATCGCGACCTACGGCGTCGGCTGCCTCATCAACATGGGGCTCGCCCGCGCCAAGGGCCGCCGCTGGACCGAGGAGTGGGGCGTCCCCTTCGCCGCGGGCCTCATCGTCGGCGAGTCGATCCTCGCGCTCATCATCAACATGTATGTGCTGGCCACCGGCTGAGACGGAGACGCGACCATGAAACTCCTCGGCTTCATCATCATCGCCGTCAGTCTGTGCATCGGCGCGCTGGCGACCACCACGGCCTATGTCCCGACGCTCGCCGCGGTCGAGCCGACCGTGGACTCGCCGGACAAACAACTCACGCTCAACGGGCCCGCCGGCGCGGAGTTTGCAACGAACGACGCCGGTGAGGTCGAAACGGACGCCGAGGGCAACCCGGTGTTCGCCACGAACGCCGCGGGCGGCTTCATTCCGCTCGCCAACCGCGGCGACATGATCGACCGCGCACTCTACGACCAACTGGTGGCCAACGGCGTGACCCGCGTCCGCGTCAAGGAGTTCTCGTTTGGACGCTGGCAGTATGCGTGGCTCTTCGGCGTGGCGGTGGGGGGTCTCATCGTCGGCGGCGCGCTCGTCAAGACCGCCCAGCGCAAGGAGGTCGCCCGGCGCGCCGCGACCGCCGCGGACTCCCCGGAGTCGCCCGAGGCCGCGTTTGCCGCCGTTCGCACGACTGTCAATGCGCTGGCCGCCCTCCCGTCCGGCATCGAGACGAATCAGCGCATCATCGCCGAGGTCGGCGAACTCCAGCAGACACATCTGCGCACGCTCGCCGAGTCGCGCGCGATGCTCATCGGCCGTCTCGGCATGGGCGGGTACGCGCAGTACATGGACCGCTTCAGCGCCATGGAGCGCAAGCTCAACCGCGCCTGGTCGGCCGCCGCCGACGGCGTCCCCCACGAGGCCTACAACAGTCTGCACGACGCCCACGCGCTGATCCCCGAGGTCGACGCCCGTCTCAAGGGCGCCTGATCCCCGCGCCGGTCATTCCCCTTCATCAATCGGCTCGTCCACGGGCCCGGGGTCCGCACGCTCGGCCACATACATCGGCAGGTAGCGGTAGTACACCTCCAGACTCAGCGTGCATAGCGCCGTCTGATACACGCGCCCGCCGATGTCGGACCACTGATCCGCCGGGTCCCAGCTCCCCGCGGCCGCGCCGTCGCGCCGCTGCGCTGCCAGCAGCTCCCGCACGAGCGCGCCGTTCCACGACTTCCACTCCTGGCCGCCGTGCTGGTACAGCGCCAGCGTCGCGTAGTACCAGCCGTAGGTGTTCGCGTCCCGTTGCCACTCCGGCGGCTCCCGCAGGAGGAAGGCCGCGGACTCCCGCATCCGGGCATCCTCGCGTCCCAATCCCAGCAATTGCTGCACGAACATCCCCTCGGCGGTCATCGACATCGTCGGCGGCATCCCGCGCTGGTACGCGTACCGACCGCGCGCCGCAGGCGTGCTCACGCCGTCCAGCCACGCCCGCGCCCCGTCAATCACCGCCGGGTCGATCTCCACACCGCACCGCCGTGCGCTCTCCAGCGCCATCACCTGCCATCCCAGCACGCTCGTATCGCCCTCCTGCCCCGGCTCGTAGCGCCACCCGCCGTCGCGGGTGTTCCTGCCCTTCACGATGAACGCCGCGGCACGCGCAATCGGCCCTTTCAGCGATGCATCCTGCGACACTGCGTACGCCTCGCACAACGCGATCGTCGCGATTCCGTGCGTGTACATCGTGCCGCCCCCGCGCAGGTCGCCGTCATCCTTCTGCTGCGCCGCGAGCCACGCCACGGCGCGACGCACGCGCTCGGCGTGCTCGCTCTTCTCGTTCGTCGGGCCGTGGTCCGCGCCCAGGAAGCAGAGCAGGGCCAGGCCGGTCGTGGCGACATCGAACTCGTACCGGGCGGGGCCGTCGCATGATCCGCAACCGTCGTCGAACCCGCGCGAACTCCAGCGCCCGTCCGGGTGCTGATGCCGCGCCAGCCAGTCCAGCGCCCGGGCTACCGCTTCCTCCGTCTTCGCCCCGCCGCCGCCTTCCTCGACGAGTCGCCGACGCGCCTCCGGCGCCCGCTGCGGATACACCTGAGCCGGTTCCGGTGGCGCGTGGGGCAGGGCGAGCCCGTCCATCGCGATGTTCACCTCCGGCAAGAGCGACTCCAAAGCCGGTCGCTCCACGGGAATTCGCACATCAATGCGCACGGGTTCGCCATCGGGCGCGACCACCACGGCACGGCCGGGCTCCAACGACTCGACGCCGTCGAGCGACCCCATCGGGGGAATGACCGAACTCACCGCCGGTGCACCCAGGCGTGGGAGCGCCGAGTCGTTCAGTGCAATCTCATTCTCCATAGCCGCCGCGTCGCGTCCCGGTTCGGGCAACGCCACCGACAACTCAGCAGTCGCCGCGGGTTCCGGCGCCGACTCCGGCGGCGGGTCCGAATGGTTTGCGCTCCGGCGTGTCGCCAAAGACGCGGGGATGTCGAGCGCTGCCGACTCCACGGCGATCCGCGCTCGCGCCGGCTCGGGGTTCGATATGGCATCCTCGAGCGTGGGAAGACGCGGCATCGGCGACGGCGCGGCCTGAGCGGCGAAAGGAGTCCGCGCCTCGGGCTCATCAGCGATCTGCCCTGCCATGGGCGTTGGCAGCGCCGCGCTGGTCACCGCTGCCGGCGCGATGTCGGGCAGTTCGGCTGAGGTCTGCGGCATGGCAGGCGCACGCCGCATCGCGGCCGCCACGGGAGGTTCGTTGAAGGGCGACTCGATCCGCACCACGGGCGCGGGCGGGTCAGCGCCCGCGTCCTCCATCGCGGGCGCGGCGGTCCGCACCGCGGCGTCCATCACCGCGGGCGCGACCTCAGCAGTCGGCTCCGCGGCCATCGCGTCGGCGTCGCTCCGCGGTGTGCGCACTTCCTGCGGGAGCGGCGGACGCACCTCGGGCTCAGCAGCGGCGGGCGTGCGCGCTGCGAGCGTCGCCGGCTCTGCGGTCAACGGCTCAAGACCATTGGGGACTTCGATCGACACCCGCGACGGCGGCGGCGGATCGATCTCCGGGACGCTCATCCGCGGCAGCGCGGCCGAGGGGAGCAGGGGGGTCACCGTGTCCGCTGCAACATCCGTCGCGCCGCCGCGCACTTGGTCGTACACCCCGGTTTCGGCCATGCCCGACGGCGCCAGCGAGACCTGCACGCCCCCGTGGGGTCGCAGGTACTCCTGCAGGGCCGTCGTCACATGCCACACCGTGAATAGCGCCAGCAGTAGCGCGTGAATCAGCAGCGAGACCAGCACGCACCTGGCCAGCAGACTCAGCCGCCGCCACGCGGTACGCAACCTGGCATCGCCCGCCAGCCGGCGCAGGAGCAGAAGCAGCAACGCCAGCAGCGCCAACAGAAGCAGCAACAGCGCCCACGGCCACACCGCCGCCCAGATCGCCGCCCAGTCCCACGGCCGTCGCTCGGCACGCTTCGGGAACAACTCGCGCGACACCGCGCGGTACAGGTCGAATCGCGCCCCGCCGCCCGAAAGCGCCTCCCCGCCACGATCCGAACTGAACACGATCGCGAACCCCTCGGCGGTGAGCGAGGGGTCCAGGTCGTCGAACGCCGTGTTCAGCGGCCGCCCGGCGCGCTCGACGGCGCCGTAACCGTCCGCCAGCACACGCAGCCGGTAGAGGTCGAGTCCGCCCTCGCCGCCCGCGCGGTCGGATGCGAAATAGACGAAGTCCCCCGCCGGGCTGACCGCGGGCGTCCCCTCGTCGGCCCCGCTGTTCGCTTCATCGAGCGCACGATCGAGCGCGTACCCCTCCTCCGTCCGCACCGCGGCATACAGATTGAAATCCCCGCGCGTCGACCGCTCGCGCACCGTCGCGCCCCATGCATCACGGGCCCGCTGCCCCTCCCCCGCCCGGGGCCGATCCGACGCGAAGTACATCGCCCCGCCGTCCGGCGACAGCGCCGGGTCATACTCATCAAACGGTGAGTTCACACTCGGCCCGAGATGGACCGGCTCGCCCCATCCGTCGCCGGTCCGCTCCGATCGCCACAGGTCGAACCCGCCAAGCCCGCCCGGACGATCGCTCGCAAAGATCAGCTCCGATCCATCGCGCGACAACTCCGGCCCGATCTCATCACGATCCGTGTTGAGCGTCGCGATCTCGCGCGGCTCGCCCCAGCCCTCGCCGTTCCACTCCGTCTCGTACAGGTCCGCATCGTCGCCTTCGAATCCCGGGCGGCCGCGTACGAACACCATCCTCGTCTCGCGCTGATCAACGGTCGGGTCGAACTCATGCTCGCTGCCGCGCTGCGCGAGGTTCATCCGCTGCGGCTCCGTCCAGACAACCGTCCGCTCGGGCACGCCCTCGGCAGGCATGCGCAGTCCTCGCCCGTCCGTCCAGACGCCGCCCGACCGCCCCGGGCGCGTGCTGCCCGCGCCGGCCATCAGCAGCAACGACACCACCGCCGCGATCACGGCGCCGATGCAGAGCCCGCTGACGATCATCCGCTTCATCGCGTCCCCTACGGCATCGGCACAGTGTCGAGGAAGGGATCGCGGACGCCCGCGTGCTTGCAGAGGTCGAGCGCCCGCGCCACCGCGCCGTACGACGCTGTCCGGTCCCCGCGGATCGTCACTTTCTGATCCGGGTTCGACGCGATACGCTCGCGGACCATCGCGCCGAGGGCTTCATCATTGATTGTCTGTCCCGCGACGATATACGCCCCCTCGGCGGTCACATTCACGACCAGTTCACGCAGCGAGAGCGCGATCGGCCCGCCCGACCGCGACTCCGGCAGGGTGATCTGCATCTCGCGCTCGGACTGATGAAAAGTCGTCGCCACGAGGAAGAAGATGAGCAGCAGGAACACCACATCGATCACCGGCGTGAGGTCCACGCCGACGGAGGCATCTTTCTCGAGCACACGCTGAAGCACCGGACCCTCCCTCCTAGCCGACTGAAGCGACTTCCAGCACCCCGTCGTCCCGCGTCCGCTCACGCGCCGCCGCCGCCCGCGGCGGCACATGCATCTGCTCCAGCCCGCGCTGCAGCACGCCCATCGCCACGCGGTCCATCTCGCCCACCAGCGACTCGATTCGCGCCGTCAGCCAGTGATGCAGCACCAGCGCCGGGATCGCGACGAGCAGTCCGGCCGCGGTCGTGATCATCGCCTCGTAGATTCCCCGCGCCAGCAGTTCCGTCCGGCCCAGCGCCTCGCCCGACAGCGCCACCGTCTGGAACGCGCGGATCATGCCGAAGATCGTCCCCAGCAGGCCCATCAGCGGCGCGACCGACGCCACCACCGCGATCGCCCGCAGCCGCCGACGCAGCAACTGCACCTCCCGTCCGCCGGCCTCGAGCGCGTGACGCTCCGCGGCGTCGATCCCCAGCGGCAACCGCGAGAGCCCCGCGGCGCAGATCCGCGCAACCGGCGAGCCGTGTCCGCGGCACCACTCCGCTGCGCTGAACACTCCGCCGCGATCGATCTGTCCGAGCGCTTCCTCCTCGAATCCCGCCGGGATCACCCTCGTGCGCCGCAGCGAGATGAAGCGCTCCAGCGCCACCGCCGCGACCACCAGCGAGCACAATCCGATCGGGATCATCATCGGCCCGCCCTTGACGACGAAGTCCCACACCGATTGCACCGCCAGATCACTCTTGGCGCCGCCGGCGACAGAGTCATCCACACCCGACTGCGCTGGGATCATCCACAACAGCCGCTCAATCACCACGCACCTCCGTTGTCACGCCGAGCTCTTTCCGCGCCAGCCCCGCCCACCGCGTCCCGCCGAACCGCTCGATCACTTCTTCGAAGCGGCGACGCGCTCCAGCCGGATCGCCCGACTCGCCCAGGCATCGACCCGCCTCGTACAACGCCGCGGCACTCCAGTCCGCGCTCGAGAAGAGGATGTCCACCTTGAGCAGCTCGCGCACCGCTTCATCGTGCCGGCCCAACGCGTACAGGCACTCACCGATCTGGAACTGCGCCCGCGCCGCCGTCTCACCGTCGTGCCCCTCGGCCACGCGCCGGTAATGTTCGATCGCGTCCGCGGGCCGGCCCTGGTTCTCGATCGCCCACGCCGCGCCGAACGCCGCCTGGAACCAGAGTTCGTCGTCCGCGAACCGTCGCCGGAACTCCGCGAAGACGCGCTCGCTCTCCTCCCACTGCTGCGCCGAGGCCAGGGCATCGCCGCGCTTCAGCAGCGCCACACGCGCCACCGCCGGGTCCGCATCGTCGACGGCGCGCGCAAGCACCTGTGCCGCCTCCGTGAACCGGCCCAATCGGCGCAGCGCCTCGCCGCGCACCAAAGCGATCGGCCCCGCCAGGTCGTCGCGAGGCGACGGCTCCTCGAACTCCTGGGTCAAAGCCGCGGCCTGCGCATCCCGCCCCAGCGCCAGCGCGTTCGACGCCGCCAGGTACACCACCGCGCCCCGCAGCTCCACCGGCGACGCATCCCCGCTCGACGCGATCTCCCGCAACGCTGCATCGAGCGCATCCGCCGCGTCCTCGCGCTCCTCACGCTCGATCATGAGCGCCGCCAGCTCATACCCCGCCGTGGCCCGGACCAGCCCGTCGGTCGCCGCGGTGATGACTTCCTTGAGGACGCGCTCAGCCCCGGCGCCGTCGCCCGCGGCACGCAACCCCCTGGCACGCTCGATCTGCACCGCGTCCCGCAGCGGCCCGGCTGCAAGAGTGTCGATCGCCTGCTCAAGATCCTGGCGTCCTTCCTCCTCGCGCCCGGTGGCGATCCGCATCAACCCGCGCCGGGCCGACGCCTCGGAGCCGATGCGCTCATCCGGGGACTCACGGATCACCCGCCCGAAGGCCTCGTCCGCCGCGTCGGCGTCCCCCGCATCGGCGTGCGACTGCGCCATCCGCAGCAGCAGCTCGCCGCGATCTAGGCCGGTGACGCGTGCGGCCGCCTCTTCGTACCGCGACGCGGCTGTCGGCGCGTCCCCGCGCGCCATGGCCGCTTCCGCGAGTCGGCGCAGCGCATGAACCGCGATCGCCGCGTCCCCGGACGCACACGCATCGACGAGCGCGCGCTCGGACTCCTCCAGCCGCCCGAGCGCCGCCAGCGCCGACGCCCGCCCCAGCCGCGCATGATCCGCCGCCGTTGTCCCGTTCCATTCCTCTTCGACTCTCGCAAACCACGCCGCGGCGGCGTCGAATCCGCCACGCTCATGCTCGATCCGCCCCAGCATCAGCATCGCGTCGGGGCGTCCCGGATCACGCTCGGCGAGCCGCAGATATCGCTCAAGCAATACAGTTGCTTCGTCCGCCTTGCCCGCCTGTGCCGCCAGGTCACCCAGCGCCAGCAGCGCCGGTGCGAAATCCGGTTTGTCGGTCACGGCCAGCGGCGCCAGCGTCGATGCCGATTCCTCGCTACGCCCGACCCGGTGCTGAAGCAACCCCAGCCGCAGCGCTGCGCGGGCGCGATCATCCGCGGCGCCCCGCGCGATCACCGACCGGTACGCGCCCTCGGCCTGTTCGTCGTTCCCGGCCCGCTCGTGGGTCGACCCCGCGATGAGCAGGCATCGCCACACACGCGGATCCTCGCCGTGCGCCTCCGCGAAGCGGCCGCAGAAAGCGATGATCGAGGCGTCATCGTTCGTCTCCTGCGCGACGCCGACCAGCGCGAACATCGCATCGGCGCGCAGACCATCGTCTGATGCAACCTTCAGGACGCGTTCGAACGCAGCTCCCGCGGCGTCAAGACGACCCGCCCGCCACTCGGCCAAGCCCAGGTCGTACAGCGTCCCGGCGTCAATCTGACCATGAAGGCGATCGGCGAGTGCCCGCAGACGCGTCGCCGCCTTCTCGGGCTCGCCGGTCTCCAGTTCGCATCGCGCCAGCAGTCGTTCGGCGTCCAGCCGCACACCCTCATCGCCGATCGTCTTGGCGTGCGCCGCCAAGCGACGCGCTTCATCAAAGCTCCCCGAGTCCGCCATGATCCGTGCAAGATCGATCGTCGCCGCAGGCGCGGCACGCGACGATCCGTGCTCCTCCAGCAATCTCGTCAGCCAGCCCGTCGCCTCCTCCACTCCGCCGCGATCAGCCAACAGGCGAGAGAGCGCCAGCATCGCGTCCGGCGCCAGCGCCGAGCCGCTCCGCTCGGCGACTCCTCGGTAACGACGCGCCGCGTCGTCATCGCGCCCGCGCTCCGCGCAGCAACGCGCCAGCAGCATCTCACGATGATCACGGAGCGGGTCGTCGACGGTCCCGGCCGGTGCGGACTCCAATGCCGCGATCGCATCATCGACGCGGCCAAGTTCGTACATCGCCCGTGCCGCGTAGTACACGGCGCGACTCGCGCCGTCCGGTCCTCTCCGGCGAGAGTTCGATCGGTCCCACTCCGCCGCCGCGTCCTCCAGCGACCCCGCGCGGAAAAGGCACTCGATCCGGATCGCCCACGCCGCCGGGCCGTGTGGCCCCGGGTCGGGTCGTTCGATGATCGGTCGCACGGCCTCGGCCGCGCCCGCGAAGTCGCCCAGCATCATCGAGCATTGCGCGCGCAGCATCGCCGCGTCATCGGCGAACGGGAAGCCAAGGGCGCCCGAGATGCCACCGAGCGACTCCAGCGCCCGCTCCCACTGCGCCATGCGAACGAGGCACACTGAGAGCCCGTACAACGCCTCGTCGCGCTCGGAGACGCCAAGCCCGCCGCTGAGCGCCGCCTCGTACTCCGGCATCGCGGCCGCGACCATCCCGCGCTGCAGGAATCCGTGGGCCGACCGCAGCGACCGTCGCGCCGCGCTGTCGTCCGCCGCCGCGGTCTGGCCGGACGCCAGCATCGCGCCCAACACCAACCATGAGGCCAATCCGATCCGCCGGGGCATCACTGGTCCCCTCTCTCGGCGCGCACCGATCGCGCACAGCCGGTTGAGCATTTACATCACTTGTCTACGAACGCGGCGGCACCGGCCCCGGCGCGGGTGTATCGCCGGGGCCGGCCCCCGCTTCAATCATTCATCACAACGGGTCAGCGGCCGGATCCACCCAGAAGGGCCGCCAGCGCTTCGTCGTGCGCGCCTTCTTCCGCGGCCTGCTCCGCCTCCTCAAGCAACTGCTCGAGGCGCTCCTCGGCCTCGTCGAGCTGAGACTCCATCGCGTCCCGCTGCGCCTCGAGGTCATCGGCCTGTGCTT
>CAZSLT010000050.1:15225-17405 GCA_964607595.1 uncultured Phycisphaeraceae bacterium
TTCCAGTGCCGCGATCCGCGCCGCGTACTCGGCGATCATCCGTTCAAGAGTCTGCGCCTGGTCGGGCCCGATCTCTTGGCTCTCCAGCGCCTCGCTCGCCTTGGCCAACAGCGACTCGGCCGCAAGCGCCTCGATCTGAGCCCGGCGCTGACGCACCTCCGCGTCATTCATTCGCGATCGCACGGTGTCCCGCAGATGATTCAGCCGCTCGATCGACTCGGGGCTCATGGCCGGCGTCGGCGTCCTCTCGAAGAACCGAGCCGTGCCGGGAGCGGTGGGGGGGGAGGGGGGGGAGGGGGGAGTCGGTGCGTCGGGCGCACTCTCGAAGAGTCCCCGAGGCAACGCATTGAACGGGTATGCCGGCATCGCGCCGGCGCCCGGTGCACGCTTGGACCGCACCATCTCGCCGTCCTTCCCGGTGACCCGCACGCCCTCGGGGCAGATGATCCCGATGAACGCCATGAACGCCTCGTGCTCGTGCGCTGTTCCGATGACCGTGATGTGGTCATCCGCCGCACGGATCAACACCGGCACATCGCTCCGCGACATGAGCGAGGTCAGGCATTCGAGCCGCCCCTCGGGGATGTAGTAATCGCGCTCGAAATCCTCTCCTGCCGCGACGGCGTAACCGCCGCCCGAGGCGAACGGCGCCAGCGCCGCGTACGCCCGCTCGGCCGCCAACGCCTCGGACATCGGGGCCAGTTCGGCCATGCCGTCCAGTGTGTACGCGCGGACTCCCGGCGCGCCGCCGCTGCCGCCGCGGGTGGCGTACGCCTCGATCATCGCCTGCAACTCGTGCATCCGCGCCTCGACCTCGCGGAAGCGATTGACGAGCGCCTCGGCCCGCGGGTCTCCGCCGGCGGCGTTCATGTAGCGCTCAAAGGTCGTCGCTGCGGCGGGCGCCGAGCCCTGCCGGGCCACCACGCCGGTGGGCGGCATCACGATGACCTGCGCCGACGGGGCAGACTCTTCACAGTCGGGCGGGCATGCCAACGCCGGTGCTATCACCGCTCCGACCGCCGCCGCGGACAACGCCGCGATGCTCCCGATCAACGAGAGACGAGGGCTCTTCCTGCTTGTCATCACCATGGTGATTCTCCTCGAAAAGCGTGCAACCCCGGAAGACGCCATGCCCAACGCGGGAACCGGCGTCAGAGGAGGTGTGGAACTCAGGAACACTCGGACACGGAGCAACGACTCCGCGTACGCGCGCCGCGCCCGCGGCAGGATCGAGACAACCCATGCGTCGCATGCCATATCGGCCTCTTCGCGAATCCGACGGCCCGCCCACCACGCCACGGGGTGCCACCAGAACAAACAAGTCACCCCCAGCAGCCCCCAGCACACCCAGTGATCTCGGCGGCGAAGGTGAGCCAATTCATGCGTCAGAATCGCCCGACGCGCTTCCTCGCCCAGGCCGTGCCACAACGCACGCGGCACAATGATCGTCGCGCGGCGGTCCAGGCACACCATCGGTGTCACCACGCGGTCCACCACGACCATCCGCGGCACGCGCCGGACACCGAGCAGCTCGCACACCTCGCCCACGAGCCGTTCGTCGCGCGCCGTCACGGGCTCGCCTGATCGCACGAGCCGCGCCAGCCGCACCGTCCGCCATGCGATCACAATCGCGAACAACGCCGCGCCGCCGCCCCACACCGCGGGCGGAAGGCGGGGCGCGCCCAGAGCCGCATCACGCACACGCACTCCCCACGCCGCCCACGCGCCGACCGCCGCTCCGAAGCGATCACGCGGAGAAGCCGCGGGTATCACCTCGGCATGATCCTCCACCGCCGGAGCCGCGGGCGTCGCCGCACGCGCTACATCCCGGAAGGGCGGCGGCGAGGCGATCGGCTCAGAAATGGATAACGACGGTGTCTCAATGAGTGGCGCGGACTGTCCCGCGACCTGCGGCGGCGGGAGGATCGCGCCTTCTGCGGGGGAGAGCTCGAAGAACTCTGCCGGGGCTGCGCCCCAGATGGGCGCCTGGGTCAACGCCGGGGCCGCGTCCGGCGCACCGGGCGACCCGATCTCTCTACGCCAGGCCGATCGTCCGGGCCTTGGTTCGCTCTGCATGTGTTGCCGAATCGACGACGCGAGCCGCTCGGCGTGCGGCTCCACCGCACGCATCGCTTCCGTGGCCGCCCACCAGCCCGCGGGCATGAACATCACCCCCAGCA
>CAZSLT010000051.1:0-11310 GCA_964607595.1 uncultured Phycisphaeraceae bacterium
GGCCGGTGCTTGCGGTGCAGACTTTCCGGACGCCGGAGGAGGCGCTGACGCGGGCGAACAACACGCCGTACGGCTTGGCCGCGGGCGTGTGGACGGACAAGGGGAGCAAGGTGTTCGAGATCGCGGCGAAGCTGAAGGCGGGCGTGATCTGGTGCAACACCTACAACAAGTTCGATGCCGCGAGCCCGTTCGGCGGGTTCAAGGAGAGCGGCTTCGGGCGCGAGGGCGGGATGCAGGGCCTGCGGTCGTATGTTCGGATCTGAGTCATTCACCACAGAGGCACAGAGGACACAGAGAGAAGGCAAGTGATCGGATCAAGACAGGAAAGCCCTGTGGAGTCGGAACTGAGCGGGCGCGTGATCGGCGCGGCGATCGAGGTTCATCGCGCCCTCGGGCCCGGGTTGTTGGAGTCAGCGTACGAACAATGCCTGTGCTACGAACTGAAGCAACGCGGCGTGGTGTATTCTCGTCAGGTGGCGCTGCCGGTGTCATACAAGGGAGTCGAGCTTGAGTGCGGATACCGGCTGGATATCGTGATCGAGAACTCTCTGGTGGTGGAGATCAAGGCGATCGACGCAATTGCGCCGATCCATGAAGCCCAGTTATTGACTTATCTCCGTCTGTCCGGGCATCGGCTCGGCCTGCTGATCAATTTCAATGTTCCGGTGCTCAGGGACGGGATCAAGAGGCTCAAGCTCTGATTCCTCTCTGTGTCCTCTGTGCCTCTGTGGTGAGCAAAATAATGACCGAACGAATCGAAATCACCAAGACCTACAAGCTCTTCATCAACGGCGAGTTCCCGCGTTCCGAGAGCGGGCGATCGGCCGTTGTCATCGACGCCAGGGGCAAGGTGTCGGCGCATCTGTGCCGCGCCTCGCGGAAGGATGTGCGGGACGCGGTCGCGGCCGCGGCCAAGGCGCAGCCCGGCTGGATGGCCCGCTCGGGCTACAACCGCGGCCAGATCCTCTACCGCATGGGCGAGATGCTGGAAGGCAAACTCGACGAGTTCGCGCAGGCGATCAAGCAGACGACGGGCGTGGACGCCCGCGCGGCGAGGAAGGAGGTCGGCGCATCGGTCGATCGGCTGGTCGCGTTCGCGGGGTGGGCCGACAAGTTCAGCCAGGTGCTGGGGTGCCACAATCCGATCGCCGGGCCGTACTACAACTTCACGGTCCCCGAGGCGACGGGCGTCGTGGCGGTGATCGGGCCGGATCGGCCGTCGCTGCTGGGGCTGGTGTCGCTCATGGCGCCGGCGCTGTGCGCGGGCAATACGATCGTGGCGCTGGCGAGCCGCGCCGAGCCGATCACGGCGTGCCTGCTGGGCGAGGTGTGCGCGACGAGCGATGTGCCGGCGGGCGTGATCAACCTGCTCACGGGTGATCGGACCGAACTGATCGACTGGTTCGCCGGGCACCGCGAGGTCGGGGCGATCCACGCCGGGGGACTGACCGAGGACGAAACCAAGTCCGTCCGCCTCGGGTGCGCCGACAACATGAAACGCGTGACGGTCCGCGAACTCGGCGAGAGCGATTGGTTCGACGACGCGGCGTGCGAGAGCCCGTGGTGGGTCGAGCCGTTCGTCGAGATGAAGACGATCTGGCACCCCTCCTCGGCGTGAGCGGGCGGTGGGGTCGGGGTGGGGGTCGGGGGGGTTGCGCCGGAGGGTGGGGGAGGGTGTGGCTCGATCGCCCGGGCCGGCGCAAGTCCGGCGGGGGTGTGGCCGATCTGGGGAGGCGGGCGCTGGCGCCTGTCATCAACGGAGGGTCGGCGCATGGGTTCGGCGGTCGGCGCACGAGAGATCAACGGGAACGCGAGCGGGAGCACCGCCGCGGTCGGGGCGCCGAGTCTGATCGAGGGGCTGACCTCGAGGCCCGAGAACGCGCCGGCGCTTCGTCATCTGACACCGATCATGCCCGCGGCGCGGCGCGCCGGGCTGCTGGCGGCGGGGTGCGTCGCGGTGACGGGCATTACCTCGCTCATCGTGTCGCGCTGGCCGGCGGGGACCTGGTTCGGTTCGATCATGATCATTCTCGCGGCCGCGGGCGTGATCGCGGGGATGTTCGCGCTGCTCATCGTGATCCCCGAGGGCCGGCGTCGTCTGGACCGGGTGACGCTGGTCGGGCGGATCCGCGTGCTGGGCGCGCCGACGCGTGAGCAATCCTTCGCGACGCTGACGGCGATCGAGGACAAGCACGAGCTGGCGCCGATCGCGCGGGCGGTGCTCGATGTGCTGGTGACGACGCACCGCAACCGCATGGAGGCGTCGTGGCTGCGCCGCGAGATGGAGACGGAGGTCGACCGGCAGACGAAGAAGCGCACCGCGACTCTGGCGCGGATGTCGCAGAGCGACGGTCTGACCGGGCTGCTCAACCGACGCGGGTTTGATGAGGAGTTCGAGCGGGCGTTCGCCGAGGCGGTCCGCGACGGCGAGGACCTGGCGGTGATCGCGATCGACATGGATATGTTCAAGCAACTGAACGACTCCTGCGGGCACGCCAAGGGCGACGAGGCGCTGAAGGTCGCCGGGCAGGTGCTGCGGAGCCAGTTGCGTGACAACGACATCGCCGCCCGAGTGGGGGGGGATGAACTGGTGGCGGTGCTGTGCGGCACGGACAGCGGCGGGGCGCGTTCGGTGGCCGAGCGGATCGCCTCGCTCTTCGGGACGCACCCCTCGGGCGTGGGGTTGCCCTGCCCGTGGCCCTCGATCTCGGCGGGGATCGCCACCCGGCTGGAGCACGGGGCCGAGACCGCGGCGGATCTGCTGGCCAAGGCCGACAAGGCGCTTTACGACAGCAAGCGGGGCGGGCGTCGGCGCTGCACGGTGCTGGGGGATGATCTCCCGGCCGCTCGGGTCGCATGAGGCGGCTAGGATAAGTGCGAGTGAGTCAGGACCACGCCAGAATTGAAACCATGAGTGCCGCGGACGGGCTGTTCCCGGTGTGGGCGGCGCGCGCGACGCTGGTGATGTCGGCGCTGCTGGCGGTGTCGTCGCTGGCGGTGCTCGTGTTCACGGTCCGCGAGGGTCTCTCGACGGGGTTGATCGCCGCGTGGTTCGCCGCGGCGTTCGCGGTCGTCGTGCTGGTGGGCGGCGTGATGGGCGTGCTGACGGGGATGCGCCGGCTGCGCGGCGGCGAGCCGCTGACGCTGCTGTGCATCGGCGGGATGGTGTTTATCTCGACGGTGCTGAGCGATCCTTCGCTGGTGACGCGGGCGATGGGGCGGGGCGGCCAGGCGCCGGTGTTCTCCGGCGTCGATCTCGGGTACCTCATGCTCGGTCAATTGGCCGTCGCGATGATGATGGTGCTTCTGGCCGCGGTGACGACGCTGCGGCGTGACCCCGCGCGGGCGGTGCCGACGGTGACGCGGGGAATTGTCTTCGCGTTGCCCGTCGTGCTGCTGGCGGCGCTGTGGGTGATCCCGACGACGCGGCAGGCGATCCGCTCGATGCCCTCGTGGGCGCAGGTGCTGGGCGCGTTTGTGGCGATGGGGGCGGTGATTGTGTGCGGCTCGGCGAGCATCCACTACCTGATCCGCGGCTTCGCGTTCGGGGCGCATGGGGGGGGTGCGGGTGGGGGTACGGGTGGGGGTACGGGTGGGGGTGTGGGGCGTTCGGCCGGGCCGGTGGAACGCGGGGCGGTTTCCGCCCAAGAATGAAACAATGACCGAAGCCATCCTGGTACTGCTGGGCATCGTGGTGGGGGGCGTGATCGCGCTCCTGCTGTTCAAGCGGCTTGGGGCGATGGCCCCGACGCGGACGGTGACGCTGGACGCGGTGATCGATCAGGTGCGCGCCGTCGGCAAGCTGGTCGGGCTGGAGGTCCACGCCAAGGAGATCGCCACGAGCACCAAGGGGTGGTCGTGGGTGCCGCCGCTGCTGCTGAGCCAGGCGAAGGTGGCGATGATCTTCTTCTTCGAGAAGCAGTACTTCATCGACCTGTCGAAGCTCACGAAGCGCGATGTGCGCGATGTGGGCGACGGCCGGTATGTCGTGATCCTGCCCGCGCTCGAGGGCACGCTGCGGCTGACGGATCTCAAGCCGTACGATGTGCAGGCGGGGCGGATTCTCGGGCTGCTGGATGTCATCCAGATGACGGCCGAGACGCAGGAAAAACTGATGCGTGATGCGCAGCGCGACGCATCCTCGCTCTTCGAGCGGCACGAGGGCCGGTACCTGGCCGAGGCGCACCGCAGCGTCGAGCGGCAGTTGGCCGCGCTCATGCGGCTGGTGGACGCCGAGGTGTCGTTCGAGTGGCGGTCGGGGTTCGACGGCGAGCCCGCCGAGAGCGGCTCGCGCAGGCCGGTGGTCGCCTCGGGCGCCTGACCGGAGCGATCGGCCCCGAGAAGTAGCCCGGCACGGCCCGCGAACAGGGCATCTCGCTCCGCCGTAGCAGTCGGGCATGACCACTGAAACCATCGACGCGATGCGACGCCCGCTGTTCCATGCCGCGGCCCGTTGGCTGCGCGTGATGCTCTGGGCGGCGGCGCTGGGGGCCGGCGCGGCGTTGATCTTCGCGTACGCGTGGCCGGCGGAGGTGCGGCACGGGTCCTACGGGATGCGGGCGGTGTCGTTCCTCGCGTTCATGGTGCGGACATTCGTCTTTCACATCGGCGTCGGGCTGGGCGTGCTGGCGCTTGGCGCGGTGGTGCTGCGGGCGCGTCGGCTTGGCGCGCTGGCGGCGGTCGCGGCGGCGTCGCTGCTGTGGCCGCTGGCGGGCTCCTACGCGCCGGGGCGCGGGGCGATCGAGAGCTCGGAGGGCGCGCTGGTGGTGTACAGCGCCAATGTGTATGTGGGCGGCGCGGATGTGCGCACGGTCGCGGCCCAGGTGCGCGCGGCCGGCGCGGATGTCGTGCTGATTCAGGAGGCGACGCCGCCGTTCGCGCGGGCGCTGCGGGCGGAACTGGAGAGCGAGTACCCGCACATCGAGGAGGCCTCGCGCAACGGCGCGTACGGGCAGTTGACGCTCTCGCGGCTGCCGTTTGTCGGCGAGCGCGCGCACTACCCGCAGGGCGGGCTGGCCGAGCGGTTCGAGTTGCGCCCGGGCATCAACGCGGCGGACCCGCAGATCCGCGTCGTGGTCGCGTTCGCGGGGCGGGAGGTCGTGGTCCAGAACATCCATCTGACCAGCCCGGGCGGGGTCGAGGCGGTCGCCGAGCAGTTGGAGCAGGCGCGCTGGCTAGCGGAATGGGGGCGGCAAGAGACGCGCCCGGCGGTGATGATGGGCGACTTCAACTGCACGCCGACGAGCGCGCACGCGGGGATGATCCGGCGCGCGGGGTGGCGGGATGCGTTCATGGAGGCGGGGCGCGGGCGCGGGGCGACCTGGCCGGCGCGGGGGATGCTTTCGTGGGCGCCGGGCGTGCGGATCGACCACGCCTACGGGCTGAACGGGGCCGCGGCGTCGGACGCGCGGAAACTGATGCGCAACGGTTCGGACCACCGGCCGATCGTGGCGCGGTTCGTGATTTTTTGACGGACCGGCGCGGCGCATGAAAAAGGGCGGGCCGATGAGGCCCGCCCCGCGAGCGTTGCGTGTTTGTGCGGTCAGTTGGCCGGGCGGAGCAGGACGGAACGCATCGTGAAGCCGTCCGGGGTGGACTTCATCTGCGCGGCCATGTCGCCGACGGCCTTGATGACCACATCGAGCGGGGGCATGTCCTTCATCCACGAGGGCATGTTCTCGACCTGCGACTTGATCATCTCCTCGGCGAACTCCTTCATCTCCGGGTCGTCCTGCCACTCGGCGCCGGAGAACTGGGCGCGGATCACCTTCTCGTAGTTGCGGATGGTCCAGTCGAGGTACTCGATCGTCGTGCGCATGTCGGTGAAGGCGAAGCCCATGGCGTTGGGCCCGACGGAGGACGCGGCCTGCTTGAAGCCGTCGTCCTCGGCGAGCGAGGAGTTGCCGGCGCCGGCGGCGCGGAGCGCGTTCTCGATCTCGGTGGGCTTGCCCATGAACATGTAGCCGCCGCCCACGCCCATGGCGATCTCCGGGCCGCCCATCCCCGGGTTGACCTCCCAGATGGTGTTGCCGAGGAAGTCGCGGCTCTGGAGCGGGGCCATGCCGGTGTTGACGAAGCCGACGATCGCGTCGGTGAGCGCCGCCTGATTCTTGGCCTTCATGCCGACGAGCATGCTCTGGCTCTCGGCCGAGAACGGGCGGTTGTACCCCTGGGCGATGAACATGTGCGGGTCGAGCTGGGCGAAGATCGGGCCGACCATGCCCTCGGCCATGCCCAGGCCCTGCAGGATCTGCTGGCCCATCTCCTCGGGGAGCGTATTGGCGATCTCGCGGATGGTGGGCAGGAGATCGGCGAAGCGGAACTGGAAGGAGGAGTAGGAGGTGGTCGCCGAGCTCACGAATGCGGGCGGGGTGTTGTCGATGGCGGGGTTGTCGAAGAGGGCCACGATGCCGCGCTTCGTCGGGCAGATCACCGACCAGGTCTGCTCGAGCATGCCGGCGTCGGCGTCGAAGGTGACGCCGAGGGAGACGGCCTTGATCTCGTCGAGGCCCGCGGCCTTGGCGAGCATGGAGGGGTCGGGCATCATCATGCCGAACTCATCCTCCTCGCCGCCGCCCTGCGCCTCCTCGGCGCGCTTCATCATGTCCAGCCACGGCGTGATGAGGACCGAGGCCGACATGTGCGGCGTGCCGATCTGCTTCAGGGAGCGCGCGTAATCGGGGTTCTCGTCGATGGTGGCGAGGTCCTTGCCGCCGGTGATGCGGTCGATGGAGTCTTCGATCGCGCGCTTGTCCGAGGACATGAGCAGCAATTCGCCCGCGCGGGCGTAGAAGATCGTCTCCTGGTCGAAGTTGAACGGCCCGCCGTCGTCCTCGAACTCCCACTCCATCTCGTCCTCGGCGTCCCCTTCCTCTTCCTCGGCCTCGATCGGCGTGATCTCGTACACGGTGACGCCGGCGTACTCCTCTTCATCGACGATGAGCTGGTCGCGGTCCAGGCCCTCGTCGATCGCCTTCTCGATCGTGGCGCTCATCGCCTCGGCTTCGGCGGCGTAGTCCGCGGCCAGGAGGACATGGCTGGCGATCTCGTTGTCGTCATCGAGCGTGAGCCACATCGCCCCGCCGACCATGCCGGCCGGGTGCTTGATGTCTTCCTTGTCGATGCCCATCTCGTCGAGCATGCCCTGCATCTGCTCGAAGTGCTCGGCGGTGTGACGCTCGAACCACTTCTGCACGCCCGGGTCGGACCAGATGTCCTTGAAGCCGGTGCGGTCGAACGCGGCGCGCATCTGCTTGTAGTCGTTGATCGAGAAGACGAAGACGCTGTCCTTGGGCGCCAGGTCCGTGATGGCGATGTCCGCGGCCAGGACGCTGGCCGAGACTCCCATCGCGGCGCAGGCGGCGATGACGGCGGCGGGACGGGTCTGGAACATTCGTGTCATTGCTGGTTCTTCCGGGGGGTGATGGAGTGTGTTCGTGGTGTTGGTGGTCGGACCGGCCGCGGGATTTCACTGATCCTGATCGGCGGTGTCGTCGTCGAGCATGGGGGGCGGGCCGAACTCCGAGCGGGGCGGGGCGGCCTTGTAGGAATAGCCCGAGTTGGGGTTGTCCTTGTCGTACGCGAAGGCGTCGTGGTTCCGCAGGAAGTCGCGGACATACCGCGCCGGGATGGCGAAGCCCAGGCCCTCGCCGGCGGGGATGCCCATGTTGGTCACGCCGATGACCTCGCCCCGCAGGTTGAAGAGCGGGCCGCCGGAGTTGCCGGGGTTGATCTGCGTCGTGGTCTGGATGAAGGTCAGACCCTCGAAGTTGCGGTTGGTGGTCGCCACGACGCCCTTGGAGAGCGAGCGCTCCAGCCCGAGGGGGTTGCCGATCGCGAAGACCTCCTGGCCGGACTCGAGGGACTCGGCCCCCTGCACATAGACGAACTTGAAGGGGCGCGGGTCGCTCTCGGGGCGCTTGATCTTGATGAGCGCCAGGTCGGTGTGGTTGTTGACGGCCAGGATCTCGACATCATCAAGCACGACGCGCCGGAACTCGCGCTCGCCCTGTTCGAAGATGGTGGCCTTGATCTGCTGCTCGCCCTGGATGACATGCGCGTTGGTGATCGCGTAGCCGTCGGGGTGGATGATGAAGCCGGAGCCGAGGCCCGACGGCGTGGAGACCAGCACGACGGCCTCGCCGATCTTCTTGGCCAGCTCGTTGGGGGTGCTCTCGGGCAGGTCGTCGGCGATGGAGAAGAAGCCCTTGTCGTCGCGCGAGGCGCCCGCGGCCCCGTCGGTGTCGGCCCGCAGGACGGACTGCACGCTCGAGCGCGGGATCGCCACCACATCGAACCCGATGTCGATCCAGATCGTCTCGGAGTTCTGCTTGACGATCGTCCCGCTTACGGAGCGGTCGTCGGTGAGGGTCACGACATCGAACTTCCGCGCGGCCTGGAGGTCGTCCTGCGCCGGCGCGGGGCGGGCGATGGCAAGCAGCGCCAACGCGGCGATCGTGAGGGGTCGGCTGCTCATGAGTGGTCTGGCTCCGTGGGAGTGTGGTGACGGGCTGGTGGGCGGGGGCGGGCCGCATTATGGCCGAAAGGCCGCGTCCGCGTGTGCATCGGGGGCACGGGCCTCGGGTACAGTAGGGCGGCCCGTCCGGCGCGACCGCCCGGGCAGGTATACCGGCCCCCGGCGTGCGGGTCGCGTCCGGGCGTCGGCCCGGCGGCGACGGCCCCGCGCCGCATCACGACCCGCGGAACCGAACTGAAGGAATGCTCACGATGCAGAAGACTCGGACTCGTCGTCGCCGGCTCGCCGGCCGCGTGATGGTGGTGGTGGGGCTGTGCGGGACGGCGGGCTCGGCGGCGATGGCGCAGGCCCCCTCGCTGGCCCGGTTCTACGGGTTCGATCCGCCCCGGATCATCGTGGTTGACGACGGCGCCGGCCCCTCGCTCAGCGCGGACATGGACGGCGACGGCCTGACCGACCTGGTCATCGTCAACAACCGCAAGAGCCGCATCGAGATCCACCGCCAGCGGAAGCAGGAGCGCACGCGGGCCGAGATCGAGCGCGAGTACAAGGTGAACGAACTCCCGCCCAGCGCGTGGTACGACCGGGTCGAGATCAGCGTGGCGCACCAGGTCATGGGGTTTCGCGTGGTCGACGCCGACGGCGACGGCGACCTGGACATCCTCTACGCCGGGCGTCCCGACGAGATCGTGCTCATGGAGCAGACCGCGTCGATGACTTTCGACGAGGGCGCCAAGCGCCGCGTCTCGGGGCTGGCGCTGGGGCAGGACGGCTTCGAGATCGCCGATGTGATGGACGACGAAGCGCCCGAGGTCATCGCGCTGGTCGCCGGCAAGATCCATGTCTACGAGTTCCGCGCCGGGCTGGTGCGGGGCGAGCCGACGGTGCTCGGCTCCGGCGGCGACCTGCTCGCCTTCTTCGTCGAGGATTACAACGGCGACGGCGCGATGGACATCATGGGCGCGATCCCGGACGACGCCTCGCCCGTGCGCATGTGGCTCCAATCCACCGGGCGCGTCGCGGGGCAGAAGCGGGGCGTGCTGGGGCCGGAGTCGCTCTTTGAGATGCCGGCGCTCATCGAGATCGAGCCGGTCCGCCTGGCCGGGCGGGCCGCGGCGTCCATCGCCGTCATCGAACGCGCCACCCGGCGTATCGTCCTGAACGATGTCGTCACCGAGGGCGTCGCCACCGGGTCCGAGACCGGGGCCGAGCGCGACGCGGCGGTCGAGGTGTTCGCGTTCCGCGGCGGGTCGGACAAGGACCGCGCCGTCGCGGTCGCCGATGTCGACGCCGACGGGCTGCCCGATGTGCTGGCGACCGACCGCAGCGCCAATTCGGTGGTCCTTTACCGGCAGGCGTCGGGCGTCGGGCTGGGCGAGGGCAAGTCCTTCAGCGCTTTCAAAAGCCCGACCTCGATCGCGGCCGGCCAGTGGGACAGCGACCCGGAACTGGAACTGTTCGTGCTGAGCGAGGATGAGAAGACCGTCGGCGTGGCGGATTTCGACACCGACCGGGGACGCTTCGAGTTCCCTCAGCCGATCCCCACCGAGACGCAGGGCGCCTCGCCGGTGGCGATGGCCTACCTGACGCTGCGCGACGGCCCGGCGGTGGCGATGGTCGTCCGCGACAAGCGCGACCACACGCTGGAGATTCACCGTCCCAACGGCGCGGCGGTGATGAAGGTGGAACTGACCGATGTGAACCGCCCGCCCAAGAGCGCGATCGCGGGCGACTTCGATCACGACGGCCATACCGATGTGATTCTCTTCACGCCCAACGAGCCCATGGTGATGGTGCGGAGCGTGGGCGGGACGCAGGAGGAGATCGAGGTTCTCAACGACGACCGGATGCGTCAGTTCGGCTTGGTGCAGGCCGCGGGCCCGGAGAACACCGCGCCGCTGGATGTGGACGGCGACGGCTTCGCCGAACTGCTGATCGCGGACGCGAATTTCGTGCGCGCCTGCACCTTTGATAAGGAGAAGGGCTGGCGCGTGGTCGAGCAGATCACGATGCCCGAGGCGTCGGCGCGCCTGGTCGGGCTGTCGGTGCTCGAGCGTGGGGGGGGCGGCAGGGCGGGCGGGGCGCAGGCGATCGTGGCGTCCGACGCGGGCAACGACCGCATCGTCATCATGAGCCGCGCCGCCGACGGTTCGTGGGAGACGACCGACAAGCTGCGGCTCACGGGCATCAAGCCCGGCGCGCTGCGGGCCGGGTCATTCACGGGCGACGGCGAACCGACGATCATGGCGCTGGGCGAGGGCGGCTTCGCGCTCGTGCGCCTGGGCGGGCAGCGCGTCGCGCTCGAGGAGGTCGCGGCCTTCCGCTCCGACCGCGAGGACCGCGCCGAGCACGAGATCGAGGTCGGCGATGTCAACAACGACGGCTTCACCGACCTGGTGGTGCTGGACTCGCGCGAGCGGATGTGCCAGATCTACGCCCTCTCGGCCTCGCGCAAGATCGTTTTCGCCACGGAGTTCGAGGTATTCGAGTCACGCCTGTTCAGCCGGGGCGACGCACGCGAGCGCCAGCCGTCCGCGGCCATCGTCGATGATGTCACCGGCGACGACGCGGCCGATCTCGTGCTGCAGGTCCACGACCGCTTCCTGATCTTCCCCCAGATGACGCGATAGCCCCTTCTCCCCTTGAGGGAGAAGGTGGTCGCGAAATGACCGGATGAGGGGTCTCTGCCACGGTGGTGACGCATGACCGACACCGCCGACACAACGACCCCGATGGAGCCGCAATCCGGCAGACGCCGAGCGCCGGTGTGGGCCAATCGGCGCGTGAGATTCTTCGTACTTGCAGGCGTCCTGCTCTCCTTCGCCAGCGCCCTG
>CAZSLT010000051.1:11410-17134 GCA_964607595.1 uncultured Phycisphaeraceae bacterium
TCATCGTGTGGGGCGTGTTCGCGATGCTCGGTTGGGCGAGGCGCGCGATCCGGCGCCACCGCGGCCGGTGCGAGGGATGCGGCTATTGCCTCGATGGATTGGAGCGGACCGACCGCTGCCCCGAGTGCGGGGACGCGTTCAGGGCCCGCCGGATCGAAGCGACGGTTTCATAAGACATTGAACCCCGCCCAACCGGGCGCACACACGGCGCGGGTAGCGTTCGGTTGCTCCCGGTGCACGGTGCATGGGGGGCGTGACGACGCACCTGTCCACCACGAATACACACACAAGGGGTTCGACACATGCGCAACGCTATCGCCGCCTTTGCAATGTTGGCCGCGGGTTCGGCCGCGTCCGCGACCGCGCCGACGATGGATGTCCTCTCGGCCGAGCGGGAACTGTTCGTGATCGCCTGCGGGTTCGATTACGAGTTCAACAACTGCGCCGGGGACATCCAGTCCTCGACGGCCACCTCCGGCTTCTATGACAACCAGATCATCGCCGATCTCGATGACTACTCCGGCAACGACATCTCCGACGCCGACGGCCAGATCTACTCCAACATCACCGACAACCGCATCGAGCTGGAGTATTTCGGGACCGCCAGCGTCACCGATGAGAACATCTTCTCGGCCGACGCCTCGGTCAACGGCTACACCGAGGTGGAGTTCGAGGTGCTCGACGATGTCCGCGTGGTGTTCGAGGGGTATGTGGACGGCCATGTGCAGTCCTACTTCGTCGCCGGGGCGAGTCTGCGCGAGGTCGGCGGCTCCACGATCGCCGGCTTCGGTGTGCAGGGCCAGGGCCAGGACGACACCGAGTTCGTCGGCTGGCTCTACGCCGGCACCTACGCCGTGAACGCCGATTTCATCGCCAGCGCCATGGTCGGCGTCCCCTCCGCGGGCGAGCTCGGGCTCTCCTTCCGCATCTACCACAAGACCGATTACAACACCGACGGCGCGATCAACAACGCCGACCGCAACGCCTTCCTCGCGTCGTACAACCTCGGCTCCCCCGCCGCGGACTACAACGGCGACGGCGTGGTCAATGTCAACGACCGCAAGCGTTTCATCGCCGACTGGCGCGCCGCCAAGGACGCCATCTAAGCGACACCAACCGAGTCACCGTCACCGACGCTCGCGACTCGTTCATGGCCCGGCGGCGACGCCGGGCTTTTTCATGCATTCACCACAGAGAACACAGAGCGGGAACGGGGTGGCGAGGATCGGGCCACACCCCGTGGTCTTGTGAGTTGTGATGCAGAGAGGTTGAAGCGGCCGGAGCCCTCACCTGTCACTCGCTCCGCCCGTCGCTCGTGACATCCTCTCCCAAGGGAGAGGAGGCATCACGGCGCGCACTCCGTGCCGCACTCGGGGCAGACGGTGCTTGTCAATCCCGCCAGGTCGTACTTGCAGTTCGGGCAGCGGATGTATCGCCCCGACGCGGCGTCGAAGAACTCGTCGTCGTTCACGGTCGCGAAAGCGACCAGCACCGTCTCGATGAGCCAGCCGAGCAGGTACGAGGCCATGAGCAGCGCGGCGATCCGGATCATCGCGCCGTAGACCTTGTCCCATCGGATGCGGGTCTCGACGCCGGGACCGCGGAGGTACGCGTCGGCGCTTTCGATGTAGCCCTCGGCCCGCAATGCCGCGGCGAACATGCCGTAGGCCGCGTCGATGTCCTCCGGCGTCAGCGGGTTTTCCGACTTTTTCAGCCCGTCGTACCAATCGATCGTGAGCGTGTGATCGAAACGCTGGGTAAACGAGGACCAGCCGGAACCCCCCATCCAGAAACGCATCCCGCGCGCCCGATACAGCGTCTCTTCAGGATCGCGGTCTGTCCTCCATGCCGTCCGGGCCTGGAAGTCGAGACCGATCGCCTCAAGGCCCTGCGGCCCTTTCGCGAAATAAAGGTCGCTCCACCAAGGGCCGCGGCGGGATGTGCCGATGCTCGGCAGCAGGCACATCGAGAGCAGGATGATGATCGCGCCGCCGACAACCAACCGCCGCAGGTGCTTGGCCAGCGGGGATGGGGTCCGTCCGGATCGGGGCGGTCTGGCCATGCCGGTTGATACGCGGCATCGCCCCGCGGGGCGTCATCGAAATCGGGGAATCGACGCGGCCCCGCGTTAGCAGGGGCGCGTCCGCTCATGCGACCATGATATGGGGGTCGTCTTGGACCCCGGCCGCGATCGAAGGGCTTGGGTGATGCCCCCTCACCTGTCATGCGCTCCACGGATGACATCCTCTGCCCGTCGGGGAGAGGCAGGGGGGCTGAGGGTCAGATAGACAGGACGATGAGGATGAGGGCCGCGATGATGGCACCCGCGGCGCCCCATCGGGCCTGGGTCGCGGGGGAGGGCACCTTCCAGTGATCCGAGGGAAGGGTGCGGGGGTGGTTCGAGACGCAGTTCGTGCAATGCAGGGCTGACATGGCCGCGACTCCTTTCTGATCGTGGATTCCATATTCACGATCGTGAAGAAATAGTACGATCATGAATACTGAAGTCAAACAAACGGTGAATTATTTCGCTATGGTGATGATTGGTGTGTTGGAATGGAGGTGGCCGCGTTGAATATCGGACCTTTCGTGAAAGCCAAGCGGACGGAGCGGGGGATGACCATCGCCGATCTGGCCGAGAAGAGCGGCGTCAGCGCCGGGATGCTCAGCGAGATCGAGTCGGGCAAGAAGTGCCCCACGATCCGGGTGGTCCACCTGATCTCCGTCGGGCTGGGGTGCCTGATCTCGGATCTGCTGGACCTGCCCGCGGCCCCGGCGGTGCGGCACGAGGTCGTCCGGCGGGGGGAGGGGCGGGTGCTGCTGGACCCCGAGTCTGGGGTGAAGCGGGAATTGCTCAGCCCGTCCCTGGTCCGGCGGGGGGTGCAGGTGCTTCGGTGGATCGTGCCCCCGGGCGGAAGCACCGGCGAGTTCGCGCCCGAGCCGCCCGGCGTGGCCGAGCATGTGCTCGTGCTGCGCGGTCGCATGGAGGTGCGCCTCAACGGCGAGCCGTTCATCCTGGAAGAGGGCGATGCGCTGACCTGCGCGGCGGATGTGACGCACGAGGCCCGGAACATCGGCCAAGGCGAGGCGGAGTTCATGCTGCTGGTGGTGTCGCCCAAGCCGGGCGAGATCGTGGGGATGGGGTTGTCGTGAGGTGGGGTGTACGAATGACCCCCTCCGTCGCCTGCGGCGACACCTCAGTGGGGGGGCCCGCCGGGGTCGGTGGAGGGAGCAAGAGCACGCCGGGTGCCATGGCTCGACCCGAAGGGTGAGCCATGTCCCTTCGAGTTCAATCGGACCCGACATGGCTCGCCCGTTAGCGACGGGCTGAGCCCTTGCACCCACTATGTGACGTTACACTGTGGGGTATATGGATTTCACGATCTCAGCGCAGGTGTTTGTCGGGGTGATCGTTGTGGTCGCGGTCGTGCACGCGATCCTGGGGACGATCCCCATGCTGATCTACTTCGAGCGGAAGATCAGCGCGTACATCCAGGACCGCATCGGGCCCAACCGCGTCGGGTTCGACCTCGGCCTGCCGCTGCTCAAGAAACTGACCCGCGGCTTCGGGTTCTGGGGGTTGGGCCAGTCGCTGGCGGACGGGCTGAAGTTCATCCTCAAAGAGGACTACATGCCCAAGGGGGCGGACAAGTGGCTGTTCACGCTGGCGCCGGCCGCGGCCGTGGTGCCGGCGTTCATCGGCTGGGCGATCATCCCGTGGGGCGGGTATGTGGATGTGCCGGACGGCCTGCTGTGGGGCGTGGTCGAGGGCGGGCGGGCGCTGGTGGCGGGTGCGGACATCAATGTCGGGTTTGTGTACCTCATCGCGATCGCGTCGCTCGGTGTGTACGGCGTGACGCTGGGCGGGTGGGCGAGCAACAACAAGTATTCGTTCCTCGGCGGGCTGCGCGCCAGCGCGGGGATGATCTCGTACGAGATCCCGCTGGGGCTGTCGGTGTTGGCGGTGCTGCTGGTGGCCGGGAGTCTGTCGCCGAGCGCGATCGTGGAGAATCAGGTCGAGGGCGGGTGGTACATCCTGAGCATGCCGCTGGCCGCGGTGCTGTTCTACACCTGCATCCTGGCCGAGGCGAACCGCGCGCCGTTCGATAACGCCGAGGCCGAGCAGGAGCTCGTGGGCGGGTACCACACGGAATACAGCGCGATGCGTTTCGCGTTGTTCTTCCTCGGCGAGTACGCGCACATGATGACGAGCAGCGCCTTCTGCGTGCTGCTGTTCTTCGGCGGGTATCACCTGCCCTTCATCCCGTGGACGCACCCCGAGGCGGTGGGCGTGCTGCCGGCGATCGTGAAGTTCCTGGTGTTCTTCAACAAGGTCATCCTCTCGGTCGTGTTCATGATGATCATCCGATGGACGATCCCCCGCATCCGCTACGACCAGGTGCTCAAGCTGGGCTGGCAGTCGCTCATCCCGCTGGGGATCACGCTGGTGGTGGCCACGGCGATCTCGCGGCACATGGGGTGGATGAGCGTGTGGCAGCTCATCATCATGAATGTCGTGGTCATCGCGTTGGCGATGGTCGTGGCGCCCTTGCTGCCCAAGGACGATGTGAACCGCAAGGTGCCGATGGCGGGCTCGCGGTTCAACCCGCTGCCGGGCGAGCGGGTGGTGACCGGGCCGCGTGACCCGGTGGCGCTGTCGGACGCGGCGGTGTAATCCGCCGACCTCCGGCCGGCGGGTCAAGACAGGAGTCATCGCGTGAGAAGCCGTCGGCGCAGATTGATCTGCCGATGGTTCGGCGTTGTGATTCTGGTGGTGTGGGGGATGAGTTTTGTGTGTCTCGCGCAGATCGTTTGGCGGACTCGTGGAACAACCCAAGCGCTCAATTATGTTGCAATCGAACACGGTAGCATCGTCATTGTCTTAGATGACGAATACTCCATTCATTCGCCCCCATTAACTTCGTGTATCCGGTTGATGAGGCCCCGTCGGCCTTTGATGTCGTTCTTCGCATATGGGTTTTACAAGCTTCGTCCATCTCCCCTGTGGCCCTTCACGATCATCACGCCCGGTCTACTTCCGGGCGCCATTGGACTGTCGTTAATTGGCATCTCGTTCTGGCGGCGGTATCCGAAGGGGCATTGCGCCAGGTGCGGCTACGACCTGACCGGCATCGCGGACAAGTGCCCGGAGTGCGGTGCGGCGGTGAAGGCGTGAAGCGCCGGCGTCGAACCAGACTGATCTGTCGGTGGGCGGGGGTGGTGATTCTGGTGGTGTGGGCGAGCACATTCGTGCGACGGTTCGTTGTGGTGGTCAACTCGCGCCCGGCGCCGGGATTCACGCTCGTCGATTTCGCGGATTTCGACAGCGGCATGGCCGTTCTCGTTCACAACGCGTGGCTGCCGTGGAGCAATGGGGTCTACACCTCGGCTCCGTTTCAACAGACGCACGAGTTCCGCGCGTATTTGCTCGGGGACTTCTGGCTCGTCCCCGCGACACCGACAGCGCCGGTCCAGTGGGGATTGACGCTCCCGGCGACTCTTTGGATCGGCATCGGCTCCACGCTTCTCGCGTTGTCATTCCGGCGTCGCCACCCCAAAGATCACTGCCCCAAGTGCGGCTACGACCTCACCGGCATCGCGGACAAATGCCCGGAGTGCGGGCGTACCATCACACCGGTGAAGAACGCCTGATGCGATACCTCAGCTTTGACATCGGCGACAAGCGCACCGGCGTCGCGTCGGGCTCCGACGAGACCGGCATCG
>CAZSLT010000052.1:0-17051 GCA_964607595.1 uncultured Phycisphaeraceae bacterium
TTTTTTGTGGGCCGGTTGGGGGGTTTTGGGGGGGGGGTCCCGGGGGGGCGGGGGGGGGTGGGTGGGGGGGCTGGGGGGGGGGTTGGGTGGGGCGTCAACCCGCCGGCGGGCGAGGACTCTTGGACTCTGCGACTCTGGGGTTGACAGGGCCGGGGGGTTCGCGGGGTCAGGTCTGTGCGAACACTCGGATGTGGCGAGGTCGGACAAACACGGTGTCGCCGGTTGCGAGTTTCATCGTGTTGAATCGCTCTTGAGAAAGTTCAGCCGCGAGAGTCTGACCGGCTACGGTAAGGAGTTCGACACGAACGACGGGCCCGGCGGCGTGGATGCGGACAACCTGTGCCGATATCGATGACTGGCCGTTGGACTTGATATCGATCGTGAGATCGTGCGGCCGGACGAAGACGCGGGCCGCGTCAGCGCCATCAGAGCATGAGCCGTTCTGCAGCGGAAGTTCGAGGGGTCCCAAACGAACTCGGCCGGAGTCCACGCTTCCCTGCAGCATATTGACCTGACCAAGGAAGTTCATCACGAACTCGGTCTGCGGCGTGTGGTAGACCTCTGTGGGGGTACCGACCTGCTCGATCCGGCCGCGACTCATGACAACGACTCGGTCCGCGATCTCGAGCGCCTCTTCCTGATCGTGCGTTACGAAGACGCTCGTGATGTGGAGTTCATCGTGGAGTTGCCTGATCCAGCGGCGGAGCTCGGCGCGGACCTTGGCGTCGAGGGCTCCGAAGGGTTCATCCAACAGGAGCACGCGCGGCCGGACGGCGAGCGCCCGCGCCAGGGCAACCCGCTGCCGTTGACCGCCGGACAACTGACTCGGGAAGCGGCCCGCGAGCCCTTCGAGTTGAACCAGTCTAAGCAGTTCGTGGACACGCGCTTTGATCTCTGTCTTGTTGGGGCGCGTGGTCCGCGGCATGACGCGGAGTCCGAACGCGATGTTCTGAAAGACGGTCATGTGCCGGAACAGGGCGTAGTGCTGGAACACGAATCCGACGCGGCGTTTGCGGACCGGAGTCCCAGTGATGTCCTCCTCGAAGTACCGGATCGTGCCAGCGCCGGGGTCAAGGTCTTCGAGCCCGGCGATGAGCCGCAGCAGCGTCGTCTTTCCGGAGCCAGACGGGCCCAGAAGGGCGACAAGTTCGCCGGTCGGGATATCGAGGTTGATGTCGTTCAGCGCTCGGAACGACCCGAACGACTTGCTGACCTGCCGGATCTGGATGCTCATGACGACGACTCCTGGCTGGCCGCGCGGGCGTACTGCAGCTGCACGCGGTGCTCGATGACAGTCTTGAGAATAAGAGTGACGATCGCGAGGATCGCCAGGAGCGAGGCGGTCGCGAACGCCGCGACGAACGAGTACTCGTTGTAAAGAATCTCGACATGGAGCGGGAGCGTGTTCGTCTGCCCCCGGATATGACCGGAGACAACCGAGACCGCGCCGAACTCGCCCATCGCGCGGGCGTTGCAGAGAATGACACCGTAGAGCAGCGCCCAGCGGATGTTTGGAAGCGTGACCCGCCGAAAAATGGTCCAGCCGCGCGCGCCCAGCGTGAGCGCGGCGAGTTCCTCCTCTTTGCCTTGCTCTTCCATCAACGGGATGAGCTCGCGCGCGACGAAGGGAAAGGTGACGAACATCGTGGCGAGCACGATTCCGGGAACGGCGAAGATGATCTTGATCTCCTGCTCGGACAGCCACGGGCCCAGCCAGCCCTGCATTCCGAACACGAGGACATAGATCAGCCCGGCCACCACGGGCGAGACCGCGAACGGCAGGTCGATCAGCGTGACGAGGATCGGTCGGCCCGGGAACCTGAACTTAGTGATCGCCCATGCGGCACAGATGCCGAACCCGACATTGAGCGGCACGGCGATCGCTGCCGCGATCAATGTGAGCTTGACCGCCGAGAGCGCGTCCGGGTCCTTGAAACTCGCGAGGTAGACTCCGAGTCCTTCCCGCAAAGCCTCGGCGAACACGAGCGCAATCGGCAACACCAGGAAGAGCGTCAGGAACGCCAGAGCGATCACGATGAGGGTCCATCGGACGATCGCACTGTCCCTGCTCGCGGCGTTGGCGCCCCGTGGGGTGTGGACATGCAATGTTGTTGCGTTGCCGGCCATGGTGGAAATCCTTAGCGCGAGCGCGCGGTGCTCCACATCTGGAGAACATTGATCCCGAGAAGCAAGATGAACGAGATGCCCAGCAACAGAAGCGCGATGGCGGTGGCGCCCGCGTAGTCGAACTGCTCGAGTTTGGTCATGATCAGGAGCGGCGCGATCTCGGTCCGCATCGGCATATTCCCGCTGATGAACACGACCGATCCGTACTCTCCGATCGCCCGCGCAAACGCGAGCGAGAATCCTGTCAACACGGCAGGGAGGACCGCCGGGAAGATGACCCTGCGGATCGTGTTCAGCCGACTGGCGCCGAGGCTGGCGGCGGCCTCTTCGAGTTCCGCTTCGAGGTCGGCCAATGCGGGTTGAAGCGTGCGCACCACGAACGGCAAGCTGATGAAGGTCAACGCGATGACGATGCCGATCCGGCTGTAGGCGGCCTTGATCCCGATCGAGTGAAGCGGCTCTCCCAGCCATCCGTTCGGCGCGAACAGCGCCGTCAGCGCGATGCCCGAAACGGCGGTCGGCATCGCGAAGGGCAGATCGACCAGCGCATCGATGATCCTGCGCCCCGGGAATGAATAGCGGACCAGGACCCACGCGACAATCAGACCGAACACGAGATTGATCATCGCGGCGATGAGCGATGCACCGATACTCAGGCCGAACGACGCGGCCACGCGTTCGCTCGTGATGATGCCCCAGAACTGAGGCCAGGACAGTTCGAGCGTCTTGATGACCAGTCCCAGCAGAGGCAGCAGAACGATCAGGCTGAGGTACGAGATCGTGATACCGATCGTGAGTCCGAAGCCGGGGAGCCGTCCGGGCCGTCGTTTGAAGATCCGTCTGAGTGAAGTTGGCACTGAGCTGTCCTTCGCGAAAGCCGGTCGCCCGACGCGGGGCCGGGCGAGCGGGAGAGTGTGGTGGGCCGGGCGACTCGGCATCAGGGTTTGTAGATCTGGTCGAATACACCGCCGTCATCGAAGTGCTTGCTCTGAGCGGCCTGCCAGCCCCCGAAGACGCTGTCGATGGTGAACAGTTCGAGCGCCGGGAACCGCTTGAGGTCCTCCGGGTCCGCGTACTGCGGGTGGATCGGCCGGTAGTAGTGCTTGGCGGCGAGCCGCTGGCCGACGGGCTCGTAGAGCTGATTGAGATACTCGGTCGCGATGTCTCGCGTGCCGCGCTTGTCGACGATCTTGTCGACAATGGTGACCGGGGGTTGCGCCAGGATGCTCAGCGATGGGACGACGATTTCGACCTTGTCGGGGCCGAGTTCCTCGACGGCGAGGAAGGCCTCGTTCTCCCATGCCAACAGGACATCACCGATGCCGCGCTGGACGAAGGTCGTCGTGGACCCGCGTGCGCCGGTGTCGAGAACCGGGACGCGGCTGTAAACATCGGTGACGAACCGGCGTGCCTTGGTCTGTGCCCTGGCGATATCCTCGGCGGCCGCCGGGTCGCTGAGTCTCGCCAGATCGCCCAGCTCGCGCTTGAGGGCGTACCCCCAGGCCGCCAGGTAGTTCCATCGCGCACCGCCCGAGGTCTTCGGGTTCGGTGTGATGACCTCAACGCCGGGATTGAGTAGATCGTCCCAGTCGTGGATGCCCTTCGGGTTGCCTTTCCGCACGAGAAACACGATTGTGGAGGTGTAGGGAGCGCTGGCGTTCGGGAGCCGCGTCTGCCAGTCGGCTGGGAACAGGCGAGCGTTCTCGGCGATGGCGTCGATGTCATAGGCGAGCGCGAGAGTGACGACATCGGCTTCGAGGCCGTCGATGACGGCACGCGCCTGCTTTGCTGCACCACCGTGCGACATCTTGATTTCGATCTTCTCGCCGGTCTTCTTCTGCCAATGCTCGATGAAGGCCTGATTGAACTCCTTGTAGAGTTCGCGAGTCGGATCGTACGACACATTCAGGATAGTGCGGGTGTCCGCGGTCGCGGCCGCCGCGACGAGCGAAGTCACCGCCAGCACGCCGGCGCTGAGGATGTTGCGGGCTCTGGTCAAGGCTTGTCTCCTTTGAGAATGGTCACGATCGAGTCGGTACCGGGCGACACACACGGAACCAGACCGAGGCGTTCAAGCGCACGACGGGCGGCATCGGCCGCCTGCGTTCGGAGTTCGGGGACGGCGGTGCTCTCCCACAGCGTCGCCTTCCGGAGCGGGCCGACGACGGAGAGCCACGGAACACCGGCGCCGTTCGACGCTACGGCTGTTCCGTCGCTCGATGTCCGCACCCCGAGCCGCAGGGGGTCGGGGACGATGAGGCCGTCGGAGAGCAGACTCCGGATCAGGGAAGCGTTCCAACGCGTCACATCGGTTTCAGGCCCGGCGCAGACGAGCACGCGGTCGAAACGCTCGAATGTGGGTTGAGATGAACCCCTCGCCCGGATGGTGGCGAGGACTGAACCGTTGCGGATTTCGGCACGGAGCACACGCCCGGCCAGCGCCGTCGTCACACCCCGCTCGGAGAGTATCGAGAGGGTTGACCAGACCTCCGGGGCGCAGCGGTGGCGGCAGACTTCCCAGAATGGAGAGACATGACGCAGGAACGCCTCGCGCTCGGGCAGCGGCAGCGCATCCCAGATCGTCGGGAGGTGGGGCCGTAGGGAGTCGATCACTCCGCGCCAATCCAATCGTTCGGCATCGGCGCGGAGGATCGCTTCCCGCACAGTTCGGAGCAGGGCTCTGGCGGACCGTGCCGAGGGCACACTCGCTGCCCATTCCGCGGCCCAGGCAGGAACGGTGTGAGCGCGATGGGGCAGTGCGACGCGGCCGCGACGGGACACACAGACCATTTCGCCGCTGAAACCCCTGCGGGAGATCGAGATCGCCGCGTCGTACATGGTCAGTCCGGTTCCCAGGACGAGCAGTCGGTCATCGCGTCCGACCGCTTCGAGCGCATTGGGCGCGAATGGCGTCGTGATCACACGCTTGGCGTCGTGCGCGATCTCAGCGATGGACTGCGGGACCTTTGGGGGACCGCTCCCGATGGCGAGCACGACATGATCGGCTTCGATGGTGTCGCCGGAGGTGAGGTGGACACGCGCACCGCAGCGCGTCGGCTCGGCTCGGATCGCCGCGTCACGCAGCCGGGTGAACTCGACGCCGGGCGGGGCCGTCGTTGCGGCGCCGGCCAGGACGCCCTCGATGTAGCGGCCGTAATCCTTGCGTGGCAAGAACGCGCCGGGGTCGTCGTTGCCGAGCGTCGAGGAGGCCCACGCATGGAATCCCCCGATGTCGTCGGGGAAGGCTCCCATCTTCCCCGCCGGGACATTGAGCAGGTGGCCGCTGTCCCCGGTGGAGTATGCCAGCCCGCGACCGATGAGCGCACGGGACTCGATGAGTACAATCTGGGCCGGCGTGGCGGCGAGCCGGAGGACACTCGCCGCGGTGACGGCTCCGCTGAACCCTCCCCCGATCACCGCGATCACCGGCGGGCGACCCCGATCGGCTTGTCCGTAGTGCGAGTGATCGATCATTGCGGAGTCCTCGTGATCTCGGTGTAGGTGCGCATCGTCGGAGCGGGTTGATAGAGATGGAGCGTGACCAACGGATCGCTCGCGGCGGCGTCATTCCTCATGGAATGAATCTCCGTGCCGTCACATCCGATCACCGACCCCGGCAGGTACTCGTCGCGTTCGACTTCGACGGCGAGGCCTTGCTCGTTGAGTTCGTAGCGGCTCTCAATCGCACGGCCCCTGAGCACGCGGAAGGCGCACAGCGAGCCGCCGTGATCGTGGATGTCGGTCGACTGTCCCGGCAGCCATCCCAGGAGGAGGATCGAGATGGTGATGTCTTCATAAAGCACCCGCCGTGTGCGCTGCGTTGGATCGAACTCTGCGCAAGCCGCGAGCGAGGCGAGGGCGTGGGGAAGATCACGGAGCAGAGCCGTGAGCGACTCGAGTGTGTTGCACCCGGACGCGGCGTCCGCCAAGGCGGGGATGCCCTGGGGGAGCGCTCGCGTGCCGGGTTGGATCGGGTGTGGTGTCATTCGCAGGAGGGGTGAATACAACCGGTGTGCCATCGGCACCCGCGGCTCGAAAACCCCTCTGGATGCGTAGAAACTGGGTCAATCGTAGTGAGCCGCTAAATATCGCGGAAGTGGCCTGTTGTATATCGCGGAAATACGCGATATAAAGCGGTATGCACCGAACGATCCATCTTCAATTGGCGACCTGGCGGGAGGCCTGCCGCCACATCGACCTCGGGGAGTCACTCCCGGACTTGCTGGCTGCGATCCGCCCGTTTGTCTCGATCGGTGGCATGTGGGTGTTCTCGGTCGACGGGACACGCTGCGAACTGGTCGCGGCCTGTCCCGCGTCCGTCGGGGTCGGTCCGGGAAGAGTGATCGATGGCGCGGACACTGTTCCGATCGAGCGGTTCGCGCGTCGCGGCGGGCTGTGTCGGATGCATCCGGTTCGTCCGGGGCGCAGTGCGCTGCGTGCCTTGGGGCCGCTGCTCGGACCGGCGCCGGTGATCTGCGGAGCGTTGCGGCATGAGAGTGGGACGCTGGGCGTGGTCGTGTGGCGGATGGAGCATGGCGCGGAGTCCGACGACGAAGCGACCGCGATGCTGGCCTCCATTCTTGAGCCGATTGCCGTAGCGCTCGACACATCGAGCCGATTCCACGAGTTGGAGGAGCTCCGTCGTGCCGCCGAGGCCGATCGGCAGACCGCGCTGCGTCGGCTCGGCCGTGAGACACTCGACGAACCAATCGTCGGTGCGGGCACCGGGCTGCGGGGGGTGATGGATCGGGTTGACATCGTCGCAGGCTCTGAAGTGCCCGTGCTGATCCTCGGAGAGACCGGTTCGGGCAAGGAAGTCGTGGCCCGTTCGATCCATCTGAAATCACGGCGTCATGAGGGGCCGTTCCTCCGCGTGAACTGCGGGGCCATCCCGCCGGAACTGATCGACTCGCAGTTGTTCGGGCACGAGCGCGGGGCATTCACCGGCGCGACGGACCAACGGCTCGGATGGTTCGAGCGTGCCGATGGCGGGACGCTGTTCCTCGATGAAGTCGGCGAACTCCCGGCCGCGGCTCAGGTTCGGCTGTTGCGCGTGCTTCAGGACGGGACGCTGGAACGCGTCGGCGGGCAGACATCCATCAAGGTTGACTGCAGAATCGTCGCGGCGACTCATCGGGACCTGGCCGAGATGGTCCGCACGCGCACCTTTCGCGAGGATCTGTGGTACCGATTGGCGGTGTTCCCGCTGGTGCTGCCGCCGCTGCGTGAACGCCTCGATGATCTGCCGGCGCTGGTCGAGCACTTTGCACACCGGGCGACACTGCGATTCGGATTGCCCGAGTTTACGATCGATCGCGCGGATCTCGAACTTCTCCGGTCCTACCACTGGCCGGGGAACATCAGAGAACTCGCAGCCGTAATCGATCGTGCGGCGCTCCTGGGTCGGGGCCATCGGCTGGCGATCTCGGCCGCGATGGGCGTCATGTCCCCCGGCACACCCCAAGGATTGTCGAAGAGTGCTGAAGCGATACCGTCGTCTGCTGCGACACTCGACGCGGCGATCCGCGGGGTGATCGAGAGCGCGCTGCGAACCTGCCGCGGTAAGGTTGAGGGACCGGGCGGCGCCGCCGAGATGCTCGCGGTCAATCCTCAGACGCTGCGATCGAAGATGCGGAAACTTGGAGTGGATGGGCGTCGGTTCCGCCCGACAGGGACCCCTGAGTGTCGTGCCATGAATTGAGGTCTCACCCCTCAGGCTCGATCAGTTTCGCCCCTTCATTCGCCGGGCTGTTGACCTTCGTGGACACCGGGAACGCGCTCAAGACGCCGTCGGCGGCGGGGTCGAGCAGGGCCGCGACGATCTCGGGGGTGGTGTCCGGGTTGAGCCAGCGGTCGATCTCTTCGGGTTCGAGGATCACCGGCATCCGATCGTGGAGCGGGCGCATCAGTTCATTGGCGTCGGTCGTGAGGATCGTGAAGGACCGGATCGGTTCGTCGCCCTCCCATGACTCCCACAGCCCCGCCAGCGCGAGGGGTGCCGCGTCGGCGCGGTGGATGTACCACGGCTGCTTGACCTTCGAGCCCTCGATCTTCTGCCACTCGTAGAACCCGCTGGCCGGGACGATGCAGCGGCGCTTCTTCATCGCGGCACGGAACGCGGGCTTCTCGGCGGCCGTCTCGGCGCGGGCGTTGATCATCCGGTTGCCGATGGCCGCGTCCTTGGCCCATGAGGGGATCAGGCCCCATTTGGCCATGACCAGTTCACGCTGGCCATCCTCGCCGATACGGAGGATCGGCGCCTGCTGCGTGGGGGCGATGTTGTAGCGCGCGCCGAACTCCACGGGCAGACGCACGGCGCGGAGCAACTCGGCCAGTTCACGAGCGAAGACATGCAGGGCGTAGCGGCCGCACATGCGGTGAGTGTAGCGGCGGCGCGGCACGATCAGTGGAAGTCGCGCGAGCGCGTGGCGATGCCCGCCACGAGACCGTCGAGCGTCTCGACGCGCCTCGTCATGACATGGACCACCGTGCCCTGGCGCTCGACGGTGCCGTGGACGAGGATCACAAGCCCGTGGCGGGCGGCCGAGCGGAACCGCTGGTAGACCTTGGGGCGCAGGATGAGGTTGGCGATGCCGGTCTCGTCTTCGAGGGTGATGAACACGATGCCCGAGGCGGTGCCGGGGCGCTGGCGCACGAGCACGAGCCCGGCGACGCGGACGCGCCGGCCGTGTGGCGAGCGGTCCTCATCCGCGAGTTCCCGCGCCGTCGCCGCGCCCAGCGCGTCGAGATGGCCCCGCAGGTATGCCAACGGGTGCGGCTTGAGCGAGAGCCCGGTGGTGGCGTAGTCGTCGATGGTGGATCGCAGCGGCGCGATCGGCGGCAGACGCGCCGGCGGGTCATCGTCGCGGTCGGCCAGACCGTCGAAGAGCGGCATCGGTTCGTCGCGCAGCGCGCGCACCTGCCAGAGCGCGCGGCGGCGATCGAGCCCCATCGACCCGAAGGCGTCGGCGCGGGCCAGGGCGCGGACCGAGGCGATGCGGACGCCCGATACGCGGCGGAGCCGTTCGACGGCCGCGAACGGGCCGCGGGCTCGCACGGCGCGCTCGATGGCTTCGGCGTCGGCGCGGGCGAGCCCCTTGACCAGCCGCATCCCGAGTCGCAGCGCGGGTCCGCCACGCCCCCATGACGCCGGATCGGCGCGTGGATCGCCGACCGCCTCGCTTCGTTCCAGCGTGCAGTCCCACGCGCTGGCGTTGACATCGATCGGGCGGACCTCGACGCCGTGGCGCTGGGCGTCGGCGACGATCTGGGCCGGGGCGTAGAAGCCCATCGGCTGGCTGTTGATCAGCGCGCAGGCGAACGCGGCGGGGTGGTGGCGCTTGATCCACGCCGAGGCGTAGACGAGGTGCGCGAAGGACGCCGCGTGCGACTCGGGGAAGCCGTAGCCGCTGAAGCCCTTGATCTGCTCGAAGACGCACTCGGCGAACTCGCGGGTGTAGCCGCGGCTGGTCATCCCCTCGATGAGTTTCGCCTCGAAGCGGAGGATCGCGTTGCCCGAGCGCTTCCACGCGGCCATCGAGCGGCGCAATTGATCGGCTTCGCCCGGTGTGAAGCCCGCGGCGACCACCGCCAGCGCCATCGCCTGTTCCTGGAACAGCGGGACGCCAAGCGTGCGCTCCAGCACCGCGCGGACGCGGTCGTCGGGGTACTCAGCCTGCTCCAGACCGGCGCGGCGGCGGAGGTAGGGGTGGACCATCCCGCCCTGGATCGGGCCGGGGCGGACGATGGCGACCTCGATCACGAGGTCGTAGTAGCAGCGCGGGCGCAGACGCGGGGACATCGCCATCTGGGCGCGCGACTCGACCTGGAACACGCCGACCGTATCCGCTTGGCAGATCATGTCGTAGACGGCCGGGTCCTCGGGGGGAAGAGTCGCCAGCTCGTAGCGCTCGCCCTCGTGCGCGTCGATCATGTCCAGCGCCTTTCGGATGGCGGTCATCATGCCCAGCCCCAGGCAATCAACCTTGAGCATCCCCAGCGCGTCGATGTCGTCCTTGTCCCACTCGATCACCGTGCGGTCGGGCATCGAGGCGTTCTCGATCGGCACGAGTTCGCACAGCGCGGTGCGCGTGATGACGAACCCGCCCACATGCTGGGAGAGGTGTCGCGGGAAGCCGATGAGCTGCCCGGCGAGCTCCAACGCCAGCCGCAGCGTCGTGTCATCGGGGTTGAAGCCCAGCGCGGCCAGCCGATCGAAGGCGACGACGCCCGAGTCCCACCAGTCCAGCGACTTGGCCAGCCGGTCCACCGCGTCCAGCGAGAGCCCCATCGCCTTGCCGACCTCGCGGACGGCGCTGCGGCCCCGGTAGGTGATGACCTCGGCGGTCAGGGCGGCGCGGTCGCGCCCGTACTTGCTGTAGAGGTACTGGATCACCTCCTCGCGGCGTTCGTGCTCGAAGTCGATATCGATGTCCGGCGGCTCGTTGCGCTCCTTGCTGATGAATCGCTCGAAGAGCAGCGTGACGCGGCCGGGGTCAACCGAAGTCACGCCGAGGCAGAAGCAGACGGCGGAGTTGGCCGCGGCCCCGCGACCCTGGCAGAGGATGCCCCGCGAACGAGCGAACACCACGATGTCCTGCACGGTCAGGAAGTACGGCGCGTAGCCGAGTTCATCGATGAGCGTCAGTTCGTGCTCGATGAGGGCGCGGACCTTCTCGGGGACACCGCCCACCCCCTCCGGGTAACGCTCCCGCGCCCCGCGCTCGGTGAGATCGCGCAGGTGCCCCATCATGGTGCATCCCGCGGGCACGATCTCGTCGGGGTACTCGTAGCGGAGTTCGTCGAGCGAGAACGCCGCGGCGCGGAGGGCGACCTCGGCGCTGCGGACGCACGCGCCGGGGATGGAGGCGAACAGCCGCGCCATCTCGTCGGGGGATTTCAGGTGCCGCTCGGCGTTGGCGGCCAGGCGGTAGCCCGCGTCGTCGAGCGTGCACCCCAGCCGGATGCAGGTGATCACATCCTGTAACGCGCGGCGCGCCGGGTCGTGGTAGTGGCAGTCGTTGATCGCGGCGACGCGCACCCCGGTCATCGCGCCCAGCGCCGCGACCTGCTCCAGCCGGATCGCGTCGTCGGGGCCGTATTGAACACACGCTGCCAGCGAGAGCCGGTCGTCATCGAACACGCCCGCCATGCCGCGCAGCGTCTCGATGAAGCGTTCATCGAGTACACGCGGCGGGATGACCACCGCCAGCAGCCCCTCGTGATGGTCGATGAGGTCGTGGAGCGTGAGATGGCACTCGCCCTTGGGGGCGCGGCGCTTGCCGAGTGTGAGCAGGCGGCAGAGGTTGGCGTACGCGGCCCGGCTCGTCGGATACACCAGCACGCACAGGTCGGCGGGATCGCTCAGCACGAGGCGGCACCCGATCGCCAGCGGGATAGCCGACTGCTTCGCCGCGACATGGGCGCGGACGATCCCGGCCAGCGAGTTGCGGTCGGCGATCGCGCCCGCGGCGTGGCCGAGGGTCGCGGCACACTCGACGAATTCCTCGGGGTGGCTCGCGCCCCGCAGGAACGAGAAGTTCGTCGTCACCGCGAGCTCGGCGTATGGAGCGTCCACGATCGGCGCGTGATGCGCCGGACCGCGTGACTCGTCGCGGTAGGGGTGCGGGTGCGCCTTGGGGTCGGGGCGTTCTGGCATCGTTCAATCGCCCCGTCACGCCCACTGCCCGTGGATGAACCAGTCGCCGGTGACGCACCGTCGGAACACCCAGAGCCAGCGCCCGTCGGCGCACTGGACGCGGTAGTAATCGCGCGGCTCGCGTGAGCAGGCGCGGGACTCACGGGTAGGCCGCCACCACTCGGGCTCGATCCGCTCCGGCCCGGCGCAGGAACGAACCGGCGAGCCGTCGATCACCAGCAGCGGGCCCTCGGGCGTCATCAGCGTCACGCGGACCGCGCGCGGCGGGTCGTGCAGCAACGATGGCCGCTGCAACGGGCCTGTCGCGATCTCAATCGCTCTTCGTGGCGGGGCATCCATGACCCGCACCATCCGCGACGACCGCTCGGGCAGGTGCGAGGCGATCGGCTCCATCCGCAGCACCGCGTCAATGCCCAGCCGCGCGGTGATCGCGTCCAGCGCCCCGCCGAGCATCCCGTCGAGCGACGCGTCGTCGGTATCGTCCTGGCCCGCGAGTCCGTTGGCGGTCAGTTGTGCGTGCGCGATCCTGGACATCCGGCGCGCCGACGCGCGGACGCCCTCGACGCCGTCGCCCATATTCACCCGCTCCAGGCGCGGCGAGGCGAGCCGGAAGAGGTGCGCGGCGTCGCGCGATGGCCGGCTCATCTGCAGCGCGACCTGTTCCGGCGGCAATCCGGCGCGCAGCAACTCCAGGTCGATCCGGCGCGCCCCGCACCCGGCGCCGGCGAGGTCCGACGCGATCGACTCCAGCGCCCGCCGCACCGCCAGCGACATCGACTCGGGGTTCGTCGTCGGGCCGTCGAAGAGCATCTCGAAGCGGGGCGGGCTGGTCGGCCGCACCGGGACGATCGTCTCGATCGCTCCGTCGCCCAGCGCCCGGTCCAGCGCGCCCAGCAGTTCGGGGCCGAAGCGCGAGGGCAGCGACCGGCGCGGCAGGTCCATCACCTGTCCGATCGACCGCACGCCGAGTTCGTGCAGGGCGTCGACCGCGCCATCGGGGATCCCCAGGGCAGTGACCGGGAGCGGTTGCAGCGCCGCGCGCAGCGCGGGGCGGTCGTCGATCACCACGCAGGCGCGGTCGGCGGAGCGCGCCAGCGCCCAGGCCCCCAGATAGGTCGGGGCGATCGCGCCGCGGCAGGAGAAGCCGAGTCTGGTGACGGCCGCGAGCAGGCCCCGCAGCAGCCGCGTCTCGCCCCGGAAGAGCCGGGCGCACCCGGTGATGTCCAGCAGCAACGCATCCGGCGGCTCGGGCGCGGCGATCGGTGAGAACCGTAGCGACGCCCATACCGCAAGCCGTTCCAGCGCGCGGTCGTCGCGCTGCGGCTCGTGCGGCAGAACCACCGCACTCGTTCCCCCCGTGGGCAGCAGTGCTCGCGCGTGGGCGAGGGTCATGCCCGTGCGCACACCGTGATCGCGCGAACGCGCGCAGCACGCGGCCACGAGTTCACGCTGACCGTCGCGGCGCGAGAGCAGGATCGGGGCGTCCTCCGACGACCCGCCGTTCATGCTCCGACGCGCCCGATCCGTCGCCCAGTCCGTCAGATACACACACAAGGCCCGTGCCATCGATCCTCTGCTCCACGGCCCACCGGCGCGGAGCCCCCGTTGTCGGCTGCGGTCCTTTGCAGCGCACCAGTTCGACGCTCCATCGTGGATGCGCCATGTCCGTCACCCGCGGCGTGATGAGCCAGCGCGTCGCCGCGGCCGATGGCGTCTGTAGTTCGCGGGCGGGCCGAAGCGACAGGGCTAGACCGCCCGCCCCGCCCGCCCCGTTGTTCGCAGCCAACTGCACCCGCCGTGTCATCGTCAGGTCCATGCCCGAGCCGTCGAGCACCACGACGATCGGTGCGCCGCAGCGCAGGAGCGTCTCGCACGCCCAGAGGCGCTCGTTCACGCGCGGGGCGTCGATGAAGACGGAACGCGCCAGCACGCCCGCGGCTTCGAGCGCCGCGCGTGACGGCCAGACGCGACGGCCGATCCAGCAGACAGACAGTGGGCCGCGGTCGGGCGCTCCGCGCCCCGCCAGGTGCGCGGCGATCGACAGCGGCGGCGTCCAGCGCCAACCGTCACCGCTCCGACGCCGACGAGCGTTGTTGTCGGCCCCCGTCGTCCCGGCGCACCATTCGTGCAGCGCCCCGCTGGCGAGGCCGCCGCAGGGCAGCACGGAGTCGATAAGGGGCCATCCCGTGGGCCATGGCGGTGTGTCCCGGCAGGGATTCAGACCTTCCAAACGGCCGATTCGGCCGGACAGGTGGTCGAGGATGGCCAGGACGGGGGGCATTCGGTTAGGATATTGTACGGATTGGCTGCGTCAAGGTGATTCTGTCAGACTCGGCATCCGATGATGCCCCTCCCGAGTCAGGACGACCCGGACAGATCTGACTACGAGCGCCGGAAGACGAGGCGAGTGCTGACCGAGCATCTTCTCGATGCCGCACTGATCGGCGCGCCCTTCGGCGCGATCATCATCTGGATGATCGTCACGGTCCCGTCATGGCGGGCGATGCAATGGGCGATGTGCTGCGCGTTGGCGATCTGGATCGTTGGATTCACACGCCAGTGGCGGCGGTTCCACCGGATGCGCTGCGGTGGGTGCGGCGCGAAGCTTCGGCGCCGAGGCGGGCCCGACGGCCAGCGGGTTGTGTTCGCGTGCGATACCTGTCGCATCGTGTGGGACACGGGATTCACGGAGTGCCACGACGCGGGCGGGTAGTTCGTCTCGTGCGGCGGGGATGTGCGGCCGGCGAGTGAGGATCACTCATGGACAAGGATCGCTTGAAGAGACTCGAAGGCTTCCGCCGTGCATCCCTTCTCCGATCGTCGGACCAATGACGGCCGGCTTCCCCTCCTCACGCGATCGGGCGTCCCGGTCGGAGGAAACGCAGACCCGGTTGAAGCTGATCGCGGAGGTATTCTCGGGCGTCATCGAGCGAGCCGAGAACGATCGAAAGCCCGACCCGTTGTCATGAACCGGAGCACCTCGGCCAGGCCGCCGCCGCCGAGCACTTCACGCGACTATTTCAACTGATGGTGCGGTCGTCGGATGCCGCGACATTCAGCGTCAACACGGTCGACAACGCCCGTGGGCTCGAATACCCCAGCGAACTCATCGAGGCCACACCCCCCGATCCGAAACAACCCGGCAAAGACCACGGAACACCAAAGAAATCCAGCTGAGTCGGACTCGGCTTTCCAGCGACCGCTCCCGTGTGTCATGGGCAAGTCGAAGCATTAACGGTTCCGCTCCCTCCCCCGGCCCCGACGGGGGAGGTGTCACGCATAGCGTGACGGAGGGGGTCACATCGTTGTGCTCTGTGCTCTGCGCCTACTTCGCCACCCCCGCACCAGACGCCACCCGCTCCAGGGTCTGCTCGATCATCCTCCCGATCCCCGCGTACACCTCATGGATCGGCGCCTCGCACATGTACGCCGGCGTCGTGATGATGTTGTTCTCCTCGTCCACATGCACCGCCGTCACATCGTGCTCGATGTTCGTCGCCCCCATCGCGCGGACCGCCGCGGCCGTCGCGGCGTCGTGCCCGATCGTCACCGCGCACCCCATCCCGCCCGCCGCGCGACCCAGCACCTTCGCCGCGATCACCGGCGCGATGCAGCACAGCGCAATCGGCTTGCCCTCCTCGTAAAACCCCTGCACCACCCGCTCCACCTCGGGGTTCACCGAGCAATCCGCGCCCCTGGTCGCAAAGTCGCACAGGTTCTTGGCCGCGCCGAACCCGCCGGGGAACACCACCGCGTCGAACGCGCCCGGCTTCAGTTCCTTCAGCGGCTTGATCTTCCCCCGCGCGATCCGCGCCGACTCCCGCAGCACGCCGCGCTTCTGCCCCGTCGGCTTGCCCGTCAGGTGGTCCACCTCGTCAAACTGCGTATCCGGCGCGAAGCACTCCGCCCGCGCGCCCATCCGGCTCAGGTGAACCAGCACGCTCACCGCCTCGTGGATCTCGCTCCCGTCGAACACGCCGCAACCCGAGAGCACCACCGCCACCTTCGTCATCATCCGCCTCCGTTCGGTTCGTCGTCGGTTCGTCGCGTGCCTCAGCCGCCACCCGCCGCGGGCGCCGGCTGCGGAACATACGGGTCAAAGGTCAGTGTATAGGCCGAGGTCGTCACCTCGTCCGGCGTCACCTTCAGGTGCTCGGCGTGCCCGTCCATGAACGCGGCCGTCGCGAAGTTCACCTTCCCGTGATCGCCCATGATCGAGTACGGCGTCTGCGACACGAAGTCCATCGTCTGGTCGTGCAGCCACACGAACCGCGCCGGCGTGTGCAGCGACGCCTGCGACCACATGTGCCGATTCCGGTCCCACACCTGCCGGCTTGTCGGGTTGGGGTTCATCTGATTCGCCTGCTCGATGAGCGCAAACCACCACTTCATGTTCGCGTGGTAACTCGTGCCCACATCGTCGTAACTCGTCACGCTCGGATCGCGGGCCGCGGTCGGGCTCCAGAAGGTCCGCTGCAGCGTCCCCTTGTCCGACGGGCAGCGATACACCGGCAGCTCGACGCGCTTCGGATCCCCCGCCGCGGGCGGGTCCTTCAGGTGCAGATCCGGGTACAGGTACGGGTTCAGCGGCCGCTTCTCGATCGGGATGTAATTGATCGCACCCGCCGTCAGCCAGTAGGTCGAGGCCGTCTTCCCGCCCCAGGTCCATGAGTTGAACGACACCGCCGTGTCCGTCTCGCGCAGCGGCACGATCGGCCACCGCTCCCGGTTCTCCGCCGAGTACACGAACGCCGCGGTAGTGCACTGACGGCAATTGTTCAGGCACACCACGATCCGCCCCGCCTCGCGCGCCCCGCTCAGCGCCGGCAGCAGCACGCCGATCAACACCGCGATGATCGCCACCACCACCAGCAACTCGATCAGCGTGAACCCGCCCCCGCGCCCATCCCGATCCCCGCACTCGCCCGGCGCGTTCCGCATGCCCAATCATCCCACCCCGCCCGCCGCCGGACAACACGGCCAGACATCGATCAATGCTTTCCGCCGGGATCGTTCAAAATCCCCACCCACGGGGGGGGGAGGGGTAGGGGAGGGTCCTGCTCCCTCCATGTCCAACGGAGGGCAGGGGAGAGGGGCACTTCCTGCTCACTCCCCCGGCCATTGGGGGGCGACGGGGAGGTGTCACACAGGGGGGCGCAGCGTGACGGAGGGGGTCATCAATCCCACTCCTCCGGTGGAGGGCCGGTGTGCGTGGTTTCGTGAACAAGTTGTTGTGCCCTATGCGTGTCGCTCCGAATCCCCTCCC
>CAZSLT010000053.1:0-3314 GCA_964607595.1 uncultured Phycisphaeraceae bacterium
CCAGCTCATGCACCATCACACCCGCGCTCGGCGTCGTCGCGACCCCCAGATCAACAACGCGGCACCCCGCGCCACGCAGCGACGACACCACCAGGTCCCGGATCAGTTCTCCGCCCGCCCGCCCGTCACGCGCCAGCACGACAGTGGGGGAGTCGGTCCGCCTCGTCTCGCACAACCACGACGCGAACCCGCCCGCGAATCGCACGACAACCTCGGGCGTCAGCGAGCCGCCGACCACGCCGCGGCAACCGCTCACCGAAAGCATCAGCGGCGCATCATTGATCTGCCCGTTCGGTCTCATCCCACGCGATCATACCGCCACCCCCGCGCCAATCCCCGCGCCCGCCCTCACGCCGCCAGCGCCGACCCCCCGGCCCGCACCACGCGCACCGTCGTCTCGTCGCGGAGGTCGACAAGCCGATCACCCGACTCCCGGCGCACACGCACCAGCGGCCGGTCCACGCGGGCCGCGTCCGTGCACACCACAACCCCCGACTCGCCGGACGACAGCACCACGCCGCTGCCCACCGGGAACAGCCCCGCCGCGCGAACCAACGCACGCACCGCCCCGCGGTCCAGCACGCCGCCCGACCCCAGCCCGATCACTTCGGACATCCCGTCGTAAGGACGCTTCGGCGGCTTGTGCGCACGCGGGTGCGTGGCCGCGGCATAGGAGTCCGCCACCGCCACCACGCGCGACAGGTCATCGATCCGCTCCCCGCGCATCCCCCGCGGGTACCCCGAGCCGTCCATCCGCTCGTGATGCCGGTGCGCCGCGCGCACCACCAGTTCGCTGAGACCCTCCACCCGCGCCAGCAACGCCGGCCCCGTCCACACATGCCGGCGCGTCGCGTTCAGTTCCGCATCATCCAGCCCGCGGCTCGATCGGCGAATCCGCTCAGGCACCAGCAGCATCCCCACATCCGCCACCAGGCCCGCCACCCCCGCCAGCGTCACCGCGCGCTCGCCCCAACCCAGGTGCGCCGCGATCGCCACGCACAGCGCCGACACCGTGTAAGCGTGCTCGGCGAGATGGTCCTCCCGCGCCCGCCCGTGCATCGCCAGCTGCGCGAACCGTTCCGGGTACCGCCGCTGAAGCTCGAACAACCCGCCCACGATCGACTCGCATTCATTGGCGCCGACCGGCTCAAGCGACGCGATCCGTTCCAGCAGCACGCCGACCCGCTCGATCCGCTGCCCGCGCCACTCCGCCAGCGCCTCGGGGTCCGGCCAGCCCACGCCTGCCGCGTCATCGGCCCGCTCGCGCCCGCGCCGCGCCCCCGACGGGTCACCGATCCGCGACGGCAGCAGCGACCATACCCGCTCGCGCCGCCACACGAACTCCTCGGCGGCGCGCACCACCGGCGCCCGCCGACGCGCCACATCGTCCAGGGCGATCGGATCGAAATCCGACCGCCCCGCGATCGTCCGCGCATCGGTCGCCGCGTCCGGGGAGATGGCGGGCTTCAGTTCAATGGAAGGATCAGCATTCCGCCGCCGGATCAGCCCGGCCGCCGACAATTCGCCCAGCGTCCGGGCCATGTAGATCGACCCCACCGGCAGCCGGCGCAGCCGCCGCGCCGCCACCGATGACAATTTGATCCCCGCGCCCAGCAGCTTCGTCCCCCGACGCGAAAACAGCGGGAGCGGAAAGACCTGACCGGCGCGCAGTGTGTCTGGATCGATGGGCTTCATGGCGTGCTCCGCTCCGGCTATCGGGCGAAACACGCCCCCTCTTGACCCGGTAACCGTGCTTTCGGGCGCGCTGGCCCCCGAACGCCCGCCGACCTACCCTCGAATCATGTTCGAACTCACCATCGACGCCCGGTTCTCCGCCGCCCACGCCATCCGGATCAACGGCGTCCCCGAGCCGATCCACGGCCACGACTGGCTCGCCACCGTCTGCGTCGCCGGCGAAACCCTCGACGAAAATGGTCTATTGGTGGACTTCCATACCATCGAGGACGCCCTCAAGGAGTGCGTCGGCCGCTTCCACAACCGGTGCCTCAACGAGGTCCCGCCCTTCGACAAGACCAACCCCACCGCCGAGCTCGTGGCGCGGCACATCGGCCAGACCATCCGGCAAATCCTCACCGGCGATGTCACGCTGCTCTGGGCGCGCGTCACCGAAGCCCCCGGCTGCGCCGCGATCTGGAAGCCGTAGCTACTTCGACGCGGCCTTCGCCCACGAGTCCTTCAGCGACACCGTCCGGTTGAAGACCAACGCGCCGGGCCGGCTGTCCTCATCGACGCAGAAATACCCCAGACGCTCGAACTGGAAGCGCTCGCCGACGGCCGCGTCACCCAGCGATTTCTCGAGTTTCGCGTCCGAAATGACCTCGAGCGAAGCCGGGTTCAGCACCGCGATGTGGCTCTCCGCCTTGTCCGGCTCCTCGACCGAGTACAGCCGGTCGTACAGCCGCACCTCGGCCGCGGCACACTCCGTCGCGCTCACCCAGTGCAGCGTCGCCTTCACCTTCCTGCCATCAGGGGCATCACCCCCGCGCGTCGCCGGGTCGTATGAGCACCGCAGCTCGACCACCTCGCCCGCATCGTTCTTGACGACGCCTGTGCAGGTGACGAAGTACGCGTACCGCAGCCGCACCTCGGCGCCCGGCGAGAGCCGGAAGAACTTCTTGGGCGGGTCCTCCATGAAGTCCTCGCGCTCGATGTAGATCTCACGCGAGAACGCCACTTTGCGCGTCCCCGCGCCCGCGTCCTCAGGATTGTTCACCGCGTCGAGCGTCTCCACCGCGCCCTGCGGATAGTTCTCGATGACCACCTTCAGCGGCCGCAGCACCGCCATCCGGCGCGGCGCCGACTTGTTCAACTCATCGCGGACCGCGTTCTCCAGCCGCCCCATGTCGATCACCGAGTCCGTCCGCGTGATCCCCGCGTCCTCCCAGAACGCCCGGATGCTCGACGCCGTGTACCCGCGCCGCCGCAGGCCCGCGACCGTCGGCATCCGCGGGTCGTCCCACCCGCGCACATGCCCGCCCCGGACGAGCTCGATGAACTTCCGCTTGCTCATCACCGTGTAAGTCAGCCGCCCCCGCGCGAACTCGATCTGCTGCGGGTGATGAATCCGCTCCCCCGCCGGGCGGCCCTCGTTGATCGCATCGATGAACCAGTCGTACAGCGGGCGATGGTTCTCGAACTCCAGCGTGCAGATCGAGTGCGTGATCCCCTCGATCGAGTCCTCGAGCCCGTGGGCCCAGTCGTACATCGGGTAGATGCACCACTCCGTCCCCGTGTTGTGGTGCGGCGCGTGCATGATCCGGTACATCACCGGATCGCGCAGGTTGAAATTCGGC
>CAZSLT010000053.1:3324-16200 GCA_964607595.1 uncultured Phycisphaeraceae bacterium
CTGAAATCCACCAGCTACGTCACCAGTAAGCCGTTCGCCCGCAGCGTCATCGACCCGTCGGGGTGCTTGCCCCGCTTCATCTCCTCCAGCAGCCGCAGCGACTCCTCGATCGGCCGGTCCCGGAAGGGCGAGGTCGCCGGCACGCCAGGCGAGCCGCGCCGCTTGCTCACCTCTTCGCCGCTGAGCCCGCACACATACGCCTTGCCCTTCGTCACCAGCTCCACCGCCCACTCGTACATCCGCCCGAAGTAATCCGACGCCCAGAACACCCCGCCGCCGGTGGGGGGGGTGTCGTACGCCGCGCCAAGCCAGCGCACATCCCGCTTGATCGACTCGACGAACTCCATCTCCTCCTTCGTGGGGTTCGTGTCGTCAAACCGCAGATTGAACTTCCCGCCGTACTTCTTGGCCAGCGACCAGTTCAGGTTGATCGACTTGGCGTGCCCGACATGCAGATACCCGTTCGGCTCCGGCGGGAACCGCGTGTGCACGCGACCGCCCCAGCGACCCGTCTCGTTGTCGCGCTCGACGATCTCATCAAGAAAGTGCCGGGGGTGGGTGGGGTTCGTTGTGTCCATCGGTCCGGTCATGGCGTCGTGTCACCCGCTGGAATGTGGTTCCGTCTCGTGAGTCGCGCGAAGTCTACACCGACTCCATGCACCGCTTGATCCGCGTCAGCGTGCCGTGCTTGCCCACCGCGGCCAGCGTCACGCCCAGCGGCGGGCTGACCGTCGTCCCCGTGATCGCCACGCGGATCGGCTGCGCAACTTTCCCCATCCCGATCCCCTTCGCCTCGCAGTACCCCTTGACCGCCTCCTCGATCGCCTCGGGCTCGAACCGCTCCAGACGCTCGAGCGTCGCGCGGACATCCCCCAGCACTTCCATGCCGCTCGGCTCTCCCCCCGCGCCCTTCCGCAGCACTTTGTCCACGGCCTTCTCGTCGAACGCCACCGCGTCGTCATCCACGAACACGAAACCGATCACACCCCGCGCATCGGCGAAGGTCTTCGCCCGCGGCTTCACCGCCCCCGCCAGCATCGCCATCTGCGCCGCCGTCAGCCGCTCGGCCGTCCCCGGCTCGTACCGCTCGCACCACGCCCGCCAGCGCGACGCGAATTCCTCGTCGCTCATGGCACCCAGCGCATCACTATTGAACGACGACAGCTTCGCCCGGTCGAACCGCGAGTTCGACTTGCCGATCCGCGCGATGTCGAAGTCCTTGGCGAGAAAATCCAGATCGAACTTCTCGCGGTCGCTCCCGTCGGCGTTCTTGCTCGGCGTCCAGCCCAGCAGCGCGATGAAGTTCGTCACCACCTCCGGCAGATACCCCGCCCGGCGGAAGTCATCGACGCTCACCTCCGGCAGCCGCAGACTCAGGTGCGCCGCCAGCGCCTCCAGTTGCCCGTGCTCCAGTTGCCGCGCCTTGTCGCCGAGCCAGCCGATGAACACCGCATCGGGAATCACCGCCGGAATCGGCGAGCGCTCCAGCCCCGCATCCTTCACCGCCTGCCGCGCGGTCTGGTCCCGCTCGCGCTTGCTCATCTTCGCGCCCTTGTCGTTGAAGATCAGCGGCATATGCGCATACACCGGCGTGCGGTACCCCAGCACCCGCTGAATCATCACATGCTTGGGTGTGTTCATCAGGTGCTCCTGCCCCCGCAGCACATGCGTCACGCCCATCAGTTCATCATCGACCACCACCGCGAAGTGATAGGTCGGGAACCCGTCCGCCTTGCGGATGACCAGGTCATCGACCTCCGCCGCGCCGAACGACACCTCCCCGAGTACCTCGTCGCTCACGCGGATCGGCTCCTCCGGCGCCCGCAGCCGCACCACGCCGTGCTCGCCGGCCCGCACCCGCGCCCGCTGCTCATTCAGCGGGAGAATCGCATCGTCCGCCGGGTGGAACCGGAAGGTCTCCTTGCGCGCCTGCGCCGACTTGCGCATCTCGTCCAGCGCGGCGCTGCTCGTGAAGTCCGTGTACGCCTTGCCCTCATCCAGCAACCGCTCGATCACGCCGTTGTAAATGTCCAGCCGCTTCGACTGCTCGAACGGCGCCACGCCCCGCGGATCGCCGCCGATCGTGCGTCCCGCGTGCGCAAACTCAGGCCCCTCGTCCCAGTCGATCCCCAGCCACGCCAGGTCGCGCAGGATCGCCGTCGCCGACGCCTCCGACGACCGCGCCTGGTCCGTGTCCTCGAGCCGCAGAAGGAAGCGCCCGCCCGTCCGCCGCGCAAACGCCCAGCAGAACAGCGCCGTGCGCGCCCCGCCGATATGCAGATTCCCCGTCGGAGACGGAGCGAATCGTGTCACCACTGGACCGGTCTTGCTCATCCGATGAGCGTACCAGCCCCGCGAATCCCCGTCCGGCGCTGCTACAGTGGCCCCGTGGACCTCGCCTGGTGGGAAGAACTTCTCCGCCTCGTCATCGCCGCGTTCCTCGGCGCCGCCGTCGGCTTCGACCGCGAGGTCAAGCAGCGCCCCGCCGGCCTCCGCACGATGACGCTCGTCTCAGTCGGGGCCGCGGCATTCGTCCTCATGGGCATCCACGCCCTGGCATCGGTCGACAACATCGACCTCGGCCGCATCCTCGCCGGTGTCGCCGGCGGTGTCGGCTTCCTCGGCGCCGGCGTCATCATCCAGAGCGGCGGAAAGGTCAAGGGCGTCACCACCGCCGCGACCGTCTGGGTCGCCGCGGCCATCGGCTCATCCGCCGCCGTCGGCGCCTACGCTCTGGCCGCGCTCATCACCGTCCTGACCATCCTCGTCCTCTGGCCCATGCAGACCGCCGTGGAAGACAAGATCAACGGCTCCAACCACGCCGACCCCCCGGACGACGACGCCGACTCCAGCCGCTAGACTGGCCCGTTCCGCACGAGAAAACCGCAGGAACCAGCGCCATGTCACTCATCGTCACCGGCACCATCGGCATCGACACCGTCCACACCCCCGACCGCGTCGCAGAGAAAGTCCTCGGCGGGTCGTGCACCTACTTCGCCGCCGCCGCGTCCTTCTTCACGCAGGTCCGCCTCGTCGCGGCCGCGGGCGGCGACTTCCACGATGACTATCGCGCCGTCTTCAAGAAGTTCCCCAATGTGTGCGTCGAGGGGCTCGAGATCCGCCCCACCAGCAAGACCTTCGCCTGGGGCGGCAAGTACTTCGACGACTGGAACCAGCGCGAAACCCTCTTCACCGAACTCGGCGTCCTGGCCGAGCACCCGCCGAAGATCCCCGACGCCTACCGCGACTCCAAGTTCATCTTCCTGGCCAACTCCCACCCCAAGGTCCAGCTCGAACTCCTCCGCGCCTTCCCCAAGCGCGTCGTCAGCGTGCTGGACACCATGAATCTCTGGATCGACATCGCCCGCGACGACCTGGCCGCGGTCATGCGCGAGGTGGACGGCCTCATCGTCAACGACGAAGAGGCCCGCATGCTGACCGGCCGCCGCAATGTCATCTCCGCGGGCCGACAGATCATCGCCGAGATGGGCCCGATGTTCGTGGTCATCAAGAAGGGCGAGCACGGCTGCGTCCTCGTCCACGATCAGGGCGTCGCGATGCTCCCCGCCTTCCCCGTCGAGCAGGTCGTCGACCCCACCGGCGCCGGCGACGCCTTCGCCGGCGGCATGATGGGCCACCTCGCCGCGTCGCACTCGAAGGATGTCAACATCTCCATGCCCAGCATCCAGCAGGCCCTCGCCCACGGCACCGTCATCGCCTCCTTCACGATCGAGTCCTTCTCCCTCGACCGCCTCGCCAAACTGACGAAAGAGGAAGTCGCCAAACGCTACACCGAGTTCCAGGAGATGGTGCGGGTGTGACCTTCCCTCCCTCTCCCTTTGGGAGAGGGTAGGGTGAGGGCTCCTCTTTCTACATTTCTTCCGATTCTCCGTATCGATCTGAACCATCCCGCCCCGCGGCACGCTCCACTCCCGAAGGAGGCGCCCATGGCACGATACTTCCGACTACTTATCTTCCCAGTGGCGGCGTCTGTGCTCGCGGGTTGCTACCACCGCGAGCGAGTAACGATCACGGTGTCCGATTTGTACACGAAGGAGCCGCTACCCAATGCGGAGGTCCATGTGATCTATCCGTATCTCTTTGAGCTCGGACCGCAGCAGCAGAAGCACATCACGGATGCAAATGGATCGGTCAATACTACCATTGCGAAGTATCGAGCAGTTGACATCACCGTGCATAAGCCCGGCTATGTGATTTATCATCCATCGGGAATGCCTGGCCCTCAGCGACTCACCTATTTCACTCAAAATGAAGAGTGGTTGCAAGATCGCGCGGCCGTCATTGATCCTCAGCACGCTGAGTCGGGATGGCGAATTGATTTAATGATGGTTCCGAGACCCTGATTGATCCCACGGCTCCACATGAATCAATAACGACTGCACACGCGGCATCTCCCCCCGCACCGCCGCCTTGATCTTTCCCGTCAGCGCGTGCGCCTCGGCCACGCTCATCGCCGGGTCCACCTCCGCGTGCATCACCACCCGGTACATCCGACCGCTCTGCCGCGCATCGCAACGCTCCACCCCCCGAATCCCCTCGACGCCGAGCGCGATCTGTGTGCATCGAGCCGCAACCCCATCAAGCGACTTGTCCAGCAGTTCGTGCACCGGCTCCCGCGCCATGATCCAGGCGTTGATCATGATCACCGCCGACGCCACCAGCGCCGCCCAGTCGTCCGCGCTCGCGTACTCCTCGCCGCCGATGACCGCCACGAGGATCCCGACAAACGCCGCCAGCGAAGTGATCGCGTCCGCCCGGTGGTGCCACGCGTCGGCGAGTCCGGCGCTGCCGCCCGCGTTCCGCGCCGCCCGCCGCGTCACCCGGTACATCGTCTCCTTCACCGCGATCACCGCGACGATCACCACAAGCGTGAAGTCCGCCGGAACCGACTGGGGCGTGCGGATGCCCTCCACCGCGTGCCACCCCACCGTCACTCCGACCCCCGCCACGATCACCGCCACCGCCAGCGCCCCCAGCGCCTCGGCCTTGCCGTGCCCGAACGGATGACCCTCGTCCGGCGGACGCCCGCCGTAGCGCAGCGCCCCCCAGATCACCAGCGAGCCGAAAATGTCCACGAGCGACTCGGCCGCGTCCGCCACCAGCGCGAAGGAGTTCCCCAGCACCCCGGCGATGAACTTTCCCAGCGCCAGCAGCGCGTTGACGAGCAGCCCCGCCAGCGCCAACCGCTCCGGCGCGCGGGTTACCTCGAGTCGCCGGGGCCGCCCAGCCCCTTCTCGAAGATGATCAGATTCGACATCCGGTCCTGGTCCCATCGAATCCCCACGATGTCGTACGCGTTGGCGATCCCGAAGATCAGGAACGGCCGGATGCGATTGTCGCACTCGAACCGCATCCGGTTGTACCCCTCGGTGCGGCACCAGTCCTCGGCGCTGTGCATCAACTGCGTCGCGACCCCCGTCCGCCGCAGGTCCGAAACCACGCCCACCAGCCAGGTGAAATGCGTGCCCGGCTTCAACTCAAAGCCGACATAGAACCCCACCGCGTCGCTGCCGATCCGCGCCACCATCACCAGCGGGTTGTGCCGACCGCGCATCCGGTTCCGGATCCACGCCTCGTCCCGCTCCGGCCGGAAGATCGTGTTGTACAGGTGCGCGACCGTCGCCAGGTCACGCGGGTCCAGTCTCTCGATCACCGCATCGGCCATGGTCACGCCCTTCGTGCGTTACGCACGCGACTGGTAGGAACCGTCCGCCGTCGAGACCTTGATGACCTCGCCCTCGGCGATGAACGGAGGCACACGCGTCTTGAGCCCCGTCTCCAGCGTCGCTTCCTTCAACTGGTTCGTCGCCGTCGCCCCCTTGATCCCCGGGGCCGTCTCCGTCACCTTCAACTCCACCGACGCCGGCAACTCCAGCGACAGCGGGTTCCCCTCGAGGAACATGATGATCGTCTCCGCGTTCGGACGCAGGTACATCATCGCCTCCCCGGCGACCTCCCGCGGCACATTGAACTGATCAAATGTCTCCGCGTCCATGAACACGAACGAGTCCGCCTCGGGATACAGGTACTCGCACTGACGCTTGTCCAGCGAAACCTCTTCCAGCTCGTCGCTCGACGCGAACCGCTTCTCGATGTACCCGCCGTTCATCACATCGCGCAGCTTCGCCTGGATGAACGCACGCAGGTTCCCCGGCGTGCGGTGCTCGAACTTGGCGATCACATACAGCTTCCCGTCCATGCGGACGGCGGTACCGGGGCGGAGATCGACTGCTTTCACCGTGGAGTCCTCAAAGGAGTTGAATTGGCCGGAGTCGTCCCTCCGGACCCGACTCGTCGCCCGCCGCGCCCGCGCCGGGTCGCGATTCTGAGGGCAGGGGGGGGGGGGGGGCGGGGGGGCGGGACGGGGAGTGTAGACAGTCCCATCCGCCCCCGCGACCCCTGCATCCCACCCGCGACCCTGCCGGCCGCGACACCGGGGTACCATGCCCCGATCGGACCACCCCGCAGAGGAGCGACGCCATGACCGTCACACGCCGCCAATTCATCCGGGTCGCGGCCGGGGCCGCCGCGCTGCCCTTCATCGCATCACCAGCACTCGCCCGCCGACGCGAGCTCGTCCCCTTCACCTACCTCGACTGGTCCGGCATCGCCCGCGGCCCGCAGAGACTCCCCGGCGCCACCGGCAACGCCTCGGGCATGATGGTCGCCGCCGGCGAGGGCGGCAACGCCCTGGTCGTCGCCAACGGCGACCACGCCGTCCTCATCGATTGCAAGAACGCCCCCTTCGGCGAGCTCCTCAAACGCGAGGCCGGGATCGCCCCGTACTCATCCGGGAAGGGCGAACTCTCGCTCGTCATCAACACCCACCACCACGCCGACCACACCGGCGGCAACTGGGCCTTCACCAAGGACCACACCGTGCTGGCCCACGCCAAGGTCCCCGACCGCGTGCGCACCCAGCTCGCCCGCTACACACGCGGCGCCGCCGACGCCGCGAACAACCTCCAGGGGACGGAAGCGAAGGTGAAGCTCGCCGCGCCCTACCTCGAGCGGTTCGCCGAGCGCGCCCCGACGCTCAGCGCCGAGGACTTCGTGCCGACCGAGACGCTCGCGACCGATCACCCGACGCGCGAAGTGGGGGAGATCAAGTTCCAACTCCACCATTTCGGCGCGGGCCACACCGACAACGATGTCGCCGTCTTCTTCCCTGATGAGAATGTCCTGCACACCGGCGACCTGCTCTTCCACAACCTCCACCCGTATTGCGACGCCACCGGCGGGTGCGACACCGCGGGCTGGCAGCGCTCGCTCTTCGAGCTCATCCGCATGACCAACGACGACACCATCGTCGTCCCCGGCCACGGCGCCGTGACCGACGCCGGCGCGCTCCGCGCCCAGCGCGCCTACTTCGACCGCGTGCGCGAACTCGTCCTCGACGCCAAGGCGCAGGGCAAAGGCCGCGAGGAAGTCGTCAAACTTGAGGCCCCGCAGGAATACGCCGCCTACGGCCACGCGCAGTTCTGGCCCATCGTGCTCGGATTTGTCTTCGACGAAGCCGGATGACCCCGCAGCCTTTCCCCGCCCTTCGGAGCCAACACGATGACTCAGCTCGCATTGTTCCAAGTCGTGATGAAGGCCGGCGGAGTCTTCCTTGTGATCGCAGGATGCTCGATGCTCGTGGAGCGAGTCGTCGGCATGGTGTCATATATGATTGAGTCGGATGACACGACTTTCTCGACTTTCCGGGTGATCGCGAATCTCGCCTGGTACATCGCTCCCCTGGTGCTGGTGGCCGCCGGATTGTACCTGTTCCTCGGCGGCGCTCGAGTCCTCGAAATGGCATTCGGCGAACCGCCGAAGTCCGGTGGCGACCCCGACTCCGCGGCGCCTCGAGAGGAGTCGTCGTTATGACCCAGCGGGCCATGTTCCGAGTTCTTATGAAAATCCTGGGCGTGTATTTTCTGGTCGTCGGCGCGTACGACCTGCTGAGAGATGCTTCCCAGATTTTCTCTCAATGGGCTCTCTACACCCGGCAAGGATTCGGCCCGGGATTAGTGAGCAGCACGAGTATTCTGCGCGTCATCGTGAGCGGCATCGAGTTAGGCGCTGGCCTCTACCTCTTCGTCGGTGGACGCTTCGTCGTGGACTGCGCCTTCCCGTTGGCCGAGAACCGCTGCCACGAGTGCGGCTACGACCTTTCCGGTCATGCTTCTTCGATCTGCCCCGAGTGCGCCACCAAGGTCACACCGACACCCGATACCCCGGGAGACATTTCATGACGCCCCGTTCCACGCTCCGCGTCCTGCTCATCGCCTCCGGCATCGTCATGTGCATCATCGGGCTGATGCAACTCGTCATGCTCGGAGCGACCTACCTCATGTTCCGCGACTCGTTCGAACAGATCCTGCCGTTGGCGGATCAAGGGCTCTTGCTGGCGTTGCTGTCGCCGGCGCTCTATGTCTTCGTCGGGTTTACGCTGGCGCTGTTCGCCCATGTCCCCGCCCGGCTGTTCTGCGCCGAGGACTACGGCAACCCCTGACCCGCGCTCAGTTCATCAGGTCGGACTCAACCAGCCCGTCCCGCAGCCGCACCACGCGCTGGCAACGCGACGCCACCGAGTCGTCGTGCGTCACCATGATGATCGTCATCCCCCCCGCGTGCAGCTCGTCGAACATCGTCAGAATCGCACGACCCGTCGCCGAGTCCAGGTTCCCCGTCGGCTCGTCCGCCATCAGCACCACCGGGTCCGCCACCAGCGCCCGGGCGATCGCCGCACGCTGCTGCTGACCGCCCGACAACTCCGACGGCCGGTGCTCCATCCGGTCCCCCAGCCCCACGCGCTCCAGCGCCCGCTTGGCCCGCACGGCCCGGTCGGTGCGCTTCATCCCCTGGTACACCAGCGGCACCTCGGCGTTCTCCGCGATCGTCAACTGAGAGATCAGGTTGAACGCCTGGAACACAAACCCGATCTTCCGACCCCGGTACTGCGACAACTCCTCGTCCGGCAGCGTCGCCACATCCCGCCCGTCCAGCAGGTACTGCCCGCCCGACGGCTGATCGAGACACCCAAGGATGTTCATCAGCGTCGACTTGCCCGACCCCGACGGCCCCATGATCGCCACATACTGGCCCCGCGGGATCATCAGGTCCGTGCCCCGCAGCGCCTCGACCAGCACCGATCCGTCCGGCTTGCGATAGACCTTGGAAACGCCGCGAAGGCAGCACACTCCGGCGTCGGCGTTCGTGGATTGTTTGGGCGAGGCCGCCGCGATCGTCGTCATCGCACGAGTCTACCGGCCCGGACCCCGCCGAGACGCATAAAGTGCTATCGGACGCCGAACAGCCCGCGCGATCCCGCCCAGCACGACCCACACCCCCAATCTCGGCCCGGATTCCCACGAGGGCTTGGAGTTGTCCCGTGCGTATCGTCTAATGATCGTGCGACCCGACGGGCACGACCGCATCCGTCCACGCCCCGTGCGCGGACCGAGGCGCCGAATGGACGCACGACAGGGAGCCAGCACTTGCGCGCCGCACCACAAGCACTCATGACCGCGGCCACAGCACTCGTCCTCTTGGCCGGATCCGCCCTCGCCGCGCCCGCCGCCATCGTCTCCACACCCACACACGAGGGCCGGCAGACCCTCCGCGTCCGCGGCGATATCAACGCCGCCGCCGTCATCGCCGAGTCCGTCGTCATGGACCGGCGCGCCAAACACCCCGACGGCGGACCGCTCCTCGAAGGCCGCCTCTCCATCCTCACCAGCGCCGTCGTCGTCCGCTGCGACAACGAACAACTCCTGCGCGACACCGTCGCCCGTCTCGACGGCGCCGCCGTCGAGCCCATCGCCGCCGCGCCCGGATTCTGGCTCGTCGACGCCGGCTCCGTCCGCCGCGCCATCAATCTCGCCGACCGCCTCGCCCGCGTCCGCGGCATCGACGAGGCCTATGTCAGCGAGCAGCACGAGATCAACGACCGCGGCGACGACGACGACGGCCCCATCCTTGGGGACGACCCGCTCTACCCCGATCAGTGGCACCTCAAGAACTTGCTCCTCCCCGGCGCCGACCTCAATGTCGAGCCCGTCTGGGCGATGGGCTTCACCGGTCAGGGCATCGTCATCGGCCAGGCCGAGACCAGCGGCGCCAACCCCAACCACGAAGACCTCCTCGGCCAGCGCCTCGACGCCTACTCCCAGGACGGCGCCGTCAACGGCTCGCACGCCACACGCGTCGCCGGGCTGCTCAGCGCCAAGGGTCTCAACGGAATCGGCGTCCGCGGCGTCGCCTTCGACTCAAAGTTCACCACCCAGTACATCGGCACCGTGGACCGCATCGCCGAGGCCTTCGGCTGGGCCAACGACATCATCAGCGTCAAGAACAACTCTTGGGGCCCCGTCGACAACTCCGGCATCCGCTACCTCAGCAGCGTCGAACGCGCCGCCCTCGTCGAAGGCGTGACGACCGGCCGCAACGGCCTCGGCCAGATCTATGTCTTCGCCGCCGGCAACGGCGGCCTCACGGACCGCACCGATTACGACCCCTACTCCTCGAGCCGGTTCACCATCTCCGTCGGCTGGATCGGCGACCAGGACACCCGCTCACACTTCAACATGTCCTTCGGCAGCGAGCCCGGCTCGTCGCTCATGGTCGTCGCGCCCAGCAACGGCAACGCCCGCGCCATCGTCACGACGAACCAGGGCCCCAACCCCTACACCACGATCTTCGGCGGCTCCAGCGCCGCCTCGCCCCTCTGCGCCGGCGTCGTCGCGCTCATGCTCCAGGCCCGCCCCGATCTCACCTGGCGCGATGTCCAGCATGTGCTCGTCAACTCCGCACGCAAAAACGACCCGAACAATCTCGGCTGGCACCAGAACGCCGCGGGACACGACATCTCCTACGACTACGGATTCGGCGCCGTCGATGCGCAGGCCGCCGTCGCCCTCGCCCAGTCGTGGCAGCATGTCAGCCCGCCCGTCTCCGCCTCACAGATCGATGTCGCGGGCGTGATCGTCCCAGACGGCTCCGGCAGTTGGACCGAGCGCTCGATCACCATCACCGACGACATCCGCATCGAGCATGTCGAGGTCTCCCTCGACGCCACCCACACCTACCGGGGCGACCTCGAAGTCGAGCTCGTCGCCCCTTCCGGCACCACCTCGGTGATGGCCACCCGCCACAACGACTCGGCCGATCACTACGACTCCTATGTCTTCACATCCGTCCGCCACTGGGACGAGATGTCCGCCGGCACATGGACCCTCCGCCTCCGCGACACCATCACGCCCGATCAGGGCACGCTCAACTCGTGGACGCTCTCCATCCACGGCACCGCGCCGATCCCCGTGTGCCTCGGCGATCTCAACTCCAGCGGCTTCGTGGATATCGACGACCTCAACCTCGTCCTCTCCAACTGGCTCGCCGGGCCCGACATGGCCCGAGCCCAGGGCGACGCCTCCGGCGACGGATGGGTCAGCATCGACGACCTGAACATCGTCATCGCCGACTGGGTCAATTCCTGCACAAACTGATCGGAGTCGGGTGCCATGGCTCGGCCCGAGCGTGCGAGGGCGAGCCATGTTCTTCCCCGAGTTCCTCGAACCGGCCCCCGCCTACCCCTCGATCTGCAGCGAGGCGATCGCGCTCGCCTTGTCTGGCAGGAACTCGAAGACCTTGTCCAGCCCCGTCAGCAGCATCACCGACCACACCGGGTCGCTCACCGCGCACAGCCGCAGCTTCCGCCCCGCCTCGGCGATCGCCTTCCGCAGACGCAGCAACTGCGCAATGTTCGACGAGTTCAGGTAGGTCACGGACTGCAGGTTGAGAACCAGGCACGGAGTCTTCTGCGCGCTCTCGCTGATGCGCGCATAAATGTCGTTGAGCTCGTCCGACAGGTCCGGCTCATCGCCCAGATCGCAGATCACAATGTTCTCTGACCAGTCCGTCGCCATGCACAGCTCCCGTAGGTGCGCACGCCAGTCTACACGACACCCACCGACCCGCTACTCCGCCGCCGGCTCTGCCCCAGCCCCCCCCGCGCCGTCCTCGCCTTCCTCGGCAGGCGGCGTCACCGCGGCCGCGATCAGCCGGTCCCCCTCGCGCAGATTGACCACCCGCACGCCCTGCGTGTTCCGCCCGATCCGTGAGATCTGCGTCACAGGCGTGCGCACCAGCAGCCCGTCCCGCGTCACGAACACCACGCCCGAGTCCTCCGTCACCGCGCGCACCGCCACCACCATCCCGTTCCGCTCCGTCGTGCGGATGTCGATGCGGCCCTTGCCGCCGCGGGACTGCGCGCGATACTCCACGACGCCGCCCTCACCCTCGGATTGAACGAGGTACTCACTCACCGCGGTCCGCTTGCCGTAGCCGTGCTCGGTCACCGTCAGCAGGTCCAGCCCCGCGTCCGCCGCGGAGTTGTCGTCGTCGCTGGTCATCTCGATCCGGACCAGCCCGACGACCCGGTCCTCCTCGCCCAGTTCGATCCCCTTGACCCCCGCCGCGCCGCGCCCCATCGCCCGCGCGTCGCTCTCGCGGAAGCGGATCGCCATCCCTTCGCGCGTGCCCAGCAGCAGGTGATCCCGCCCGGTCGTCGAGGTCACGCCGATCAGCTCATCGCCCTCGTTCAGATCGATCGCGATGATCCCCGACCGGTTGACATTCTGATACAGCCGCAGCGAGGTCCGCTTGATCCTGCCCAGCGCCGTCGCGAAGCACAGGAAGTCCTCGCCCTTCTCGAAGTCCTTGATCGGCAGAAACGCCACCGTCTTCTCGCCGTCCCGCAGCTCGATCAGGTTCCGCACCGAACGGCCCTTGGCCGTCCGCGCCATCTGCGGAATCTCGTACACCTTGATCTTGAACACGCGCCCGCTGTCCGTGAAGCACAGCAGGTCG
>CAZSLT010000054.1:0-16189 GCA_964607595.1 uncultured Phycisphaeraceae bacterium
GGGCGGCCTCACCCGCGACGGTCATTGCCCTGAGTGCGGAGAATCGATCGCCGGATCACTTCCGGAGCGCAGGCCGGGCGCGACCTGGCAATCACGATCGATCCGCGAAGCCCGGCGGGGCACCATCAGGGCAATCTTCGAGAACGCCGGGAATGAATTCCAGCGTTGCACGCCATCTGTCGACGCCGCGTTCCGCCTGTTTCTATGGAATCTCGCCGAGGCGGTGCTGCTGCCGACGGCGGCGATCTGGATCGCCGCGTTCGTCCTCGCGGCCGGCACTGGCTCGAACTGGATGACCCAAAAAATCGGCGGAGCGGGACTGTATTTTTCGTTCGCCCTGCTCTTCGTGATCACAGTGTTCGCCGCTGTCTGGTGGGGCGTGCTGTACCTGATTGCATCCTTGATCATTCGCGGCCGTTCACCTCACCAGACCGCGATGCACGCGTTATGCGTGGCATCGTGCGCTTGGCCGTTGACAGCATTGCTCGCGACATTCGGTGCGATCCTTGCCGCCGTCGCGATGCCGATGGGAGTGCTCTTGCTGATCGGCACGGCTGGCTACATGCTCGTTCCATTGATCGCGCCGCTCGGCGCGATGCGCCGCCTCCGCTTCGCCAACCCGCCCGGCGCCGAGCGTCACCTCCGCGACCACGCCGCCCCCTCTGCCCTTGGGAGAGGGCAGGGTGGGGGGGGTGAGGGCTCCCTTCCGACTCCTCAGCCTCCTGACCCAGCGCTCAACCCGCCGGAACCATCATCACCACCGCCCGGATCGCCATCCGATGCCTGATGCCTGTTGCCTGCTGCCTCCCGCCTTCCCATCCCGCTCCGCCCGCTACCATTGACCCATATGAACCCACGCAGGCCCACACGCCAGATCATCCTCGGCGACGAACGCGTCGGCATCGTCCGCATCGGCGGCGGCGCGCCCACCAAGCGCCACCCCGACGCCACCCCCGACTCGCCCGCCCACCTCGGCGGCCCCGCGCCCGTCGTCGTCCAGACCATGACCGCCGGGTACACGCACGACATCGACAAGTGCGTCGCCGAGATCCACAAGCTCGCGGCAGGCGGCGCCGATGTCGTCCGCGTCGCCGTCCCCGAACGCAAGGACACCGACGCCCTCCGCGAGATCATCCCCCAGGTCCGCGTCCCGATCGTCGCCGATGTCCACTTCCACTTCCAGCGCGCCCTCGAGGCCGTCGAGGCCGGCGTCCACAAGATCCGCCTCAACCCCGGCAACATCAACGACCGCGACCAGGTCAACGAGGTCATCGACGCCTGCAAGGAGAAGAACCTCCCCATCCGCGTCGGTGTCAACGAGGGCTCGATCATCGAGCGCCGCGACAAGCAGAAGCGCATGGTCGAGCTCGGCAAGTTCTTCGAGAAGAATAAGGTCGGTGGCAAGCACGCCCACATGCTCGGTCTCATGATCGCCAAGCTCGAGGAATACCTCGACATCTTCCGCGAGCGCGACTTCCACGACATCTGCATCAGCGCCAAGTCCATGGACGCGGCATTCGTCACCGACATCTACTCCGAGATCTCCAAGCGATTCGACTACCCGCTCCACCTCGGCGTCACCCACGCCGGCCCACGCGAGACCGGCGCCATCCGCTCCATCGCCGCGCTCTCCGGACTTCTCTGCAACGGTGTCGGCGACACCATCCGCATCTCCTACGCCAACGACCCCATCTTCGAGGTCCAGGACGGGCTGGAACTCATGTACTCCCTCTCCCTCCGCGAGCGCAAGGGCGTGGACCTCATCGCCTGCCCGACCTGCGGCCGAATCCAGGTCGACCTCTTCACCCTCGTCCAGGATGTCCGCAAGGTCCTCGCCGCCGAGATCCGCGTCCCGATGAAAGTCGCCGTCATGGGCTGCATCGTCAACGGACCCGGCGAGGCCGAGGGCGCCGATGTCGCCGTCTTCGCCGGCGACCGTCGCGGCATCATCTATGTCCAGGGCGAACGCGTCGCCAATGTCAAGGAAGAAGAAATCCTCGACCGCCTCCTCCAGGAGTGCCGCGAGTTCCAGCAACGCGTCGAGTCGGGCCAGGCCAAGCTCGGCGAGAAGAAAGTCGAGATCGTCCCCCCCGACCCCATCGGCGAACTCGGCTCCGGCTTCGACAAGATCGCGGCCGGCAAAGTCGAACGCGTCACGCAGGTCACGGTGGGCGGCGGCTGAGTAGTGGGGGAGTTCCCGCCACTCCGCAAGGACCTCTACGACGGCGCGCCCGTGCGCAGCGCTGAAGACCCGCGCACGATCATGGACATGCTGGGCAACATCATCAAGAAAGGCGGCGATCGCGGCCACCTCCGGTTTCACGACACCGGCAAAATCGAGATCGTAACCGGCCGACTTGTCGCGAGTGATCCGCATCTTCTGCTTGCAGGGCCGCAAACATTCGCCCGATCGGTCCCGACCGGTGAATATCCAACCTTCGCCGCAACTCTCACAGACAAAGACAATCGTCCCCGCGTCGTCCTCGCAGGCATCTGGTTCAGACTCCAGACACCAACGCGGTACGAACTCGCCCTGTTCGAGGGCGAAGACCCGGCCATTCTGGAAAGCGAAGAAGAAATGCGCGGCGGTGTCGGCGTCGACCACGGCATGGCCTGCATCGCTGAAGCCGCGCCGGTAGAGAAGTTCAATGCCGACACCGACGGCGATTGGGAAGATGCGTTCAATATTCAGCTAGACGCCATCTTGAGTCACAGTTCAGTCGGCGGCGTCGGCCAACTCGGTGTGACTAGCCCATTCCCCGTCGCGTTGTGGCCCTCCGGCTACGGCGACGGGATGTACACGCCATTCTGGGGGCTCGACGCCAACAACGAGATCTGCAACCTCGTCATCGACTTCGAGATTCTCGAAAATGGTTTGCCATAGTTCCCTCTCCCCCCCGGGGAGAGGATGTCACGAGCAACGCGAGTGACAGGTGAGGGGCATCAGACCCTGATGCCTGATCCCTGCTGCCTACTCTTCCACCCGAGTCACCACCGTCGGGTCCTCGCGCCGCGCCGCCATCGTCAACTGATACCGTTCGCCATCCGAGGTCACCACAACCACGCTCCGTCCCGCCACATCGATCGACTCGATCGTCACGCCCTCGATGATCTCGCTCCCCACCGCGTAGAACTTCCCGTTGATCACCGCGGCATCGCCGCGCGCCCCGCCGAACACCGTCGACAACTTCACCATCTCGCTGAGCCGGGACTCCCACCCCACCGGCGCGCCCGGAACATCCGCGGGAGTCGCGCTCTCCTCCGTCGGCTCCAGGAACGGAGACTCCACCGCTCCGCCGCCCGCAAGTTCCCGCGCCCGCTCCAGCGCCGCGTTCTGCACGCCCGTCGGCTTCGGCGCCGACGGCAGCGACGCGACAACCCCCGCGCCGGGTGCGCCGTTGAACGCCTGCGCCTTCGAGGGCGCACCGCCGATCCCCGCACGCGGCGCCAGCAGCGCCACGAGCGTCGGCAGCGACAGCGCCGCGATCACGATCCACCGCTCACGGTTCATCGTCATGGTCCGCTCCCCTCAATACCCTGCATCGAAAGCGCGATCGCCGCCAGTTCCTCTTGCGAAGGAATCGTGAACGCGGCGTGCAGCAGCTCGATCGTCGCGCTCAGGTCCGAGCCCGCATCACCGAGAATCGGCGTCAGCCGCACGCTCTGCACGCCCCCGAGCATGTCCTGCCGCTCCAGCGCCGCCAGAAACGCGCCGATCGCCTCGAAGTTCCCCGTCGCCTGAATCGTCGTCGCCACCACCGCCCGCGGCCGCAGCACGCCGGACAACAACTTCTCCGCGTCGAGCATCCGCGGCGACACACGGTTCACATCGACCCCCGCCTCCCGCGCCAGGTCGCTCAGCCGCGATACCAGCGCCGTCGGGTCCGCAAGCGCCGCGCCCGCCCCGCTGATCGCCGCGATCTCCGACTCGACTCTCGCGCTGTCCCGCTCCACGATCGGCTTGCCGGCAAGCAACTCGCCCGCCCGCGACGCCACATCCTGGATCGACTCCAGCTCCGCCCGCGCATCGGCCAGCCGCTGCCGCATCGGCCCCAGCACCATGATCGATCCGCCGGCGCACATCGCCAGCGCGATCACGCACACCGCCGGCGTCTGGCTCCGCGTGTTCTTGTTACTTGCGCCGCTCACTCCGACACCTCCGACCCCGCCAGCGCCAGCAGCGGCAGTTCATGGCACCGGACCGTCGCCGAGAACTGCAGCGCCCCGCGCGACTCCATCATCGAACGCTGCGTGTCACCCATCGACACCGAGGCGCACAGCGGCGACTCCGCAAGCGTGTTCAGAAACGCGCCGATCCCGCGCGGGTCCGGCGTCGAGCCGTCCGGCGAGAGCAGATACCCGCGAAGGAACAGCACGGACCCGCCGCCCTCGCGACGGGTGGACAGCTCAATGATTCTGATCTCCGTCGGCGCCGCCAGCGCGATCTCGCGCATCACCGCCGACCACGGCACCCCGCCGCCCAGCAGCGAGCCCGCCGCGTTCTTGACCGCGCCCAGCGCGCCGCGCCGTGACTCGTACGCCGTCCGCGCCTCCAGCAGCGATCGCGCCTCGGCCGCCGACGCCGAGACCGCCCGGATCTGCCCCAGCGTCGCTCCGTACTCCGCGGAGGTCATCGCCGCGTCGATCCCGACCGCCGCCCCCGCGAGCGCCACACCCGCCGCAAGCATCCGCTTGAACTTCCGCTCGCGCTGCGCCGCCGCGACCGCACGCGGCACCAGACTCACATCACGCGGCAGCGCCGCCAGCGCCGTCATCAGGTCGCCCTCGCCGTACCCCGGCGAGTCAAACCCCGCGCCCGTCCCGCCCGCCGACTCCAGCGGCAGGCCCGTCTCCTCGGCGATCAACGCCGCAAGCCCAGGAATCCGCGAACCCGGGCCTTCCACACGCAGCCGCGCGTGCGACTTGGCGCCATCGTCCAGCCCGAACCGCAGCGTCTGACGAACCTGCACCACGCACCGCTGCAGCACCGGCTGCAGCAGCGGCAGCAGGTCCGAGCCGCGCAGCCCCCGCCCCGCGTCGAGCACCGCCGCTCGTTCCGGCACGCCGTGCTCAAAGAGCATCGCCCGCGCCTCCTCGTGCGTCAGCGTCACCGACGCGCCGCCCTGTTCCGTCTGAATCGGACGCGTGATCGCCTCGACCAGCACGCCCATGTCCACATCGACCGGTCGAAGCATCCGCAGCGATCCGCCGTCCGAAGCGCCCAGCGCCGAGCCGTCCTCGCCCAGCCGCAGACTCACGAGCACGCCGGGGTCCTTGCCCTCGACCGCTCGCTGCGCCATTGAGGCGAGTGTCCCCGCCTCCACCGGCGCGATCCGTCCGATCTTCAGCCCGGCGCGCACGGCCCAGTCCGCGACCAGCCGCGCCCCGTGCTCGGTATTGGCGCAACCGATGAAGTGCGACTGCACCGGCTCGCCCTCGCGATCCGCCCCGACGAACGACACCGCGTGCGGACACTCCGCCAGCGGACCGCCGAACTGCTCGCCCAGCGCCAGCGTCGCCGCGTGCTGCGCCTGCAGGCGCTTGCCGGGATAGCTGAACAACTGCACCAGGGCCTCCGGCCCGGCGTGCAGCACGGTCGCCTCCAGGCCGCGACCGTTCACCGTCTCCACCGAAGCCCGCAGCGCCTCATCGAGCGGCCGCAGCGCAGCGCTCCAAGCGGTCTCCCACGAGGCCGCGTCCAGCGAGGTCACCACGCCGCCCTCGGCGCGACCGCCGCACAGCAGCACGACCTCGAGCCGCGAAGGGGTCAACAGAATGGCGATCGATTTGCGTCTCACAGGTTCTCCATCGCCCGACCGGCATCCGTTGGCATCGGCCCGATAGCCCCGGCCCTTTGCCGCATCTCACTCAATACTCACCCGGATCACGCGCACCGCGTCCAGATAACGGCCCCGGATCTCGACATCCATCGGCGGCGACTCCGCCGAGGCGCTCACCTCGATCACCGCGCCCCCCGGCAACTCGATCTCCCCCTCGGGCACATCCCGCCCCGCGCCCAGTTCCGTCACCACCATGTGAACGCCCGACTCCGCCGCGAAGAACGCACGCAGCGTCGACGCCCGCGCCGCCGCCAGCACCCCGTCGTCCGCAGCGCCAACCGCGCTCATCACGACCGCGGCATTCACCAGCACCAGCGCCAGCACCACCGCGCCGATCACCACACCCCTCCTACGAGCGCTCATGACTCCGCCTCCATCGTCGCCCGCAGGAACACCGCCGTCCGCATTTCCTGCCCCGACGCCGCGATCCGAATCTCGACCCGCGCCGCATCCCCCGGCACATCCCCGCCGCCGAAGTCCAGCACCGCCCCGTCCGCGCCGCGGTAGGTCAGCTCAAACACCGCGACATCGCGGCACAACGGCGCCGCCGCGCCGCCCGCGATCGACAACATCAGATCCGTCCCCGACAGCGACACTTCCGTCCCGTCCGCCAGCTCAAACCCGTCCGCGTCCGCCGAAGCGAACCCCGGCTCGCCCGCCGTCGCGTCCGACGGCGCCTCCCGCAGAATCCGCACGATCCGGTCCAGCGCGAAGGATGCATCCTCGACCGCGCGCCGGCCGTCTCGCGCATCGGCGTACGACCCCGCCGCACCGACCATCAGCGGCGCCGTCACCCCGGCCAGCACGCCCAGAACGAGAATCACCGCGATCGTCTCGACCAGCGTGAACCCGGAATGTCGCAGCCCGTGCATCATGCTCGTGTCACTCCGTCGGGTCCGAGACCAGCGCGCTCAGTTCGTAGTCCTTCGACCCGCGCCAAGCGCCGACCCACGACACCGTCACCGTCACCACCCGGTACACATCCTCATCCGCCTCACCCGTCACGCCGCCCGACGCCGACACCAGCCCGCCGATGTCCAGCGCCCACCCGAACCCCAGCCCCTCGTAGAAGGCCGTCGTCTCCGCGAAGCGCGCCGCCAGACCCGTGCCCGGTGTGTTCAGGTACGCATCGGCGTCCGCGAACGCCGCGAACCCAAGCCCGCCCTCGTCGCTCGCGGCGTCAGCCAGCACGGTCTCCATCACCGCGCACGCCAGCCACGACGCCCGGGTCATCTGGATCGACTCGCTCCGCGCCGCCGCGGCGTCGCGCAGCGTCACCATCGACACCGGCGCGATCAGCCCCAGGATCACGATCGCCGCGATCGCCTCGATCAGCGTGAACCCGCGCCGCCTCATTCGATCAGCCCCGTCACCGCCCGCACCGTCACCACCGCACCGCCCTCCATCGTGATCACCGCGTCCCGAGCGATGCCGCCGATGAGCACGCCCGCGTCCGTGCGGAAGTGGGGGGAGCCGTCGTGCGAGAACCACAGCGTGTCGTACACATCCGCGTCGTCCAGGTCCGCGTCGGTGATCGCCGCCCCAGAGAACATCGCCGACAGCGAGTCACTGTTCCCGTCGGCGTCCATCTCGGCAGGCGCGCCGCCCGCCGTGGCGATCTCCATCATCGCCGCGGTCTGGTCGCCCAGGTCGAAGCAGACGCCCGTCGGCCGCCCGACCGTCATCGCGTGCGAACGCGCCATGAGCAGCCGCCGCGCCACCTCGTCGCGCATCCCAGCCCGGCGAACACGGTCCGCCGTGTCCATCACCGGCGCCACCGAGACCGCGGCCACGGCCACCAGCACCATCACCGCGATCAGTTCGATCAGCGTGAAGGCGCGACCGCCGCGAGCCATGTTTGTCGTCCGACTGGCCATGCCGCGAGCCCCATGCGTCAATCCGCCCGGAGCGCCCTCCAGCGCGCTCCGAGCGGATCAGCCCCGGTTCGCACCGGATACTCAAAGGTCGTTGGCGGTCTTGAAGTCGCCCGCGCCGTCCGAGACCTTCGTCTCGTCGTCGCTGTTGGCATAGAACACCGCGACCGGCGGGTCCTGCGTGTTATCGACATAGTAGCGCCAGCCCGCGGTGCCCGACACCGTCCGCGCCGCCGCCTCGGCGCCGGTCGCCGCGATCACATTGCTCAGCCCGTTGTACGGGTTGATCGGCATCTCATCCATCAGCACATCGCCGCTGGTCGTCAACTCCGCCAGCGTCGGGTACGCCGCCGTCCCCTCGACCACCGAGTTCGAGAAAAAGTTCGCCAAAGACGAGCGGACCCCGCCCAGCGCGCCCTGCAGCGCCGAGCTCTTCGCCCGCGCCGAATAGTCAAAGTACTTCGGCAACGCGACGCCCGAGAGCACCGCGAGCACCACCAGCACCGCGATCAGTTCGATCAGCGTAAACGCACGAGCGCCCACGCCCATCCCGCTTTTCCTGCACAGGTTCATAACCCACTCCTTCATTGCCGCGGCGTTCCGTGCCGCACGGTGTCAACAGACTCATTCCATGATCGTCACCATGTCCCACATGGGCAGGAACACGGCGAGCGCCACAATCAGCACAACAATCGTCAACCCCGCGATCAGCACCGGCTCCAGCACCGTCGCCGTGCTCTTGGCCAGGTGCATCGTCTCGCGGGTGTAATACTTCGCGATGATCTTGCACATCCGCGGCAGGTCGCCCGACTCCTCGCCCGCGCGGATCAACTGCTTGGCGAACGGCGGCATGTAGTCGCACGAACGCAGCGACTCGGCCAGCCGACCGCCCTGTCTCACCCGATCCACCAAGGTCTTCGCATCCTTCTCGAGCAGCGGACGACCGCTCGCCCGACCGCCCATCTCCAGCCCGTCGATCAACCCCAGCCCCGCCGACAGACTGATCCCGAACACACCCGCGAACCGGCTCACCCCCAGCCCGCACAGCACCCCCCGGACATGGGGGATCCGATGCAGGAATCGGTCAATCGACCGCCGACCTTTCGTGCTCGACCACATCGACCGCAGAATCGCGATCCCGCCCCCGATCACGCCCAGATAAACCCACCAATAACCAGTCACCGACTCACCGAACGCGATCATCCCCCGCGTGAGCAGCGGCAGATCGACCCCGCGCTTCTCGAACATCTCGCCGAAACGCGGAATCACGAAGGTCACCAGGAACATCACCGCCGACACCAGCGCCACCACCACGATGATCGGGTAGATCACCGCCCCCTTCAGCGCCCGCCGCAGCTCCAGCCCCTCCTCGACATCCTCAGCAAGGTGCGCAAGCACCGTGATCGTGCTGCCCGACTGCTCGGCCGCTCGCATCGTCTCCAGGTACACCGTCCCGAACACCCGCTCGTACGGCGCCATCGCCTGCGTGATCGTCGAACCCGCCTGCACGGCCGACGCCATCGCCAGCGAGATCGCCCGCAGCCGCTCGTTCTGCTCCTGCTCGGCGATGCTCCGAAGGCAGTCCACCACCGGGAGCCGCGCCTCCAGCAGCACGCTGAACTGGTAAGTGAAGTTCGCGATGTCCCCGGGCTTCACCCGACGCCCGCGCATCTTCACCCGCCCGCCCTCGCGCTGAACCCGCAGCCGCGTCGGCGTCAGCCCCGTCGCCGCGAGACGGCGGTACGCATCCCGTTCGTCCATCGCGCGAAGCGTCCCGCGAGACTCCGCCCCCGCGCGGTCCAGCGCCCAGTACTGGAAGTTCAACTGGCTCATGCGCTCAACCTCAGCGCGCCCTCATCGACATCGAACGAGGACACCGCCTTGGCCACTTCCTCAAGCGTCGTCACGCCCCGCCGCGCCTTGTCCAGGCCGTCCCGCCACATCGGACGCATCCCGCGCTCCCCCGCGATCCGCGCCAGCTCGCGCGTCGTCACCCCGGCCTCGATCGCCTTGCTCACCTCGCCGTCGATCGTCAGCAGCTCATAGATGCCCGCACGCCCGCGGAACCCCGACCCGCCGCACCGCGCGCACCCGCGCCCCTCGACCCACCTCCCGTCCCCTTCGCCCACGCCGAAGCGCGCCATCACCCGCGCCTCGGGCTTCGCAGGCGCCGCGCAGTCCGGGCACACGCGCCGCACCAGCCGCTGCGCCACCACCGCCAGCACCGCCGCGTTGATCACGAACCCCGGCACATTCAGGTCACGCAGCCGCGCGATCGCCCCCGGCGCATCGTTCGTGTGCAGCGTCGAGAGCACCATGTGCCCCGTCAGCGCCGATTGCAGCGCGATCATCGCCGTCTCTTCGTCGCGGATCTCGCCCACCAGGATCACATCCGGGTCCTGCCGCAGAATCGACCGCAGCGCCCCGGCGAAGGTCAGCCCGATCGCCGCGTTCGTCTGCACCTGCCGGACGCCGTGCATCCGGATCTCCACCGGGTCTTCGATCGTGATGATGTTCCGGTCCGGCGTGTTCAGCTTCTTGATCGCTGTGTACAGCGTGCTCGTCTTGCCCGAGCCCGTCGGCCCCGTCACCAGCAGCATCCCGTACGGCCGCTCGATCAACTCCTCGATCTTCCCCGAGATCTCCGGGCCGACGCCCAGCTCCGCGAAGTCCAGAATCTGGACATTCGGCCGCAGCAGGCGCATCACCACATTCTCGCCGCTCACCGTCGGCAGCGTGCTCAGCCGAACATCCACCTCGGTCGTCCCCAGCGTGAACCGGAACTTCCCGTCCTGCGGCCGCCGCGTCTGCGTCAGGTCCAGCTGCCCCATCACCTTCAGCCGCTGCACGATCCCCGCGTGCGCCGACAGCGGCGGCCCCTGCCGGTTGTGCAGTTCCCCGTCGATCCGGTACCGCACCTGCAGCTCGCGCTCCGTCGGGCTGATGTGAACATCGCTCGCCCCCTGCGACACCGCGTCCGCAACGATCTGGTTCACCGCCGCAACGATCGGCTCTTCGCCCGTCGTCAGGTCGGACTCACGCGACCGCGCCGACTCCGACGCATCGTCCGAAGCCCGGCCCGGCGCCAGCGAGTACGCCTTGCGGATCAGCCCCGACAGCGCCTCCCGCTCGCACAGCACCGTGTCCAGCTCGATCTTGAGAATCTGACGCAACTGATCGATCGCACGCAGATTCAGCGGGTCCAGCATCCCCACCGTCACCACGCCGTCCATCGCGAACAGCGGGAACACCGAGTGCTTCTCCGCCACGCCACGCGGCAGCAGCGACGCGTTCTGAATGTCAATATCAAAGTGCTCGAGATCAACGAACGGGCACTCGCTCAGCACCGACCGTGCCAGCGCGATCTGCTTGCGGCTCACCACCCCCGCCTCGACCAGAGACTCCTCCAGCCCGCGGCCCGTCTCCCGGCCCCGCGCCGCCGCCGCACGCGCCGAAGCGTCCTCGGCCATCCCCTCCTCAACGAGGCACCGGATCAGCAGATCGTCGCCGCCGATCATGACGCCATCCCCCCCGCGCCGCCCGCGGCCCCGCCGCGCTCCGCTCCGCCGCCCGCCGCCTCGACCAGCGTCAGAATCTTCTGAACGCTCGCCGCCAGCGCCGGGCCGCGCTCAACGAACGCCGTCCCCAGCACATACCCCTGACCCGCGCCCAGCATCGTCACCCGCTGCACGCGCACATCCGCCGCCAGCAGCGGCTCGACGCCGCCATCCGGGTCGCTCACGCGCACATGCAGAATGCACCGCCGCGGGAAGAACACCCCCGTCGCCAGCCCCAGCCCGCCCTCGCCCGCATCAATCAGCGTCGCCGACGCCCAGCCATCATCAACGCCCGACGAGCCGCTCAGCCGCACCTGCGACAGGCACGAACCCGCCACGCTCACACGGGCCTCAAGCTGAAGCTCATGACGAGAAAACCGCCGGACTGTCAGCCCACTCTTCTGTTGCATGATCGCGCGGCGTCTCCCATCGGAAGGTGGACGATCCCTCCCCGATCAATCGGAGCATCCGCTCCACAAGTTCACCTGTTCAGGCGGTTTCCCTCGACCTCAAACCCCGCCGCGGCAACCCCCAACCCGTGTTCCGGTATCTTCACCCCTTAGCGCCGTCCCAGGCTCGTGTTTATCGGTCGATGTTTGTTCGGGGTCGAGCCCGCGATCGGGCATCCGACCCGCCGGTCAATCAAGGGAGAATCCATATGAAGCAGCGCGCCCTCGCCTGCATCCTCGCCGTCGCCGCCCTCTCACACGCGGCCTTCGCCCAGCAGGTCAACCCCGAGATCTTCACGCTCGACAACGGCATGAAGTTCCTCCTCTACCCACGCACCGAGCAGCCCAACATCATCACCGCCGGCTGGGTCGCCAAGGTCGGCTCCGCCAACGAGCGCCCCGGCATCACCGGCATCTCGCACTTCTTCGAACACATGATGTTCAAGGGCACCAACACCATCGGCACCCCCGACCCCGCCGAGGACGCCCGCTTCCGCAACGAGCAGACCCGACTCCGCTCCGAGCTCTTGGCCCTCCAGCTCGGCGAGCAGTACACCCGCTACAAGTCCGGCCAGATCGACGACCCGTGGGACCCCGCCAACGACACACCCGCGATGCGCGAGGTCCGCGCCAAGCTCGACAAGTCCATCCAGGACCACCGCGCCGTCATCACCAAGAACGAGTTCGACCGCGTCTACACCTCCGAAGGCGCCTCGGGCATGAACGCGTTCACCAACAACGACATGACCTTCTACTTCATCAATGTCCCCTCGAACAAACTCGAGCTCTGGGCGTGGATGGAGTCCGACCGCCTCAACGACTCCGTCTTCCGCGAGTTCTACGCCGAGCGCGATGTCGTCCACGAGGAGCGCCGCATGCGCACCGAGTCGACGCCCACCGGCATCTTCCAGGAGCAGTTCGACGCCATGTTCTGGATGAGCTCGCCCTACCAGTGGCCCGTCATCGGCTGGCCCAGCGACCTCAACTCCTACACCATGGAGGACGCTCAGAACTACTACAACACCTATTACAAGCCCAACAACCTCGTCGGCATCATCGTCGGCGACTTCGACCCCGCCCAGGCACGCTCGCTCATCAACGAGTACTTCGGCCGCCTCGAGCCCGGCGACACCACGCCGCCCCCCGTCGTCACACTCGAGCACAAGCAGATGGCCGAGATGCGCATGAACGCCGAGTGCGACTGCCAGCCCCAGGTCGAGGTCCGCTACCACACCGTCCCATTCAACCACGCCGACGAGGCCGCCCTCTCCGTCATGGCCGAGATCCTCAACGGCCGCACCGGCCGCCTCTACAAGGGCCTCGTCGAGGGCAAGGAGATCGCCTCGAACGCCGCCGCCTTCAACAACAACATGAAGTACGCGGGCTACTTCGCATTCTCCGCCGAGACCAAGGGCGACGCCGATCCCATCGACCTCGAACGCGCCTGGTACGAAGAACTCAAAAAGCTCCAGACCGAGCCCGTCTCCGACCGCGAACTCGAAAAGGTCAAGAACCAGTCCGCGGCCAACGCCTACCGCCAACTCGAGAACTCCTTCTTCATCATGCTCCAGCTCGGCTACTACGAGGCCATGGGCGACTGGAACTACATCAACACCCAGCCCCGCGCCATCGCCGCCGTCACCGCAGAAGACATCCAGCGCGTCGCCAACACCTACTTCGACGAGACCAACCGCTCCGTCGCCACCTACACGCGCAAGGCCGGCTCCGTCGAGGACGCCGATCTCGCCGCCCTCAAGGCCGCCCTCCCCGCCGAGATGGCCGCGATGGCGCCCATGATCAAGCAGCAGATCGAGCAGCAGCTCGCCGGCGCCTCGCTCGACGAACTCCGCCAGGCCGAGACCGAGACCGTCGCACAGATGGCCCAGGTCCCCGCCGAGATGAAGCCCGTCCTGGAGTTCGCCCTCAAGAAGCTCCGCACCCGAATCGCCGAGCTCGAAGCCGCCGAGAACAACTGATCAACGCACAAGGAGAATCGACCATGAAGCGCATCACCACATGCAACATCACGGCCGGCCTTGTGCTCGCCGCGATCACCGCCGCCGCATCGGCCGCCATCCCGCCCCGCCCCGAGGGGATCAAGTTCGGTGAACTCCAGTTCACCCCGCCCCGCGCCCAGGAGTACCGCCACGAACTCGAGATCGACGGCGGCGTCGTCCCCGTCTACATGGCGCCCTCGCACGAACTCCCCCTTGTCACGATCACATTCACCTTCAAGGGCGGCGCCTACCTCGAGCCCGCCGACAAGACCGGCCTGGCCTCCATGACCGGCCAGATGATGCGTCGCGGCGGCACCGAGTCCGTCTCCCCCGACGAGATGGACGAACTCTTCGATTTCTACGCCGCCAATGTCGGCGCCTTCGTCGGCTCCACCCAGGCCGGCGCCTCGCTCGACTCCCTCACCTCCAACCTCGACAAGACCTTCGCCCTCTTCATGGACATGGTCCGCAACCCCGGCTTCGACCAGAAGAAGATCGACATCTTCAAGGCCGAGGCCATCGAGAACATGAAGCAGCGCAACGACGACGCCAACTCCATCGCCTCCCGCGAGTGGGACGCCATCATGTGGGGCCGCGACCACTTCGAGGCACGCGTCACCACCAAGCAGTCCCTCGAGTCCATCACCCGCGACGACCTCATCGCCTTCCACGATCAGATCTTCAACCCCGCCAACCTCATCATCGGCGTCACCGGCGACTTCGAGCCCTCCGACATGAAGGCCCGACTCGAGAAGGCCCTCACCGGCTGGGCCATGGGCGAGCGCATGCCCGATCCCCCCGCGCCGACCCACGAACTCGAGCCCGGCGTCTACCACATCGAGAAGGATGTCCCACAGGGCAAGGTCACCTTCGGCCATCGCGGCCTCAAGCGCGACGACCCCGACGCCATCCCCGTCGAGATCATGAACGACATCCTCGGTGGCGGCGGCTTCACCAGCCGAATCATGAACCGCGTCCGCTCCGACGAAGGCCTCGCCTACGGCGCCGGCTCCTTCTTCTCCAACAAGGTCTGGTACCCCGGCGAGTTCGGCGTTACCTACGCCTCCAAGAGCAGCACCGTCCCTTACGCCCTCCGCGTGGCGATGGAAGAGATCGAGAAGATCCGCACCGAGCCCGTCACCGAGGAGGAACTCGCAACCGCCAAGAACCAGGCCATCGAGACCTTCCCCCGCGTCTTCGAGTCCAAGGACGGCATGATCAATGTCTTCATCGCCGACGAGTGGACCGGCCGCGACCCCAGCTACTGGCAGACCTACCGCGATAAGGTCCGCGCCGTCTCGCAGGACGATGTCCTCCGCGTCGCGCGACAGTACCTCGACCCCTCCAATGTCGCCGTCCTGATCGTCGGCCGCTGGGACGACATCTACAAGGGCAACGCCGACACCGCCGCCGATCCCTCCAAGGTCACCACCATGGCCGACTTCTTCGACGGCGTCGCCGAGGAACTCCCCGTCCGCGACCCGCTCACGCAGAAGCCCGTCCCGCAGAACTGACCGAACCGCCGACATAAGTTTCGCGTATGCTCGGGGGTGGCCCATCGCGGCCGCCCCCGTTTTTCATGGCATTCGTGAAAGACTCAATGAACAGCACCTCGCATGCCGCCACCGCCGCCGTCGCCGCCTTCCTCCTGCTCGCCGGCTGCGCCCGCGAGCACCATCAGACCACCGACGCCGACGCCGCCGCCGCCGCCACCCATCCCGACACCGATTGGAGAACCGTCAATCCCTCCGCAACGCCGGCGCCACACGCCGCGAACTCCGAAGAACCCACCCTCGAGCACATCACGCGAATCTCCCCGACGCTCGTCTCCGGCTCCGAGCCCGTCTCCGACGCCGACTTCGCGCTCATCCGCGCCATGGGCGTCCGCACCATCATCTCCGTCGACGGCGCCACCCCCGATGTCGAACGCGCCCGCAAACACGGGCTCAAGTATGTCCACATCCCCATCGCCTACAGCGCCCTGAATGCCTCAGATGAGGCCCAACTCGAACGCGCCGCCCACGAGGTCGAAGGGCCCATCTTCGTCCACTGCCACCACGGCCTCCACCGCGGCCCCGTCGCCGCCGCGATCATCTACGCCGCCCAGAACAACTGCTCCGGCGCCGACGCCGCCAGACTCCTCTACGACGCCGGCTTCCCCCGCAAGTACAAAGCCCTCCACGACTCCCTCGAGTCCTTCATGCCCGGCACGCGCCAACTCCCAGACCCCGCCGTCGTCGGCCCGCTCCCCGAGATCGCCCAGCGCGACTCGCTCACGCTGGCCATGTCCGACATCGACCGCTCATGGGAGCGCCTGCTCGCCTGCCGCAAGAGCGACTGGCGAACCCCCGCCGACCAGCCCGATGTCGAGCCCGCCCACGAGGCGGCGATCTTCGCCGAGCTCTACCGCGAGTCCAACCGCCTCCATCTCGCCGATGCCGACGCAGACATGCGCGCCCGCATGGCCGACGC
>CAZSLT010000055.1:0-16123 GCA_964607595.1 uncultured Phycisphaeraceae bacterium
GCTGCTCCTTGCCGACCGCATCGGCGTCATGCACGAAGGCCGGCTCATCCGCGTGGGCACGCCCGCCGAATTGCTGCGCGATCCCGGCGGGGATGTCGTCCGCGAACTGGTCGAGACGCCCAAGCGTCAGGCCGATCGCATCGAGGCGCTGGCGGCGCCGGACGCCGCGTGAGCCCGCTCCGGGAAGAACTCGGCCGGCTCCCCGCGCTGCTCTCGGCGCACCTCCTGCTTGTCATCATCGCGATGGCGATCGGCATGATGATCTGCATCCCGCTCTCGATGATCGCCCTGCGAAGTCGGCGGGCTCGCCCGTTCATCATGGGCGCCACAAGCATCGTCCAGACCGTGCCGTCGCTGGCGCTGCTGGCGTTGATGGTCGCGGCGTTCGGGCTCTTCGACCGAGCCGCGGCCATCCCGGCGCTCGCCGCGTACAGTCTCCTGCCCATCCTCCGCAACACCGTCACCGGCATCGAGGATGTCGACCGGAATGTCATCGAAGCGGCCCGCGGCATCGGCATGACGCGCCGTCAGATCCTCCTGGGCGTACAGATCCCGCTGGCCGCGCCCGTCATCGTCGCGGGCCTCCGCACCGCGACCGTCTGGATCGTTGGCATCGCGACGCTCTCGACCCCGGTCGGCGCCGACTCGCTCGGTAATTACATCTTCTCGGGTCTCCAGACCCGCAACACCACGAGTGTGATGGTGGGCGTCGTCTCGGCGGCGCTCCTCGCGCTCACGCTCGACGGGCTGATCCGCGCCGGAGAGATCGCGGCACGCCGCCGTTCAAAGCGCCTCGCGATCGCCGTCATCGCGTCCCTGGCGGTGATCATCGGCCTGGCCATCCTGCCGTCGGTGGCGCGAGTGCGCGCCCCGGCGTCCGAGCGCATCGTCATCGGCGCCAAGACTTTCACCGAGCAGTTTGTCCTGGCCCGTCACATCGAGCAGACGCTGAACGACGCCGGGGTGACAACGGTGCTGAAGGAAGGCCTGGGCTCGACGGTCGTGTTCGACGCCCTGACCCGGGGCGAGATCGATCTCTATGTCGATTACTCGGGCACAATCTGGGCGAACCACATGAAGCGCGCCGAACCGCCGCTCCGACACGAGATGATCCCGGAGATCGCCGAGTGGCTCGACGCCACGCACGGCGTCCGCTGCACGGGGTCGCTCGGATTCGAGAACACCTACGCCCTGGCCATGCGCCGGGAACGCGCCGAGGCGCTGGCCATCCGTTCGATCGCCGACCTGCTGACCCACGCGCCCGACATGACCATCGCGGGCGACTACGAGTTCTTCGCGCGCCCGGAGTGGAAGTCGATCATGTCGGCGTACGGCCTCTCGTTCGATGCCGAAAAGCCGATGGACGCGACGCTCATGTACGAGGCCGCCCGGGGCGACGCGGTCGATGTCATCGTTGCGTTCTCCACCGACGGCCGCATCGCCGCCTACAACCTCGTCGTCCTCGAGGACCCCAGAGGCGCCATCCCGCCCTACGACGCCATCCTGCTCCTGTCGCGCCGGGCCGCGTCAACGCCCGGAGTCGAACGCGCACTCCAGAGACTGGTCGGCTCGATCGACAACGCCGCCATGCGCCGCGCCAATATGATCGTGGATGTCGAAGGCGGATCGATCAACGCGGCCGCGCAGTCACTCCGCTAGGCCGACTCGATCAGACGGCGCCCGCGCACCCGCTCGTTGCCGAGCTGCCCGCACGCGGCCATCGACTCTCGCCCCTTCGTCCGCCGGCGCTTGCAGTACTGCCCATTGGTCTCCAGCCGCGCCATGAACCGCACGACATCCTCTTCCAGCGGCGCCGGCCACGGCGAGTCTCGGCGCGGGTTGTAGGGGATCACATTCACGCAGCACCGGATGCCCCGCAGGAGGGACGCCAGTTCGTCGGCGTGTTGGTCCGCGTCATTCACGCCCGGAATCAGCACATACTCCGCGCAGATCGCCCCGCTCCGACGCACCGGCCAGTCGCGGAGCACCTTCATCAGGTCGCTTAGGGGCATCGCACGGTTAATCGGCATGATCCCCGAGCGAATCTCGTCGTTCGGCGCGTTGATCGACACCGCAAGGTTCAACTGCCGCCAGCCCTGTCGCACCACGACCTCGCGTAGCCGCGCCAGCCCGTCGAGCCGGCCCACGGTCGAGATCGTGATGCGGCGTTTGGCGATCGCCGCGCCGTCGTGATCCGTGAGCGACTCGATCGCGCCGATCACCTGCTCGAAATTGTCCAACGGCTCGCCCATACCCATGAACACGATGTTCCGGATGTCGTGCCCAAGGAAATGCCTGGCCGCGAACCACTGCGCGGCGATCTCTGACGCGTCCAGCGAGCGGATCAGACCCATCTGCGCGGTCTCGCAGAAGCCGCAGCCCATCGCGCAGCCGACCTGCGAAGAAACGCACAGCGTGTAGGTCGTCTCGTCACGCCGCCGCATCGGGATGACCACCGACTCCGTCTCGAGCGTCGCGCCGTTGAGCACCGTGAGTTCGCCCGATCGCCGGATCGACACCGGCACCGGCAGCAGGAACTTGTGCACCACACCCTCGGGGCTGTCGCTGGAAAGAACGGTGACCGGCCGCGGCACGCGCTCGCCGCCCTCTGCCTTGCGGTGGAACGCGCGGTAGACCTCCCTGGCCACCGCGCGCGACATCCCCCCCCGGCCCGCCTCGGCGGCGAAGCCCTCCATCGTCATCCCCAGCGGCAGCGGCAGCGACTCGATCATCTTCCGCGAGTGTATCGCGCCCGCGTGACACCACGCCGCCGATCCCGGTACCGTGGCGGTTATGGCGACCACCCGCCCCGGCGCATCCCGCCCCGCCCGCCAGGCCGCGTACCACGCGGGGGTGCGCCGCGCCCACGCCGAGGAAACCGCCGAGGACTATGTCGAGGCCATCGCGCGGCTTATCGACGAGCAGGGCCAGGCACGCGTAAAGGACCTCACCCGGCTGTTCGGCGTCAGCCATGTCACGGTCAGCCGGACCATCGCCCGCCTCGTGCGGAACGGGCTGGCCGAGACCGAGCCCTACAAGCCGATCTCGCTGACCCCCGCCGGACGCCGCCTGGCGCTGCGTTCCCGCCGTCGCCACGAACTCGTCGTGAGCTTCCTCCGCTCGCTCGGCGTCGATGAAGACACCGCGCGGACCGACGCCGAGGGCATCGAGCACCATGTCAGCGACAAGACGCTCCGCGCGATGCGCCGTCATGTGGAGGGGCGCTGAGCGGGTGCGGATCGCGGAGTCCGCGCCGATCGTGGTACGCTCACACCATGCCCGAAGCGACCGTCGTTGCCGAGCCGGTGATCCGTGGCGAGATCCACGCGATGTTCGCCTGCGACGCCGGGTTCCAGATCGATCTCCGACGCGCCGCCGCGCTCCTGCGAGAGGGTTTGCCCGAGCGCGTCGTCCGGCTCCGCCGCCCCTCACCCGCGTGGTTCGATTACCAGAACCCGCCGCTCCGCGTCATGCTCGACGGCTCCCCGCTCGATCTCCGCGGCGTGCGCACCGAGCCGGCCGTTGAGTGTCTCCTCTACGACTTCGGCGCCGCGGTCATCACCTACACCATCCTCTTCGAGGGCACGGCCTCGTCCCTCGTCCCGATCATGCGGGCGCTTTACGACAACGCCGAACTGCTCGCAGACTCGCGTGGCCGGCTCGGCGTCGTCTACGAGGGTGTGCGCGACGCGATCACCAAGCCCGAACTCTCCGAGCAGGTTGATGACTACATCGCGGTCTGCGTCCGCCATTGGGATGACCCCCTTGCGCCCGGCCCCGCGCACCCGCTCGACCTCCTCCAACGCGACCCGACGACATGGGCGAGAGTGCTACTGGCCGAGGCTGGTTCGCTCGACCCCGCCGAGGCCGAGCGGGCGATCTCGGCGCGCATGAGTTACGGCGGCGACGATCTGGCCGTCATCGACTGGAACGCCGCGTTGCTCATCGACCCCGAGCCGGACGATGTCCTGGCCGTCCTGCGCCACGCCAATGTGGAACTTCTGGAGATGCGCCTGCTCGATGCGCAGCTCGACGACCTGCTCGACAGCGCCCACGACCTGCTCCAGCGCGTCGGACGCCGCCGGATCTGGCCGTCGCTCCACGACCGCCGGCTCCTGGCGCAGTTCGCCGAGATCCAGACCGACAGCGTCATCATGTTCGAGGGCGTCAACAACGCCATCAAGCTGCTCGGCGATCAGTACCTCGCTCGGCTCTATCGGATCGCGGCACGCCGTCTCGATCTCCCCGAGTGGGACGCCTCTGTCCTGCGCAAGATCGCCACCACCGAGAGCATCTACGAGAAGATCACCGACGCCAAGTCGACGCGGCGCATGGAACTCCTCGAGATCATCATCATCGTGCTCATTCTGATCTCGATCGTGATGCCCTTCATCCCGGGATTGAGCCCGTATTGACGCCGGTCACCGGGGGCTGTGGTGTGCAGTCCGAGCCCCAGTTCGAAAGCACTTCATTCAGATCATCCACATCGATCGCGCCGTCCATCGACACATCGGCGTAGGTCCCGACGGTCACCGACGAGCCCCACTGGGAGAGCACCTCGTTGAGATCATCCACATCGACCATTCCGTCGCAAGTGATGTCGCCGGGGCAGCAGAACACCACGCCTCGGAGCAGGATGCGGTAGCGACCGATCGCGCCGAAATCCGGGTCCCAGTCGATGATCGGAATCGTTCCGCCCGGCCCGTCCGGCCCCGAGACTTCAGTCACTGATGCCTGGGTGAAGATCGGCAGCGCGATCCCGGGGTCCGCGTCCGCGTCGCTGTTGAACCCGCTGATCGCGATGTAGTAAATCCCCGGATGCGTGATGACGATGCCTGTGCCGTCATTCGACATGTTCGGCAGCACGGAGAGAATGCCGCCCACGCCGCTCGTGTCGTTGTCATTAGCCAGGAGCCCGCGACCATCGGCGCGGAAGAGCCACAACTGCGTGTTGAACGCCGGGAACCCGATCTGCGCCTTCGCCTCGGCGAGGAAATTCGCCGGATCGCAGATGCGAATCTTGTACATGTCCTGAAAGTCGCCGCCCCCACCTCCCCCGCCGCCGCCCAGCGTCACGGGATCGCCCTGGAGGATCCCTTTGATCGACCCCAGACTTCCGGCGCCCTGAGGGACTTGCGCATCATTCGGGAAGCGGCCGGCATCGTTCCCGGGCGGCTCCTCCCACTCCGGCCCGGCGAGGGACGCGCCCGCCACCAGCAGCACGGCCGACGCGGCCCCGATCCATTGTGTCCGCGACCGCATGGTGAGTCTCCACATCCCCGGCCTCTTTCCTGGATCAGTCTAGACCCGGAACCGCGGGCCACAAGCCCCGGTCGCGAATCTGCAAAGCGTCGCTGAGCGTTCCCGCCCCGCGACGCGTGGACTTCCGGACACACAAGCATCACACGGCGATGCAGACCGAACCCCACTTGCTCAGGACCTCGTTCAGGTCATCGACATCGACCTTGCCGTTGCCGGTGAGGTCCGCGCCGGCGCCCGCCTCGACCTGCTGGCCCCACTGCGAGAGGACGGCGTTGAGGTCGTCGACATCGACCTTCGCGTCGCCCGTGATATCGCCGGGGCAGAAGGTCATCCCGTGCTCGTTGTCGGAGGGCAGCCCCGGCAGTTCGGGCAGCGCGCCGTCGCCGGGGATGAATACCACCAGCACCTCGTCGCCCGGCTCAAGGAGAATGTTCGTGAACTCCGGCCCGTTCGGATTGAAGCTGTCCCATCCGCAATCGGGGACGCAGGTCTCGGGGCCGTTGATCGCGCAGTACGCCAGGGGATTGCCGTTGATGTCCACCGCGCAGGGGTTGCTCTGGCACGCGCTGCCGACGCACGCCCCGGCGGAGATCCAGTCGGTCGCGCTGTGCGTCGTCGCCACCTGCACGCCGTTGACGATGAGCACAAGTTGCCCGCTCATGTTGTACACGCCGTTGAGGTGGCCCCAGGCGATCGACTCGACCTCGATCCGCTTGCCCGGCTGACCGTTCGGGGAGGGCAGCACGCGGACATCCTCGATCGTCCGGCCCCAGTAATTGCCGATGCCGTCGAAGGTCAGTCGCTTGAAGTTGTTCGGCGTGAAGGGGTCGGGGTGCGAGCCGCCGGTCGGCACATACACGACCTCGACCGTGTCGCCCGGCACCAGCGGGACGCTCGGGACTTCCCAGGTGATCGAGGGGAACTTGCAGTCGCAGTCCGGCACACCCGGCTCGATCGGGCCGTCGTAGATGCACAGCAGCGCCCCGGCGAAGATGCCGTCCACATACCCGGTGCCGCATCCGCCGCCGCACCCCGGCCCGCCGATGCCGCAGAACCCGGAGAGGCCGTTCGTGCCGGCGTTAAAGATCAAGCGGTCGACGACATCGCCGTTGACGCGGAGCTCGAGAATCCCCGAAAGGTTGAGCGACGCTGTGCTCTCGGCCACGCCGATGCTCCACACCGCGGTGACGTCAAAGAACGGACCGCTCACGCCCGGCGTCGGCGTGATGCCGATCGCCTCGACCATCCGGTCTTGCGCCATCGCGCCGCCCGCCGCGCCAAGGATCATCGCCAACGCCGCCGCGTGCTTCATGTTCTTGCGAGTGTTCATGACTGTCTCCTGTTTCTGTTTGCTGGTTGACCGAGTGTCTCGTGCGAGTGGGGGGCGTCCGGGCCGTCTCAGCGGCCGCTCGATCGCCCCCTCCGCCACTGATCTGCGCCAGACCCGCGGATCTCTCACCCCGACACGAGATTTCGTCGCCGACCCCCCGGTTCGGGCCCTTTGCCCCTTCCGGGCTATGCTGTCAGCGCAGAGGGGGCGCGCATGATCGACCTCACCCGAACGACAACCCAACTGCTCGAAGGGCTGAGGCACTCCGACGACGCCGCGGCATGGGGTGAGTTCGAGTCCCGCTACCGCGCCCTCCTTGAGAACTTCGCACGCAAACTCGGCCTCTCCGACGCCGACGCCGAGGACGCCGCCCAGGAAGCCATCACCCGGTTCCTCACCGAGTACCGCCTCGGCAAGTACGACCGAGAGAAAGGCCGGCTCCGCAGCTGGCTCATCGGCATCGTCCGCTACCGGGCGCTCGAAACCCGTCGCAAGCGCGCCGGCTCGCCCGCCGATCTCCCGCATGATGACCAATTGCTGGACGACGAGGCCGGCATGACCCGGATCTGGGAGCAGCAGCAGCGCGAGCAGGTGCTCCGCGGCGCCATGGAGGAACTCCGCACCCGCACCGCCATGGGCGAGAAGACGCTCCGCGCCTTCGACCTCAGCGTGACCCGCCAGTTGCCGGCCAAGGAAGTCGCCGACACGCTGGGCATGTCCGTCCACGATGTGTACCTCGCCAAGAGCCGCTGCATGGCCCGCCTGCGCGAGATCATCGATCGACTGGAAGCCGTGTATGACACCGACCAGTGATCACGGCGCTTGCCCGTCGGCCGCGCTCCTCCGATCGATCGCCCACGGCGCGACGACCACCCCCGAGGTCGAGCGCCATCTCACCAACTGCGGCCCATGCGCCGAGCGGCTGAACGAAGCGCTCGACTCCGACTCGCTGCTCGCCGAGCTCGCATCGCTGACGAAGGGAACGCCGTCATCCGCGCTGCCCGAGGTTCACGGCTGCGTCGTCATCCGCGAGATCCACCGCGGCGCCCAGGGCATCGTGTACGAGGCCTACCACGAGGCCACGCACCGCCCCGTCGCGGTCAAGGTGCTGACGCGGGGCGCCCTCCGCTCCGTCCGCCAACGCGCCCGCTTCGAGCGCGAGGTCGAGCTCGCCGGTGCGCTACGACACCCCGGCGTCGTCACCATCCATGACTCCGGCATCACCCGCGACGCCCTGCCGTTCGTCGTCATGGAACTCGTGCAGGGCGATACGCTCGACCGCTATCTGCGGGCCGCGTCGCTGCCGCCGCGACGGATCGTCGAGCTCTTCGTCCTCATCGCCGACGCCGTGGATCACGCCCACCAGCACGGCATCATCCACCGCGACCTCAAACCGTCGAACATTCTGGTTGACGCCGAAGGACAGCCGCGGATCGTCGACTTCGGGATCGCCCGCCCCGAGGGCGCCGAGTCCATCGAGGTGACCCGCCCCGGCGATTTCATCGGAACGCTCGCCTACGCCGCCCCCGAGCAGGTCGCCTCCGACGCCGGCGCCGTCGGCGTGCGCACCGATGTCTACGCGCTCGGCGGCCTGCTGTTCGAAGCGCTCACCGGCCGGCGTGTCGTCGAGCCGCGATCCATCGCCGACGCCGTGCGCGCGATCACCGACTCGCCGCCGCCTCCACCTTCGAGCGTGCAGCCGCGCATCGACGCCGACATCGACGCGATCGTCCTCAAGGCGCTCGCCAAGCGCTCCACCGAGCGATACGCCACCGCCGGCGCCCTGCGGGACGATCTCCGCCGCGCCCTGGCCGGGCTCCCCGTCGAGGCGCGCCGCCATATCCGGGGTTATGTCCTGCTGCGAACCCTCCGCCGGCACCGCGTCCCCATCGCCGCGGCCATCCTCACGCTCGCCGTCGTCGGCGCGCTCACCGGCAGCGTCATTATCCAGTCCCTGCGCAAAGCGCGCATCGAGTCCGCCAAGGCGGGCATCGGCAACACCCTCACCGCCATCGTGGACGCTACCAACCCCGAGACCTCGGACCTCTTCGTCCCCGACATCCCCGCACTCGTTGATCAGTTGGCGGTCATCGTCAAGTCCCAGCTCGATGAGTTCCCCTCCGAACGCGCCCACTTCGAGAACACACTCGGTCTGGCCTATTGGAACCTCAACGAGGTCGGCAAGTCGATCGAACACTTCGAGGCCGCGCTCCGACTCCGCACCGACCAGAACCTGTCCGCCCTGGACATCGCCGAGAGCCATCACAACCTCGGCCGGGCGTACTGGAAAGCGGCCCGACTCCCCGAGGCCGAGCAACACTTCTCGCAGGCCCTCGCACTCCGCCGCCGCGAACTCGGCGCGGAACACGCGCTCGTCGGCGAGACGCTGCACAACCTCGCCGGCACGCTGCGCGCGCTCGACCGCGCCCCCGAGGCCATGCGGCTCTTCGCCGAGGCCCTCGACATCCGCGAGCGCGCCCTCGGCCCCGCCAGCGAGGAAGTCGCCAATACGCTCAACAGTCTCGCCCTGCTCCACTACACCGAGCGACGGTACAACGAGGCCGCGGCGACTGCTCGACGCGCGCTCGGAATCATCCGCGAGGTCCGAGGCCCGGAGAACTGGCGCACCGCCCGCGTGATGCACGCGCTGGGCGTCTATCTCACCGATCTCGGCGAACTCGACGAAGCGCGAACGCTGCTCGCCGAGTCGCTCCGTGTCAAGCGGCTCTGGCGTGCCGACGATCACCCGGATGTGAGGAACACGCAGGACGCGATCGACCGCCTCGACCGTCTGCGGTCGGCGCGGTCGGACGAGACGGGTCACTGACCGCCGAGCGCCTCACGCACCGAGACAAGAAATTCACGCCCCGGCGCGCCGTACGGCCGGAACTTCTCGACCCGACCCTCGTCCTCCGAGAAGTAGATCGCGCGGTTGGCCCCAAGGCCCGACGCCGCGGGCGTGTCGATGAGCGTCGTCGAGTCCGTCACGCTCATCTGGAACAGCACACGCATGCCGAACTCCCGTACGGTGGACCGCTCCATCATCCGTTCGAGCATCGTCAGGGTGTCGCACCACGCGATGACATGCACGCCCCACGCCGGGCCCTCGGTGACGATCTCGCGGAATTGCTTGTCCACCCGCACCGGCGCGTTCTCATCATCCCGCGCCGAGAACGAGAAATCCTCATCGCGTGACCGAAGCATCCGCAGCCGGTGCAGGCCGAACACGAACAGGTACACCGGCGGCGCGTCCGTCACATGCTTGCTCTGCCGCCTCGACAACTCACCGGCGATCAGCCCGACAAACGCCTCGGCCTGCGTCCAGTCCCCGACCCGTGCCCGCGCCCCGATCGCTTCCGCCACGCCGCGCAGCACCCCGTGATCGCGGTCCTCGGCAACCGTCGAGTCCAGCACGAACAGCAGCGCCCCATTGTCTTTGGCGCCCGGACGGTCCTGCACCGCCAGTGACACCATCGCCGAGGCGAACAACCCGCGCGACGACTCCTCGCGCTGCCCCACAATCAGCAGATTGCCCCCGCCCTGGCGGCGCAGCATCGCCGCCGTCGGCGGCGCGATCGCCACCGGGTCGCCCAGCCACGCCACCCGATCGCCGACCCGCGGCAGCCCGCCGAGCATCTCCCCCAGCACCGCATTCCGCGACAGGTCCGCCGGCTCGTTGCCCTCGAACACCACCGGCGGCTCCACGCCCATCGTCCCCCGCTCCGACGCGACTCCCGCCACCCGCACCACCGCGCCGTCGCGGTCGCGGTCGGGCAGAAACACGATCTGGAACGGGCTGTTCGCCTCGATCGCCCCGCCCGCGTCGTTGTAGATCGCCTCGCCCGGGCGCGATAGCAGCCGCGCCGCCCCGTTGTCCTCCCCGAGAATCAGGTACGAGTCCGCCTCGCTGCACTGCAGCGCGATCCGAACCGCCATCTGCCCCATAGTGCTCCGCGCCAGCGAGTATGCGCCGGCCAGTGTCTGTGAGCCCAGCAGCACATGAATCCCGAACGCGCGGCCCTGCCGCACCAGCCGGTCCAGCAGCAGTGACGCGTCCTGCGCCAGGCCATCGTCCTGCACGAAGAACTCCTGGAACTCGTCGATCAGCAGCAGCGTCCGCGGCATCGGCTCGCCCGGGCGCGCCCCTCGGAAGCCCGCCAGGTCCTGCACGCCCGCGTCCCGGAACCGCTCGCCCCGGCGCCGCAGCTCCGCGTCCACGCGCTGCAGAACACTCAGGGCAAACTCACGGTCGCTCTCGATGGCGATCGCCCGCGCGTGCGGCAGCCCGCCGGTCGCGTAGATCTTGAACTCCACGCCCTTCTTGAAGTCAACGAGGTACATCTCCACCTGGTCCGGCCCGTACCAGAGCGACGCGCTCGTCACGATCGCGTGCAGCAGGTTCGACTTGCCCGACCCCGTCTTGCCCGCGATCAGCACATGCTGCGCCGTGCCGCGCCCAAGCGTCAGATGCTGCAGCCGCGTCGCCCCGGTGCGCCCCAGTGGCACGCTCAGCTCCGACCCGCTGTCCTTCGTCCACTCGTTCCCGACCTCCGGCGTGATGAGCGTGAACGGCACCTCGACGCGCGAGGCATCCACCGACGCCGCCCCGACACGATGAACGATCCGTGTCAGCGTCTGCTCGTCCGGCGGTTCATCGAGCAGCAATTCGTGCCGCTTGAGAACCTCGTCGGTCGCGCTGCAACCCGAAGCGTCGCAGCGGATCGTCAGGCCCGAACGCCGGAGGTCCGACCGATCCATCCCCTTCGGCAGCGAGTCGTGGATATTGCTGACGATCAGCGTGTACACGCCGCACCGTTGCCCGCTGGAGATGATGCTCGCCAGCCGCCGCGCCGAGTTCTCGCTGAAGCCTGTGGGCAGATCAGCGATCACCACGAACCGGTACGGCTCGGCGATCTCGCCCGCCCGCGCGTTGTACTCGTCGATGGAGGCGTACTCGTTCCGCAAATACTTCTGGATGACCTTTTCCATGTGCTCGGTCAGGTCCGCCAGCCGCTGCTCGATGTGCCGCTCCTCCGTCCAGATCCGGCCGTTCACCAGCTTGTCGTCGTAGTCCGCAAGGTGCATGAACCCCGCGAAGCTCTGCCCCAGCCCCACGGGGTCGATGATCGTCAGGCGCACTTTCCCAGGGGGCAGCGTTGTCAACACACGCAGCGTCGCCGCGCGCAGCGCACGCATCGCCCGGTCCCGGCCCTCGCCTGAGTGCTCGAGCACCAGCGACCCGCCGCCCGGCAGCGTCAGCCCCATCGGGGCAGAAAGATCGAGCGACGGCTCATCAGTCCCCTCATCCTGCCGGAAGCGCACGCGCCCCACACGCACCCAGTCCGGTGCCGCCGACGTAGGGGGAGCACCCTCCGCCAGCGCCGACCATGACGGCGCCAACGCGGCATCAACCACCCCAAGCCGACCGATGATCGACTCCGCGCCGGCTCGTTTCGACTCCGTCTCCCGCCGCGTCTCCTCCTCGATCCTCCGCTCTTGCTCGCGCAGCGACGCCATGGCCCGCTCGTGCTGGCTCGCGGTCTCACGAGTCGCCGCGTCGAACTCGCGCTGCGCCTCCGCCATCGCCGCGGTGCGCTCATCTTCGATCACGCGCCGCATCGCCGACAGCCGCGTCCGCAGCCCCGTGCGCGCCTCATCGTGCTCCTGCCCGATCTTGGCGAGCTTGCCGACACGCGACGCCATCAGCGATGCCTCGCGGTCCTCGGCCTTTTTCCGCAGCGCCCCGGCGTCCTTGTCACGCCGGGCGTGAATCGACTCGCTCCGTTCCTTGTGCCGCTGATCCGTACCTTCGGAGATGGCCGCCACCGCCCGCGCCGCCGCCGCCAGGCCATGCGCGGCCCGCTCGCCGCAACCGGCGATCCCCGCACGCGCCGTGCGCCGGATGAGCGCCCACGCTCCCAGCCCGATCGCCGCGCCGATGACGCCGCCCCCTGCGGCCAGCGCCCCGAAGTCCCACGCCGACAGCGCCAAGCCCCCCGCGATCCCCGCGACCGCCAGCACTGTCATCAGTGTCGCCAGCGCCCACCGCTGCGCGAACTGCGGCGACTTGAGCGATCCCAGCGCCGCCACCGCGCGCTCGGCCTCGCCGACCGCCCGCTCGGCCTCTTCCATCGAGGGCTCGCCCGACCGCGGGCCGATGTCCACCGCGGGACGCACCGCGCCGTAGAACCGCCAATGTTCCTCGGCCTCACCCTCCGCCTGCTTCAGGCGGTCCTCCATCGCGCCGATCTGTTCCCGCGCCCGCTCATACGCGCTCTTGGCCTGCCGCTCCTCGGCGTCGAAGACCGTCTCGACAAGCCAGACCTCTTCCTTCAGCGACTCCCGCAGTTTCTGGATCGTCGAGGAGACCGACTCCTTAATCGCCGACAGCGCCGCGCCGTGCGAGCGTTCCATCGCCGTCCGCTCCCGCTGCTCGGTGGCGCTCCACTCCGCGATCTTCTGCTCGTAGCGCGCCTCGATCGCCGCCAGCGACTCGTCGAGCCGCTTCTTGGCCGAACGCGTCGCCCGCTCGTACGCACGCTCGGCCTCGCCGATGTCGTGTTCGCGCAGCCGCGCCAGCCGCTCGCCGCCGCTGCGCATCGCGTCCCGGGCCGCCTCGAGCAGCTCCATCGCCGCCCGCGCCGTCGCCGGACCGATGTCACCCCGTTCCGGCACGCTCACCCGCATTCCTGCCGGGCTTTCTCCAGCAGCTCCTGCATCCGCTCCATCGCGCTCACCGCCGCCCGCACACGCGAGTCCAGCCCCTCGATGTACCTCGCGTCAAACTCGTGCGCCGCCCGATCGTCCCACTGCGATCGCACATCGGCGTGCCGCGCCTTGAGCACCGTCATCGCGTCCATCAGTTTCCTTCGGCCAACAGACAGACTCACGACTCGCGGCCCTCCTTGGTCGGCGCGATCGTACCCGATGGCCACACCACCCGTACCTGCTCGCCCTCCAGCGCGATCACCGTCCCCGCGGGCATCCCCCACACCGACGCCAGCCCCGGCCACGCCTCTGCTAACGCGCCCACGCTCGTCGCCACCAGCCGCGCCTCTCCCGCCGTCCCCGGCGCCGGCGTGACGAACCACCCCGAGTCCCCCGCCAGCGCGACATCGTCACGCACCAGGAAGATCAACTCCTCGCGTGTGAACCGAGCATCCAGAATCACCCGCATCCGCTCGCCGACCGACACCTCATCCCCGGTCAATTCCCCCTTCAGCGCCGACACCCGGCGCGTGCCCAGCCCCACGCCCGCGGCCTCAGCGCCCGGGGCCGACTCGCGCTCCAGCGCCCCCGGCAGCAACGCCCGCACCGCCGACACGATCGCCTCCGTCGTCGGCATCCCCGTCGCACCCACATTCACGCCCCCGCCGCCCGGTCGCGACATCGCCTCCCGGATCGTCCCCGGTGAGTCGTCCGGAGACTCCACCCCGCCCGTCGTCAGCGCGATGTAGTCGTCGAGCGAACGCGACATGATCTCCAGCTTCGCCGCGGCCTTCGGCAGGTCCACCGATGCCGCCACATTCAGACCGTTCACCGCCCCGGCGTACAGCGCCCGCTCGTGCTCCAGCCGCACCGCCCACTTCCGCGCCGCCTCCAGCCGCGCCTGCGCCTCGTCCAGCGCCTGCTTGGCGCGGTTGATCGCCTTCTTCTCATCAACCAGCGACTTTTTCTGAATCTGCGCCCGGTACAGGTCCGACTTGGCGCGGGCGAGCATCTCTCCGCGCCGCTGCACCTCGCCGCGCCAGTGCGCCACGCGGTCGCGCCCAAGCCAGTCCACCATCCGGGCGATCTCGCTGTCGGCGCTCGCCATCAGCGCCGAGACCTCGCGGCAGAACTCAAGCAGCCCCGCTCGCAGCGGACGCAGCGCCTCGACCGAAGTAACCCGTGCGCCTTCGCTCATCGACCGACCGCCCCCTCATCTCAGCGCTGCCGCAGGTACTCTTCGATCCGGTCCGCTTTCCGCATCAGGAACGGCACCTGCTCCTCCGCGGCGCGCGAGAACCTCCCGAGCGTCCGCATCGTCTGCTCGAACTCCTCGGCGAACTTCTTCTGTTCCTGATCCCGCCAGGTCTGTCCCAGCGCGTTGAAACGGCCCATCAGCGCCGTCATGTGCGACTGCAACTCGGCGTTGAACCGCTTGAGGTCGTTGGCGAAACGCCGGAGCTCGACTGGGTCAACGATCGCCTTGGCCATGCGCACTCCTTCGCCGTTCGCGGGTGAGCGGGTTGCTGTCCGCGGAGTCCCACCGTTCACAGTCTAGGGCGCGCCCTGCTCACCGGGCGTGCGGCATCGGGCCGTGGTCCGGCATCTCACCCCACGCCCGCGCATACAGCGGGCTCCGCACCGCCAGATAGCCGGGGTACACGCCCTTGGCCCGACGCGCCGCCTCGGGGTCCACCACCGCCACGCTCACCGGCTCGCTCGACTCCATGATCACTTTTCCGTCCGGCGAGACCGCGATGCTCGGCTGACCGATCTCCACGCCGTGCTCGGGCGCGGGCCGATCCACCGACATCACGAACACGCCGCTCGTCAGCGCGTTGGCGATAAACACCGGCTTCCACCGCTCAAAGGTGATCCGCTCCGTAGCGCGCGGCGCCACGATCACATCCGCGCCCTGCGCGCCCAGCAGGTGGCACCCCTCCGGACGGTTGATGTCCGAGCAGATCTGCACGCCGACCCGCAGCCCCGCGACCTCGAACACCCGGGGCCACTCCACCCCCGGTTCGTAGTGGCTCGTCTCCCAGAACCCCGGCTCCTCCGGCAGGTGCAGTTTGCAATAGGTCCCCACGACTGCGCCGTGTTCGTCGAAGACGATCGCCGTGTTCCGACGCACGCCCGTCTCCGGGTCCCGCACGATCGCGCCGCCGACCAGCGCGATCCCCACGCTCCGCGCCGCTTCCGACTGCATCCGCCACCGCGCCCCGCCCGGCGCCTCGGCGTCGTCGTCGCGCGCGCGCTTCGTCGCGGGCGACCAAGGATTGCACGGGATCTCCGGCAGCACCGCGAGCCGCGCGCCCTTCCGCCGGGCCTCGCGCAGCCGCTCTGTCAGCCGCTCGCCCGCGCCGCCCCCAAAGAAGACATCCCGGACCAATGCCACGCCGATGCCGCCGCTGTTCTCCATGCCGCCGAGCGTATCACCACCGGCGTCGCGGGCCAACGCGCCCGTCCTGTCTCGCCAGCCGACTCGCCCGCGTGTACCTTGACCCACTTCCAACGGAGACCTCCCCATGCCGCGCCGACTCGGTCCGCTGTTCGCGCTCGTTGCCTCCCTCTGCCCGGCCACGCTCGCCGAGCCGCCCGTCCCTTCGCCGGTGCCCGGGCTCGCCGACACCGACCCCATCCTCGCGGGCCGCCACGATCCGTCCGTCAAGTCGCCCCGCGACATCCTGGGCTTCGAAGTGGGCGACCGCGCCGCTACGCACGCCGAGATCGAGCGCTGCTTCAAGGAGTGGGACGCCTCTCCCCGCGCCGCCCTTTTTCAGTACGCCGCCTCCCACGAGGGCCGCGCCCTCTACTACATGG
>CAZSLT010000056.1:0-15907 GCA_964607595.1 uncultured Phycisphaeraceae bacterium
CTAGCTTGCAAAGCCGCCCAAAGTGCATGCTGCGGAGGCACGGAACTCGTGATTTGAACGGAGTTTATCGCAAGCTTCGACTGAAGCAAAGGGTCGCACTCAAAACCGCCTTGGCGCGTCCTCAGGGGGTATTTACCACATTGAATGGGGTAGGCCCAAGCAGCAATCTCGAGACCCACCGAGCCATGCCCGGTGTCCGTGGTCATGAGCGCCGTCTCGGACCCGTGGCTGGCAATGACAGTTCGATCTGATCGGAAATTGCAGTCGGAGGGCCGGCGAGCCGATACAATCGAGACATGCCTCCGCGCCGTTTCACCCTCATGTTGACCGCGGTCCTTCTGATCCACACACTCTTTGGTGGAAGCGGCGGCATGGCGGTCCTCTGTCTTGGCGGGGGGCACGAACACGGCCCGACTGAGATCGAGCATTGCGAGTCGGCGTGCATCCACGGATCTTGGTGGCTGCAGCCGGCCCCACCGGGTGAACATGCTCATGAATGCGCGTGCGCGGATGTCGAGTTGAGGCTTGCTGAGCTCCTTACGCTCCCCCGCGGCGATGATGAGTGCAAGTTCCTCCCGGCCGTTGTTTCGACCCCGGCTTGGGGGCTTTTGATCGCGGACTCGGGGCTAGGCCGACGCGGCCCGCCGATACCGCCGCCTTGGTTTGATCCACGCCGCGCCCAGTGTCTCAAGATCGTGGCGAGCGTCCGCCTGATCATCTGAATCCTGTCTGTCCTCTTGGCTCGTGCCGCGCCGCCATTGTCGGTCGCGGCTGGTATTGCCCAGGCCTCCAGACAGGAATCAAGAGTAATGAATAATCTGATGCGCCCGCGTCGAACGCGGGTGACGCTGCCGGGAATCGCCTCGGCGGTGGCCCTGTGTGTATTGGCAGGGTGCCAGTCCTACAAACGCGCACCGCTTGATCTTGCTGATCATCGTGCAGTGCTCGATGCACGACTGGACGCGCACGAACCGATCGCACTGTTCGCCGATCGCCTAGCGAAGGACGGCCCGGCGGTGCCGGAGCGGTTCGACCCAAGAGATGGGCTATCCCCCGCTGAGGGCGAAGTGCTTGCGCTGTTCTACAACTCCGAGCTTCGACTCGCGCGGCTCGATGCGGGTGTCGCGCTCGCAACCTTCGAGACGGCGGGCTTGTGGGAGGATCCACAGTTCGGCTTCGACGGCGCGGAACTGCTTTCTCCTTCCGGGCCGTTCGAGTACGGGCTAACGCTCAGTCTGACCATCCCAATTTCCGGGCGGTTGGACGCGGAGAAGCATCGGGCGGGCGCGGCGTATGAGACCGAACTCAGGAAGATCGTTGACGCCGAGTGGAGCATTCGCGCTCGGGTTCGCTCGGCGTGGGCGTCCTGGACCGCGGCGATGGAGCGGCTGCGGCTGCTACGCGAGGTCATAGGACAAGTCGAGCGGATCGCGACGATCACCGATCGGCTCGAAACAGCGGGCGAGCTCACGCGCGTGGAGGCGCGACTGCTGAGAGCCGAACTGGTCGAGACTCGCGCCGATGTCGCGCAGGCCGAACTGAGTGAGGCCAAGGCGCGGGTCGACCTGCTCGGCTTGATGGGACTGCCGCCGGACGCCGGTGTAGATCTCACGCCGTCACTCCCGACCAGTCCCAACACCGATGTCGGCGATGCGGAGCAGCGACTCATCGTGGCGAATACGACGCTCGCCGTCCGCCGAGCCGAGTATCAGGTCGCGGAGGAAGCGCTCCGACTCGAAGTGCGCAAGCAGTACCCAGACATCACGATCGGCACGGGCTATGGCAGCGAGGACAACGACGACCGGCTTCTGCTCGGAGTCTCGGTCCCGATCCCGATTCTTAACGCCAACCGCGCCGGTATCGCTGAGGCCCGAGCGCGGCGTGAGGTCGTCCGAGCGACGGCCGAGTCGACCTTTGAGCGGCTGACGCGCGAGTTCGTTCTTGCACGCGCGTCGTTCGACGCGGCCCGGGCACAGCGAGAAGCATTCGAGCGCGATCTCGTCCCGATGCTCGATGAGCAATCGCTTGAGGTCGAACGCCTGATCGACCTGGGCGAGGTCGACACGCTGCTGTTGCTGGAAACCGTCACGCGGCGATTCGAGGCCAAGAGCCGTCTGCTCGAACTGACGCTGGCCGAAATCGACGCCGCCATCGAGATCACGCGTCTGCTCGGTCCCGAGGAGCCGGAGTTGCCCGCTCCCATCGAGCTGACCACCGACAGCGGAACCATCACCGACAACACCACACACACCGCGGCCAGTGGCAGCACGCCCACCGAGGAGGGTTCCCGATGAACAATGGAATGCAATGGGCGATCGCACTCGCCCTCACTGCGATTCTGCCGATGACCTTGGCCGCCTGCGATGGCGGGTCCGCACAACCACCTCCCGCTGCTGAGCACGCCGAGGATGACGGACACGATCACGGCGACGAGGCCGAGACGATGGCGACCGGCTCAGACCGCGTCGCGATCCCCGCGTCTGTGCGCACGAATCTCGGCATCAGTTTTGTACAGGTCGAGCCGCGGCGTATCGAGCAAACCTTGCGAGTGCCGGGACGATTCGAATACCTGCCCACCGCGCGTCGGGAATACCGGACCGCCGTGCCGGGGCGTGTTGAGTTGCTTGTCGAGCAGTTCGATCGCGTGGAGGCTGGCCAGCCGTTGTACCGACTCGACTCGCCCGCGTGGCGCGAGACGCAGCAACAACTCGCCGACGCAGCGGCACAGATCGAACGACTAAGCGCGCGGCTCAACACCTTTGAGCCCCTGCTCGCGGCGCACCAGCAGCACGAAGACAGCCTGGATGAGAGCGTTTCCGTCTGGAATGAACGGGTCGAGCAGTTGCAGTCCATTCGTGAAGCGGGAGGAGGCAGAGTCGACGAGTTCGCTCAGGCACGGGCGTCTCTCGCGAGCACACGCGCGGAACTCGCCGATGTCATGGAGAAGAAGGCCGAACTCGCGGCCGACCGGCAGCAGACCGAGGCCGACCTACGCGCCGCTCAGGCACGGCTGGATTACCTGCTGGACGCGGCCTCGGCGGTGGTTTCCCGTTCGAGAGACGAACTTGCCGCGATGATCAGTACTGCCCACGGGACAGAGCCCGGATGGGCCACGATCACCACGATCGAGGTGACTGCCTCCGAGGCTGGCGTCGTCGAGTCACTCGGGCTCACGAACGGTTCCTGGGCGGACGAGAAGACGCCCGTGGTCACCGTTGTGAAGCCTGATCGTCTTCGCTTTCGCGCATCCGCGCTTCAGAGCGATCTGGGCGTGCTCCGCGATGGGCTGCTGGCGCGGATCGTGCCGCCCACGCCGACGGCCGCGGGACGCGCCGTGGCGCTGACCGAGACGATGGAAGGCACGCTCATGCTCGGACTTGCCGGAGACCCCAACGACCGCACACTCGAACTGTTCGTTACCCCCGAGGAGCTTAAGCCGTGGGCCCGTCATGGTGTCTCGGCGCAGCTTGAGATCGTCACCGACGCAACCGCGACGCCAGAACTAGCCATCCCTCTCTCGGCGGTCCAACGCGATGGATTGATCCCGGTCATCTTCCGGCGCAACCCGACCAATCCCAACGAGGCAATCCGAATGGAAGCGGATCTCGGCAAGGACGACGGACGCTGGGTCGCGCTGCTCAGCGGCGTGCGCGAGGGCGAGGAGATCGTTCTTGACGGGGCGTTCCAGTTGATGCTCGCAACAAGCGGGACGATCGAAAAGGGCGGGCACTTCCACCCCGATGGCGCATTCCACCAAGGGGAGGACGAGTAAGCCATGCTTAAAGCACTCATCCGATTCTCACTTCGGTACTCGTCGCTAGTGCTCATCGCCGCGGTGCTGCTGGTCGCCTACGCGGGCTATCAACTGCCGCGCATGAGCGTCGATGTGTTCCCCGAGCTGAACGCTCCAACCGTAACCATCATGGCCGAGGCGGGGGGCCTGGCCGCTGACGAAGTCGAGCAATATGTCACTTTCCCGCTTGAGACCGCCGTCAACGGCATGACGGGCGTGCGGCGTGTCCGCAGCACGAGCGCCATTGGTCTGGCGATTATCTACATCGATCTCGAATGGGGAGCGAACCTTTACGATGCCCGACAGCTCGTCGCCGAGCGTCTGGCTTCGGTCCGCGAGAGCCTCCCCGAAGGCGTCGATCCGTTCATTACGCCGATCACCTCGATCGCTGGCGAGATCATGCTCGTCTCACTCTCCTCGCCCGAGGGGACCGCGACCCCGATGGACCTGCGTTCATTCGCGGAGTTCGATCTCCGCAACAAACTGCTCAGCGTGCCGGGCGTAGCCCAAGTCGTCGCGATCGGGGGCGAGCTCCCCGAGTATCAGGTCAATGTTGATCAGGAGCGTCTGCGGCTATACGGGCTGACGATCTCCGATGTCGTCGAGGCCGCCGGTGGAGCGCACAGTACGGCGAGCGCTGGGTATCTCACGGATGTCGATAATTTCGAGATCCCCATCCGCCAACAGAGCCGGGTGACCCGACCCGAGGACATCGCCGGGACGGTCATCACCTATCACGAGGGAGTCCCAGTCACGATCGGTCAGGTCGCTGATGTTCGGCTCGGCGCCGCACCCAAACGCGGCGAGGGGTCCGAGAGCGGATCGCGGGCGGTGATCGTGTCCATTCAGAAGTCGCCCGGAACCAACACGCTCGCGCTGACTGATCAGATCGATGCGCTGCTTGATCAGGTCGAGCCAACGCTTCCTGCGGGCATCGTACTCAACCGCGATGTGGTCCGACAATCACATTTCATCGATCGTTCGGTGCACAACGTGACCAAGGTCCTCGCCGAGGCGGTCGTCATCGTCGCGGGGGTGCTCATCCTCTTCCTGATGAACCTGCGGACGACAGTCATCACATTGACTGCGTTGCCTATCTCGCTCGCTGTCGGGCTATTGATGATGGAGGCGCTCGACCTCGGTCTCAATGTCATGACGCTCGGCGGGCTGACCGTGGCGATCGGCGTGCTTGTCGATGATGCCATTATCGATGTGGAAAATGTGTTCCGGCGTCTCAAGCAGAACCAGTCTCTGCCGGAGTCGCAGCGCCGACCCCACGCGGAGGTGATCTTCGACGCCAGCAACGAGATCCGCCCCGCCATGGTGTTCGCGACGGTCATCATCGTGATGGTCTTCGTGCCGTTGCTGTTTCTCCAAGGGCTCGAAGGCCGTTTCTTCCAGCCATTGGCGATGACCTACATGATCTCGATCCTCGCATCGCTCATCGTGGCGCTTACGGTGACTCCTGCACTGTGTCGCGTGCTGTTGCGTGGGCGTCTTGGCAAGGGCGGTGACGGTCACGATGGGCACGGGTCCGACGCCTGGCTCGTGCGACATCTCAAGCGGGCGTACGAGCCGGCGCTGAACGCTGCGATCCGGTGGCGGTCGGTTGTTCTGAGCGTCGCGGCGGTCACAACGGCCGGGGCGTTGTGGCTGGCGAGTACATTCGGCAGCTCATTCCTGCCGTCCTTCAACGAGGGGACTTTCACCGTGTTCCTGCTGGCGCCTCCGGGCACCTCGATCATTGAGAGCGACCGGCTCGCGACGCAGGTCGAACGCCAGCTCGCCGCGATCGAGGGCGTTCGGTCGGTGTCACGCCGCACCGGCCGCGCCGAACGCGACGAGCACGCCGAGCCAGTCAGCAACTCAGAGGTTGAAGTCACCGTCGACGAGGGGGTCGATACGGCGGCCGTCCGCAAGCGGATCGACGAGATCCTCGGCTCGGTGCCCGGCATCACCACGATGGTGGGCCAGCCTATCGAGCACCGGCTCAGCCATGTTCTTTCCGGCACACCCGCGGCCATCGCCATCAGTATCTTCGGTGAAGATCTCAACACGCTGCGCGACACGGCCAAGCGAGTCGAGACCGAACTGAATGCGATTCCAGGGACCCGCGATGTCAACGCCAGTCGCGAGGTAATGATCACCTCGCTGCCCATCCGATATCGTCATGCGGAACTCGCCGCGTTCGGACTAAGCCCGGCGGACGCGGCCGAGCAGGTACGCGAGGCCCTCTACGGAGAAGTCGTCGACACAGTCAATCAGGGAATCCGCCAGTACGACCTCGTCGTCCGGCTCGATCCGAGCCAGCGTAAGTCGTTTGAACAGGTCCGCGATGTATTGTTGCGAGGGCGCGGCGGTGCGACCGTACGATTGCGTGATGTGGCTGACATCGGTCCGCAGCGCTCCAGCAGCATGATCACACGCGAGAATGCCCAGCGAAAGGCGGTCGTCTCGCTCAATGTGGCCGAGGGGGCGAACCTGGGCGATCTTGTCGCGAAGGTTCAGCAGCGGATCGACCCGGTCATCCAGCTGGCTGGCCTCACGGTGCATTACGGCGGGCAGTTCGAGGCACAGCAGTCGGCAACGCGCACGATTCTTGTCGCGGGGTTGGCTGTTGCAGTGGTCATGCTGATGCTGCTCCAGATCTCGACGGGCTCGCTGCGGGCGGCCGTACTGGTGATGCTTAACATGCCGCTGGCGCTCATCGGAGGAATCGCGGCCATCTACCTCACGGAAGGCGGAGGCCCGGTATCGAACACGCTCGCGCTCGTCGGTATCGGCGGGCCGTACATCGCGCCGATCATCTCCATCGCCAGTCTGGTCGGGTTCATCACGCTCTTTGGTATCGCCGTGCGCAACGGCATCCTGCTCATCAACCACTACAACCACCTGTTGGAGGTCGAAGGTGCACCTCTCGGGCGTGCGATAGTGCAGGGCTCGATGGAGCGACTCGTGCCGATCCTCATGACCGCGCTCGCCGCGGCCCTGGGTCTGCTGCCGCTCGCCCTCGCTGCGGGCAAGCCCGGGAGCGAACTATTGGCCCCGCTGGCCGTCGTCACGCTCGGCGGACTGCTTACTTCCACCTTCCTGAACCTGATCGTTGTCCCCGCGGGATACTCGCTCGTCTTTGGCCTCAAGCCCGAGCAACGCCCTGCGGATCGTCCGTCCTGGCTCGGGCGCCTCGCCCGTCTTCTTTCCCGTCCCAAGGCAATCGGTTCAAAGGAGTCCTGACCATGAATAACTTCACCAAGCTGCTGACCGCGTCCACGCTCGCCACGGCAGTCTCAATCATGCTGACGGGCTGCGGCGAGTCTCCCAGCAGGCCCGGCGAAGAGACACCCTCGGCTGACGACGGGCACGATCACACCGATGGTGCGCAAGATGATCATGACGGCCACGACCACGCAGATGACGCACACGACGACCATGACGAGAGTGACGGCCACGACCACGGGGAGATGCGGTCGCTCGGCTCAGTGGAGATCGCCGGCACGACGCTCGCCGTGACCATCTCCGATGACATCGATCCGTCAACGGAGGTTAATCTCGAACTGGAAGTCACTTCAGGACCGACTCCGGCGATGCTCCGCTTCTGGATCGGAGACGAAGCCGGGACCGGAGCGCTCAAATCGAAAGCGGACGCCCACGACAACCACTTTCACGGTCACACCGACGCCCCCGCCAATATGACCGGCGCAAGTCTGTGGATCGAAATCGAGAATGCAGATGGCACACGAAGCAAGGGATCGATAGCCCTCGAGTGATTCGGCTGTGTTGAGTCCGCATCAACTTTCCCGCCGAGACTGGTGGTGCCGGCGAACCCCTGTCGGGGGTTCACTGGCGCCGCCATTTACGGTCAATGCGAATAGACGGGGCATAGCGAAACATCGATGAGCACTTCCGATACTACGACATCCGACGGTCCATCTTCGGACGGTGCGCAGCGCGGGCACAGCCACGACCATGCGCACAAAGTCGCTTTTGGCGTCAAGATGGAGTTGCTGTTCTCGATCGCCTGCGGCGCGACCGTTGCCCTAGGCTGGTTGCTGGCGAGATTCACCGAATCGCACTGGGGCATCCCGCTCGGGTTATATTTGGCGTCATATTTCTTCGGAGGCTATTTCACGATCTTGGAGGCGTTCGAGAAGGTACGCCGCGGCCAGTTCGAGATCGATTTTCTGATGTTGGTCGCCGCGGTTGGCGCGGCGTTGTTGGGTGAATGGGCCGAGGGGTCGCTACTCTTTTTTCTTTTCAGCCTGGGACACGCCTTGGAGAACTACGCGATGGGTCGTGCGCGGCGCGCGATTCAGGCGCTCGCTGATCTCGCGCCCGACACGGCGAGGATTCGGCGCAGTGAGGGCGTGGTAGAAGTGCCGGTGGAAGAACTGGCCGTCGGGGACACGGTTGTTGTGCGGCCCGACGAGAGACTCCCCGCTGATGGGTTCGTGGTTTCCGGAGAGAGCAGCGTCGATCAATCTCCGGTCACCGGGGAAAGCATCCCAGTGGATAAGCGTCCCGTCGACGATCCGGATGCGGTTGAACAACCGGATGACCTGGAGGCCACCCATCGCGTGTTCGCAGGCACGATCAACGGCAGCGGGGCGTTGGAAATCCGCGTCACACGACGCTCCGGCGAGAACACCCTGGCCCGAGTCGTCGCGATGGTGACCGAAGCACAGGCCCAGCAGTCGCCGACCCAACGATTTACAGACAAGTTTCAGCGTATCTTCGTGCCGGCGGTGCTTGCATTCGTGCTGCTGCTACTGTTCGCGCCGCTGGTTCTTGACGAATCATTCAGCGAGAGTTTTTACCGGGCTATGGCGGTGCTGGTCGCGGCGAGTCCGTGTGCGCTGGCGATCTCAACTCCGTGCGCTGTGCTCAGCGGCGTCGCCCGAGCGGGTCGCGGGGGTGTTCTGGTCAAGGGCGGCGCTCCGCTGGAGAACCTCGGCCAACTCACCGCCATTGCCTTCGACAAGACCGGTACGATCACCAAGGGCGAGCCGCGGCTGACCGATGTGGCGCCTTCCGAGGGAGTGAGCGAAAACGCTTTGCTCCGCGTCGCGGCAGCTGTTGAAGATCTCAGCGACCACCCCTTGGCAAAAGCCGTCGTCCGTGACGCCCGAGAGCGCTTAAGCCGTGATGAGCTACCCGAGGCGAGCGATATGGAAAGCATCACGGGACGCGGCATCCGTGCCCAACTGGAAGGTGACGCCGTTTATATCGGAAAAGATGATCTGTTTGACGGTATCGGTACGCCGGACCTACCCGACCAGATCCGAGCTACGGTCGAGCAACTCGAGCAAGACGGCCGCACCACAATGATCGTCTTGCACGGCGATCGCTATCTGGGAGTGCTCGGTCTAATGGATACGCCGCGTGCGTCCGCGTCGGCGGTGATCACGCAGCTCAGGGCCATGGGTATCCGTCGAACCATCATGATCTCAGGCGACAACCGGCGGGTCGTCGATGCGGTGGCGACCCAAGTCGGGATCGACGACGCATGGGGCGACCTTATGCCCCAAGACAAGGTCCAGTCAATCCGCAAACTTCTCGAACAGGAGGATCGTGCTGCAATGGTCGGCGACGGAGTGAATGATGCGCCAGCGATGGCGAACGCCACCGTCGGCATTGCCATGGGCGCGGCCGGATCGGATGTAGCCCTCGAAACCGCCGATGTTGCCCTGATGGCCGACGATCTCAGCCACCTGCCATTTGCGGTGGGTCTGAGCCGGAAGACCCGCGGCATCATCCGTCAGAATCTCTACATCAGCCTCGGTATTGTCGCCATTCTCGTGCCTGCAACGGTCTTGGGGCTAGGGATCGGTCCCGCGGTGGCGATTCACGAAGGATCAACATTGTTCGTCGTTCTCAATGCCCTCCGGCTGCTGGCTTATGATCCTTAAAACTTGACACATGGATGAATCTGAGCGCCTGACGCGTCGGCCTGTATCGTGTGGGTGATCTGGATGCCGTGAGCATCCGATCGGTTGAGGGTGTTAGTGAAGTCACGCACCTCCATGGTTAGCCGAGCGACGGGTATTCGCTATTCTTCATAGCCCTACTAAAAGGGTCCAAGCCGGGACACATCCGATGATTGCGTCTGGTGATCGAGTTTCAGAAAGGCATTTGTGTTGCTGCATTGGTACTGCGTACTGATCCGGCTGATCGAGCGGGATGAATGGCGCATGGAACGACAGCAACACCAGCGGCTCTGTCGGCGCTGTAAAGGTGTGAACCACGCCGCGTGTGAACACAAGGGCATCACGCTCTCGGACGGCGATCGACTGGAGATTCCGGCCCGTGAATGACCCCATCGGCTCGCTCGATGCGTGGTAGAAGCCCCGGCCCGAGAGCACGAAGATCACGCGATCCGAGTGAAGATGGGCGTGGAGCGGGAGATTGGCGGTCCCCTTCTCGAAGCGGAGTTTGAGGAGCGCCGTGTCTTGCTCGGGCCCGAGGAGATCTGACGCCCTCCAGACGGCGCCGCTGATCGTGTCGGTATTCTCGAATGGACCTTGGAGGTCACGCGGTTCGTCGCGTTCGAGCGCGTTCACGAGGGCGCCGAACGACACGCCCGGGCCGGTTCCACGGATACAGCCGACGGCGGCCCCTCGCCCGTCCCCGCCTCGCCGTGCGAGTTCGGCCTTGAAGCGGCTGAGGGCCATTGACGCCATCGCCGTCAGACCTCTGAATGCGTCGCGGCCGCTGATCGGCCCGCCGTGGTACCCCGGAACATCGATCCCATCGAGCTTGATCACACCCCGCATCGCTCACCTCCCACGGGGCGGCCCGAGCGCCCCCGGTACTCTGTTGCTGATATAGCAGCAAGTCAACCGGATTCTAGCGTGCTGCGGAAATGGCAGCACGCGCCCAGCACACAGCCGCCTACCGCCGCCTGACGGCGCTCCTACGACGCGTCCGCGAGGAGGCGGGGCTCACCCAGCGCGATCTGGCCACGCTGCTCCGCAAGCATCACACGCTCATCCACCGCTCCGAGACCGGCGACCGCCGCATCGACCCGATGGAGTTCATCGCCTGGTGCCGCGCGTGCGAGGTTGATCCCGCCAGCGCCATCCGTGAACTCGACAGCCGACGCTGACTTGCGGGGTGCCACGCTCGGGCATGTGGTTTGTCCTTTCCTCTTTACCCCTGCCCTTGGACTGTGCTACCCAGAGGGTGTGGGGGGGAAAGATGACGAGGAAGCGAACTACTGAACCGCCGCTCGACCGTGGCGCCCGCCTGGCACTGCTGATGGAGGAGTACCGCGCCCTGTACGGGCTGGTGCCGCTGCGGCTGCAAGCACTGGAGCGGCGGGTTCCAATCGCCGGCGCGACGCTGGCGGCGTTCCTGGGCTCGGTCACCGTGCTCCCGGTCGAGGCCCGTGCGGTGTTCCTGTTGGGGGTTCCGCTGGTGCTGATCTGGTTCATGCGGACCACGCTCATCCACGCCCGATCGTTCGAGGATCTACTCCGGCGGATCGAGTCGATCGAGAGCCGCGTCAACGATCTGGCCGGCGACGACCTGCTGTCATTCCAGTCATCGCACCCGAGCAGGGGCAGGGCCGTGGGCGGACGCACCGGCGCCGAGACCGTCGGGTCCGTGCTGGTCGGCGTGGCGGTGATGCTCGGGGCGTGCCTGTACCTGGCCCTCCACCTCGGTCATGACGCGGCCGCGTTCCGACTCGGCTACCCGCTGTACATCGCGCTGGTGGCCGGGTCGCTGATCGTCCTGGGCTGGTCGCAGCGCCGGTACCGCTACCGGCCGTCGCGAGCGTAGCGCAAGGGCCCGGACGCGCGGGCGTTGAGCCGTGCCCCCGTCTTGTTCCGTGCCCCATTGATACCGCCGCGTGCAGGGACGGGCCGCTCCTGTCCGTGCCCCCGGGGTGTGTCAAAGGGCTCGGCTGTTGCATGCCGCGTGTTCTGGACTCTGCTGTCCCGGCCGTTCATGCCTTCCGCGGGTCTGGTGTTGACTGTCGCCTGATCCGTACCGCCGTGCTCGTTCGGCACAAGCGGCCGTCGGCTGCGCCCGACCCGCCCCATCTTCGGTCGCGATTGGACTCGGCTCCGCTCGCAAATCGCTCCCTGCAGACGGGTCCCCGCCGCTGGATGCCGCCCTGCGACCCGGGCGGTCTCGGGGCGACCAGTTCAACCACCAACCCTCTGAAAGGAGAACGACCATGAAGAACAGCAACAGAACCGCCACCCGCAAGCAGACCGACGGCCCGGCCCAGCAGCCGGTGGCCAAGATCAAGATCGGCCTGATCACCGCGGCGATCTGGGCCAACCAGACGGAAAAGGGCACGCTCTACAACGCCACCATCGACCGGCGCTACCGCGACGGCAACGGCGACTGGAAGTCCAGCGGCTCCTACGGCCGGGACGACCTGCTGACCCTGGCCAAGGTCGCGGATCAGGCCCACAGCAAGATCGTCGAATTGGCGGCCGCCGACCGTGCCGAGGCCGACGAGCAGCCCGACGCGGCGTAGGCCCGACCGCTCACCGACCTCCACGACTCGCCCCGCCGGCCCGAGATGGTCGGCGGGGTCTTTTCATGCGGAGATCGCTCGTCGCCGGTAGGGCGCAGATGAGGCCTCTCAGTTCGTCAGGCAGTCGCTCGACAGTTCGATCGGAAGCGTCTTCGATGCGTCCTCGATGACGCTACGGAGCGCCTCGGGCGCGTTCGCGAACGCCTCCACGCTTCGCAGCGCGATTTCGATCGGTGGTTCGATGTTGTGCATGGGTGTCCTCCCGGTTGCGGTTGTGAACAAGCCACCAAGGCCTTCGGCCCTGGTGACCGGGGTTCACATTCCCGCAACAGTCCGCGGTTGACGCTCTTTAGCGGAAGACGCCTGGACATCCGCGTCACACCCGGTCGCATGGACCTGGGTTGACAAGGTGTCGGCCCTGTCGGCCGGACTGTTTTTCGGGCTGTGAAACCCCCGGACATTGCTGTCCGATCCCCACACTAGCGCATCGAGCCGAGGAGCGCAAGCGTTCAATTCGAGTGCGCGGGGTTGTCGGCGTCGTCGCCGGCGAACTCGATCGCTTCGATGAAGGGCTCGCACTGTTCCCTCGGCGCCGTGCCCCGCGACTCCGCGATGGTCGCGGTGGTATGCGTGCGGAGACCATCGAACAGCGGCTTGAGATTGACGCCGCGGACCGTGACCGTGCTCCCGGCGAAATCGAGTTCGAGCGTGCCGCGTGGATTGAAGCGGACCATCGACATGTACGAATACGACAGCGCCGTCGAGACGCCGTCGCGGGTCTCGAGCGTGAGCATGATCTGGTGCCGCTCCCGCTGGACATGCGGCTCGCCGCCGGGGCCGATCAGCTGCTCGCCCGGCAGCGGTGCGGCCGGTGTTTCAGGGACGGGCCGCTTGGTGTACTTGGCCAGGAGGTCTCGTTGCTGGGTCATCGGCTACATCTCCATCTCGCGGCCCTTGAGCGCCCGCTTCTGGTAGGCGCTGGCGAGGAACTTCGGGTCGATCTGCTTCATGGGCAGCGAGCGCTCGCGGACCCGCTCGTTCTGTGGCGCCGCATTGCGGAGCATCGCGTGCTTGGCGAGCCGCGCGTTGTGCATGGCGCGATCGCGGACCGGGTTTCGATGCGCTTCCTTGTCGGGCGACTTCTCCGGCGGGCGCTGCGCTGGAGTCTGGCCGCCGGTTCCGCCGCCACCCTCGCCCCCTCCGTCCGGTCCCTCGACCAGTTCACTCGCCGACAGCCGCTGCTCGGACTGCACGATCGCTTCGCGGAGCTCGTGCTTGTCATCCGTATAGATCCTGATCTCTTCGCGCGCCCGACTCGCCGAGACATAGAACTGCTCCATCGACGAGGCCGCCAGTGATTGCACCCCCTGGGCAATGAAGACTGCGTCCACCGTCTTGCCCTGGGCGGCGTGGCTCGTGGTGCAGTAGCCGTGGGCGAGGTGCCCGAAGTCCTTGGGGATCACCATCCCGTTGTCGAGCTTGATATCGCCACCAGGCGTGAACCCCGCGACCGTGAGCATCTGGCCGTTGACGAGTTTCTGCCCCCCCACTTCTCGGTCGCGCCTCGCGTCCCCGCTCATCGAAGTCAGTCGGGCGTTCTTCGTGACTCGCAGCTTCTCGCCGGCGGCGATCCGCAGCTCTTCCTTGGCGTACACATCGAACCGCCCGGCGTGGTCGAGCGGCAACGCCCGCTCCTTGCCCTTGCCGTCGATGCACCAGACCCGCGCCCCGCCTTGTTCATCTGGTATGCCGCGCTCGACCCGCGATACCTCGACGCGATCGCCGCGTGTAAATCCGCCGCCATCCTTCTCCTTCGTGCTTCCGACATTCTGGTGGAACTGCACCACCAGCCCCGGCGCGTAATTCACCGGATCGGCCCGCTCGGCCTGCGTCCATTCCGTCGCCACCAGCCGCTCCACCGCGCGATCCTCACCCTTAAGCCACCCCACACCCCCTACAACCCCTCGCTCTTTGAGTTCGGCACGGATTGCCCGTGTCGCCCGCTCGCCCTCGGCGTGGGTCGGCGAGACCACCAGCGCCGACATGCCGCGGCCGATCGTGTCGGCGTAGTCCTTGGCCAGCCTCTCGAACCGATCGAACGCCTCACCGTCGAGTTCCATGATCGCCTCCATCTCATCCAATAAGTCAAAGCCCTTGGTCGCCTCGCCGCCCGCGAGCTTCTCGATCGCCTCGCGGTAGAGGCCCTTCTGACGGCGGATGACCTGGAGCTCCGCGGGCACGATGCCCGCCCGCTCGCTCAGGAGCCGCATCGCGTCGCCACGCTCGACCGCCGTGTGCTGGCGCGTGTCGCCGGTCAGGATCAGTCGCGCGTTCTTCTCGACCGCGAGCTCGATCAGTTCGCGCATGGTCTTGGCGCCCAGCTGCCCCGCCTCGTCGATCCAGATCGCCTGCCCCCGCAGTTGCTCCTGCAGCCGCTTGTTGGTCAAGAGATATGTGACGGTCCTCGCGTCATCGAATCCGGACTTCTTGAGGGCGTCCTCGACCGTCTCGGCATTGGGCGCGAAGGCGAAGACTTGGGCGCCTCCATAGGCCACGCCGCGCGCCACCTCCCGCATCAGCCGTGTCTTGCCCACACCCGCGGCACCCGCGATCGCGATGACGCGGTCCCGGCTGCTCAGGACATGCCTGCACACCTCGTACTGCTCGGGCGAGAGGCCGCCGTCGTCGATCGAGTACATCCAGCCGTTATCTGCTGATCCCCGCGCGATCTTCATGCCCAGACCGAAGCAGGTGCCCCGCGTCGACGCCGCCAGATCGAGCATCCGCCGCTCTTCCTCCAGCACCGCGTGCGTGGTGACCAGCTTCTGGTCGTCGACCTTGCGGGACAGGAAGACCCGCCCGCCCTCGGGCGTTTCGCCCGCGGCGATCATGGTGTCGATCGTGTCGCTGGGTACACGCCCGATCCCGAACGCGATCGCCCGCGCGGCAAGTTGTTTGTCCGACACGACGCTCCGCCGCTCGTAGCAGTGCTCGATCGCGTGACGCAGAGCGGCGCTCGGGGCCACGGCCCCGGGCGAGAACGGGTCCTCGTACGGAACCACCGGCATCAACGATCCGTCTCTCCGCATCGCCGCCCTTTGCAGCGTCTCGAAGACCGCCTCGCGTTCCTGGTCTGTCATCCGGTCGTGCCACAGGCCGACCAGATCGTCCCGCGTGTGCCGGGTGCCCTTGGACTCGCGGCTCCACTGGCCGATGCGGGCCTTGGCCCGCGGATCGTCGATGCCGTACTTGTCGGCCAGTTCGTCGATGAGCCGGCTCCTCCGGCTGAACGACTTGATCGCGGTTTCGGGCACGCCCACGAGCTCGAAGCCGGATTTCGTGCGCACGGTCTCGTAGCCCAGCGCCTGCATTTTGAAGGCCAGGGTGTTGAGGAACCTCGCCTGGTAGTACGGGGCGTCGCGCTTGAGCGCGCGGAACTTGCCCGCCTTCCAGCATTTCTCGGTCTCATCAAAGGTCGCGTTGATCGCGTAGCAGTGGCAGTGCAGCTGCGGGTCGGGCACGCCGTCGACGGGGCGGGTGGTGTCGTGGACGAACTCCGCCCACAGCATGTTGCCCGTGGTGCGGTTCTCGTGCACGCCGCCCTTGCGGACGCGGGTCTGCATCTC
>CAZSLT010000057.1:0-15502 GCA_964607595.1 uncultured Phycisphaeraceae bacterium
ATCTCTTTCCCTGGTGATGATCGGGGGCTGTCAGGGGGGCGGCGGAGGGGGTCAGCGGGAGCGCGGCGAGCGGTCGGCGGGGATGGTGAATTCCGATCCGGGGTGGTCGCTGGTGCTGGAGTATTACAGCGGGGCGGGGCACCTGGAGCGGGCGACGGCCCGGGCGACGGGGCTCGCGAATGTGTTCTCGCGCTCGGACTTCGCGGTCCGGGAGAAGGCGGAGGCCTCGGTGGTGGTGCTGGGGTCGTATTCGGGGCCGCGGGATCCTCGGTTTAAGGAGGACCTTGCGTGGGCGCGGTCGGTGGAGATTGATGGGAGGCGTCCGTGGCAGGCGGCGTACCTGTCGCCGCCTCCGGCCAAGGGGTTCGGTGAGGCGGATGAGGCGAACCTGGCGTTCGCGCGGGAGATGTACGGGCAGAGCGCGGAGTTCACGCTGCAGATCGCGGTGTACGAGTCTCCGCGGCCCGATGAGGCGCGGCGGGCGGCGGAGGCCGCGGCCCGTCAATTGAGGGAAGATGGGGAAGAGGCGTTCTACTACCACGGCCCGTCGTGGAGTTCGGTGACGCTGGGGCTGTTCGGCGCGGGGGACTACGACGAGGCGCGGGGGGTGGTGCTGAACCCGGCGATTCTGGAGTTGCAGAAGCGTCACCCGCAGAACCTGATGAACGGGGCGTACCCGATCAAAGACAAGAACACGGGCCGGCCGCAGAAGAGTCTGCTGGTGCATGTGCCGTAGAAAGGTGGTGGAGGGAGCCGATAAGCGCCTGCGTGGGTGGGGAACTTGAAGGAAGCGCAAAAAAGGCAGTGGTCGGAGATTGCAGGTGGGGATGTATCGGCTATGCTGATGATGCTCGGTGGGATGCACAACCCACCCGAGTGGATGAGAGTCAGGCAAAGTACATCTGGAGCGAGCGTCTCCTTGCACACCCGTGTATGCATTGGTCGGGTTCGGTTGTTTGCGTGCGCCGTCCCGACAGCAGATTTCGTCCTCGCGGTCTGAAGGCCTCGTGGAGCGGATTTCCCGTTGGCGTCACTGGGGCGTTGATGTCTGCGCAAGCAGAACTGTAGAAGAGGAAGCCACCCAGCCCTTTGTATGCATGGCCCCAACGGCGCCGCCCGCGAACGGCATAGTCGCGGGCGGCTTTCTTTTTGGGGATTTTCTTCAGTTTGCTGCTTCGCCCCTCACCCGCATCACGATGATCGTGGTGTCGTCGGAGGTGGTGTTCAGGCCGATGAAGCGGCGGACTTCCCAGATGGCGTGATCGGCGACGGCGCGGGCGGGGGCGTCGGGGGAGTTGCGCAGGAAGCGGGCGATGGTGTCGTGGAGGCGGGCGCGGCCGAAGTCGCTTCCCTCGAAGTTCTGCGCCTCGACGAGGCCGTCGGTGCAGGCGACGAGCGTGTCGTGGTCGTGCAGCTCGACGGTGGCGTGCTCGTAGTCCTGCGACTCATCGACGCCCAGCACGAGGCCGCCGACATCGAGCGTCTGAACGCGCGCGGCGCCGGCGCGGATGAGGAAGGGCGGCTCGTGCCCGGCGTTGCAGTACGAGAGGGTGCGGGCAGCGGGGTCCACCGAGGCGAGGAAGAGCGTGGCGAACTCCTGATCGAGCGTGTCGCGGGTCAGGAAGACATTGGTACGCCGGATGACCGAGGCGAGGTCGCGGTCGGTGAGGGCGTGGGCGCGGACGGCGGCGCGGAGCGAGGCCATGAGGAGCGCGGCGGGGACGCCCTTACCGACGACATCGCCGATCATGACGCCGATGTGGCCGTGGAAATCGAAGATGTCGTAGAAGTCGCCGGCGAGTTCGAGTGAGGAGAGCAGGCGGGCGTCGATGTCGATGGCGGGGTGCTCGGGGCGGGTGCGCGAGCGCATGCGGGACTGGACATCGGCGGCGAGCTGGAGGTGGCGCTGCGTCTTGCGGTGCTTGCGTTCGGTGACGAGGAGTTCGGCGCCGGCGACGGCCGCGGCGACATGTTCGACGATGGTGCGGAGCAGCGCGGTCTGTGCCTTGTCGAACTCGAGCGGGGTGCGTCCGTAGAGTCGGAGCATGCCGTAGTGGCGGGCGCGGTAGGTGAGGGGGAAAGAAATGAGCGAGCGGAGGTCTTCCATCGCGGCGGCGGCGCGGACGGCGGGTCCGACGGTGGCGTCGGGCGAGGCGATGTCGATGACGCGTCCGGAGGCCTCGGCGGCGTCGGTGAGGTCCTGATCGGGCAGTTCGGTCATGCGCTGGGCGGCGTCGTGCGACATGGCGTGCCAGGCGCGGAGCTTGAGGGCGTGGGACTCGTGGTCGAAGAGGTGGACGGTGCCGGCGTCGGCGCTGAAGAACATGGCCGCGGCGCGGAGGGAGGCGTCGAGGATGGCCGAGACATCGTGGGCGGCGACGAGGAGTGATGAGAGTTCGTAGAGGGCCTGGAGTTCGGTGCCGCGTCGGCGGGCCTGGACTTCCTGATCGCAGAGTTCGCCGACGGTCTGGGCGACGAGCGCGAGTGTCCGGGTGAGCCGGTCTTCCTCGGCGGGCCGGGCGGCGGCGGGGGGGAGCGTCAGGGCGCCGACGATGCGCCCGGCGGTGCGGAGGGGGATGAGGCGGGTGCCGTCGGGCGTGCGTGCGTCGGGCTGTGTGTCGATCGAGGCCAGCGCGGCGCCGAGCGCGTCGGTGGAGGCGTCGGACGCGAGGCGCCAGGGGGGCACGCCTTCGCATTTTTCGATGAGCCGGCCGGAGCGGTCGCGGAGCTGGATGGTGCGCGCGGTGAGCGAGCCGAGCGACCCGCACAATGCCGCGAGCGAGCCATCGGTCAGAAACTCGGTGATGGACTCGGGGGCGGCGTGCATCGTGGGATCAGTTGTCGGTCCAGACATGCTCCATGAGTTCGATGAGGGGATCGGTCTGGGCGCCGATGGACTTGCTGATCTCGCGGATGCGTGCGAAGCCGGCGTCGCGGAGCGCGGGGTCGTTCTTCTGGTGTCCGAGGTAGGCCATGACGAGCGATGCGTCGAGTGCGAAGCCGGTGTCGAGGCGGGAGCGTTCGGCGAGCTGGCGCTCGACCATCACGAGGCGCTCGCCCCGCGGGATGAGTTCGGCCTCGAATCGGACGGGGATCATCTCGGGGTAGGCGCGGTAGAGGTTGCGAATGTTGATCGCTGCGGAGCGGAACATGCCGGCGCCGATCTGCGCGTGGATGCGTCCGGCGGCGGCCATGGCGTCGCCGGGGCGATGGCCGAGGGCCATGGTGAAGCGTTCTTCGGCGTCGAACCAGCGGCCCTCGTTGAGGAGTTCCTGGCCGCGTGCCATGTGGCCGAGGTATCGGTCGGCGGGGTCGCCGCCGGGATTGACCAGCGACTGGGGCGGGAGGTCGGCGCCGATTTCCTGGAGCGCTTCTTGGAGGGGTGTGAGTTCGGGCGCGTCGGGGTCGGCCGCGGGGTCGGCCTGGGTGGTGTTGCGCGGGTTCGGTTCGAGCTGGGTGCGCATGCGGTCGAGCATCTCTTCGATGGTCATGGGCTGGGGCGCGCGGGTCGGGTTGATGAGGTTGTCGGCGCCGCCGTCGCCGTCATCGGGCGTGGGGGGGCGGAGTTCGTCGGGCGCGGCGGGGTCGGCCTCCTGCTGCTCGGAGCCGCGGATGAGCGCGCCCTTGCGGATGGCCTCGCGCCGGAGCGACTCCAGGAGAATGGCGTGCGGCGAGAGGTTGGAGTCGACGAGTTCGGCGGCGGGCCGGCTGCGGTCCTGCCGGTTGGGGGGCGGGGCGGGCTTGTCGAGTTCGCGTTGCGTCGGGGCGAGGACGCGGACGCCGTCGATCTCCGAGGAGGTGATGAGGCGCGTCTCGCCGACTTCGTTGACGAAGCGCGCCATGAGTTCGGGCTGGAGGTCGTTGCGGAGTCGCGAGGCCGAGAGCGAGCGGAGCGTGCCGTTGAAGGAGTCGAGTTCGGCGATGCGCTGCGCGCCGGCGACGGGGGTGAGATTGGCGGCGCTGACGCCCGAGCCGGGCCGGTTGATGATGAGGCCGCCGCCGGCGCCGGTCTGTCCGAAGGTGGTGTCGCCGAACTGTCGGCGGAGGGTGTCGAGGCCCCGGAGGTCGCGTGTGGCGAGGCCTGAGTAGTAGGCGTCGGCGCGGAAGGCGAACTGATCATTGACGGCGGTGGCGCCGCGGAAGTCGAAGGGCGCGGTGTAGCCGACATTGCCCCGGAACTGCCTGCCGCTGGCGACATTGCCGGTGACGATGGAGTTGCGGAAGGCGAGTTCTTCGTTGAACGAGCGGGTGGCGGAGTTGAGGCCGCCGGAGCCGACGCGGGGGTTGGCGTCCAGGGCGTTCTGCGCGGCGGCGGGGAGGGCGCACGCGAGGGCCGCGATCGCGGCGATGGCGCCGATGGCGTTGGGATATCGCTGGGTCATGGCGTTTCCTCCTCTGAAGCCGTTCGGAGGAGATTCTACGCCCGAAGTGTCGGTCAACGAACCTCGATCTCGTGAGTCGGGGTGTGAAAGACCGTTCTGGCGGCGGCGGTGGCCCGTTCGCTGCGTGAGAAGAGGTAGTAAACGAAGTGCTCGTCGCGCCAGGCGACGACGCGGTCGCGGTCGTCGTTCGGGCAATCCAAGAGGTAGCAGTTGGCTTTCTGCAATCCGGCGTCGGGCGAGAGTTCCTGGATGAAGAGACTCAGGGCGTCGGCGGGTCCGGCGTCGGAGTGATAGATGAGATGGGCGGAGGCCCCTTCACCGGGAACCGCGCAGCGTCCGAAGCCGGCGAAGCGGTAGCCGAGGGAGAGGAGCGCATCATCGGCAGCGAGGAGTGCGGAAGGGGTGGACTCGAAGACCTCGTCGGCAAGACGGCGGGCCTCTTCGGGCGAGGTCGCCTTGAACTTGCGGTTGAATCGATCGTTCAGGTCCGAGCAGGCGTCGCTCTCGCGTTCGACGAACGAGGCGACCTGGAGGGCGCCTTGTGCTCCGCCGAAGGGGCCGACGCCGCCCGTGCCGCCCGAGCGGGTGGCCATGAAGACGACGGTGGCCGAGAGCGCCAGGACCGCGGCCGCGGCGAGCCATCGCCCGGAGCGGTTCCAGAAGGCGCGATCCCGGGTGTCGCCGGCGGCGGGGGTGAGGATGGCGGGGGGGGCGGCTGGGGCGTGTTCCCGGAACAGACGCTCGATGGAGGCGCGGAGCTCGGCGGGGGCCGTGGCCTGCGGGATGGCGCGGTTGACGGCCTTGCGGAGGTCGCGCTCGAAGGCGACGCGGGGGGCGTCGGCGGGGTCGATGGGGGTGGATGGGGGGAGCTCGCCATCGGCGGCGGCGCGGATGCGGGCGGCACGAGGCAGGTCGGCGGGGAGGCCCCCGGGGGCGCGTGAGGGCTGGCCGGGGTCGTCGGGCTGGTTGTGTTGGGTCCGATTACTCATCTGCGCGGCCATCCGTCGGGTTCGAGGTCTTTGTCCAACCGACCTCATGCGTGAATTCTTCCAGCTGTTTCGCCAAAGTTGCGCGGGCGCGGTGGAGGCGGCTCATGACCGTCCCGATCGGCACATCCATCACCCCGGCGATTTCCCGGTATTTCAGCCCCCCGACGCCCCAGAGCAGGAGTGCCTGGCGCTGGTCGTCGGGCAGGTCGTCGATGGCCTTTTTGAGTCTGCCATCAACATGGTCCCAGTCGAGCGTGGCGAGGTCCCAGGCGGGCGGATCTTCGTGCGGCGCGGTCTCGCGGTGGTCGGCCTGGTGGAACTCATCGACGAGGGCGGGCCCGCGGGCCTTGCGGGAGGCGCGGGTGTAGAAGGTGTTGTGGAGGATGGTGAAGAGCCAGGAACGGATGCCGCTGCCCCGTTCCTCGAAGGTTTCGTGGGCGCGGATGGCGCGGAGATAGGTTTCCTGAACGAGGTCGGAGGCCTCGTCGGGGTGGCGCGTGAGCTGGAGCGCCATGCGATAGAGGGCGTCCATCTGCTCCAGCGCCAGTTTCTCGAATTCCGCTCGTTCCACGGGGTCCCCGTTGGTCGGTGTCGTCGCCGCGGTGAAAGGGTATCAGCCCCGGGGCGGGGTGTCGGCTGAGGAAGCGTCGGAGGGGTCGTCCTCGCCGCTGAGTCGCTCGCGGGCGCGGCGTTTGGCGCGGAGCAGGCCGGAGGTGGTGTCCTCCGATGGTTGGGCCGACGGCGCGCCGGGGCGCGGGGGACGGGCGGGCTGATCGGCGGGCGGTTGCTTGGCGCCGCCGAGGCGGTTGAGCATGCGGTCGCGTGCGGCCTGTCGGCGGTCGGCCTCTTGTTTGGCGCGTGCCGCGGCGCGGAGGGTGTCGGGGTCGTCGTCTTCGATGGGCCGCGCGCCGGGTCGGCGGTCCATGATGGGTGCGGGGGGCGGGGGCGGTCCGCCGGCGCGCGGGGCGGCGCGGGACTCGGAGACTTGCCGGAGTGTCGCGGCGGTGGAGGCGGCGCGGTCGGAGCGGGCGCGGACGGCGGCCATGGCACGCTCGCGGACTTCCTCGACGACGCGCCGGGAGACGAGGCGGTCCCAGGCGACGCGCCGGGTGCCGACATCGAAGAGGAAGACGGCGAGCGCCCATGTGAGCAGGAGTTGCCAGAGGGGTGTGGAGGCGCGTTGCGGGGGGGAGTCGTCGCGTTCGAAGAGTCGCGCGACTTCCGGGGCGCGCAGGGAGAGCACCTTTCCGCCGGTGGCTTCGGCGATGCGTCGCAGTGCCGCGATGTCGGAGGTGAGGTGCGCCATCTCGGGGCTCAGGGCGCGCGAGGCGCCGCCCATAACGAGGGGGAGGGAGCGGGCGCCCTCTTTGGGAAGGAGCGCGACGACATAGTTGCCGGACTCTTCGGCGGGCAGGCGGGTTTCGTAGACGCCGGGGCCGGTCTGCGTGAGCGTGACCTCGATGGGCCGGCCGGAGGGTGTGTAGATGGCGCCGGGGACGGAGAGCATGTCGCGCGGGCGGCCCTCATTTCCGGTGGCGTCGAGACGGACGATGAGCTGGCCGTCGACGATCTCGGTGGTGAGTTCGAGGCCGGGCTCGCCGGAGGGGCGTGAGATGAGGCGGGCGATCTGCGACCACATCGCGCCGTAGCCGGGCCAGTTGAGCCAGCGCGAGGCCCAGTCGGTCGAGGCGTCGGACATGAACGCGGCGACCTGCCCGCGCCCGACGAACCAGTGGGCGAGGAGCGGTTCGCCCTGAGGGCTGGCCATGGCGTAGACGATTTTGGGGTCGTCCTTGCGCTGGGTCAGGTTGATGCCGCGGAGCGCGGGCCATGGCGCGGGGATGCCGGCGATGAGCGAGGAGCCGGAGCGGAGATCGACAGGGTCGAACGCGCCCAGGCGGATGAGTGGCTTGCGGACGACGAGGATCTCCTTGATGAAGATCCGCGGGAGCATGTCGACATTGAAGACTTCGTGGAACTGGCCGTCGCCCTCGGCGGCGATCTGGGCGAGTACTTCCGAGGCGGCGCCGTCGCCGACGGCGATGGTGGTGATGCTGATGCCGAACTCGCGGGCCATCTGCGCGATCTGCACGCCCTCGGAGGGGTCGCCCATGGATTGGCCGTCGGAGAGCAGGATGACATGCTTGACCTTGGCGTCGGCGGTGCGGAGATCGGCGACGGCCTTGGCGAGCGCGGGGTACATGTTGGTGCCGCCGCCGGGGGCGATGGTGCGGACGCGGTCGGCGATGGCCTTCTTGTCGGTGTTTCGTTCGAGCGGGACGATGACGGAGTAGTCGGAGTTGAAGGCGATGACCTCGACGAGGTCGGTGGTCTCCATGGTGGAGATGGCCAGCGCGGCGGACTCCGAGGCGATCTGCATCTGCGACTTGAGACTGCCGGCGACGGGCTGGCCCATCGAGCCGGAGGAGTCGAGCACGAATGCGACCGCGGCCTGGGGCGTGATGAGCTGCTCGGGCAGGTCGAGGCGGACGGGGAGGATGTCTTCGAGTTCGGTGCCCATCCAGCCGCCGGCGCCGAAGGATCGTTCGCCGCCGACCATGACGAGGCCGCCGCCGAGCGTGGCGACGAACTCGCGCAGGACGCGGTGTGCCGCGGGCGGCATGTCGTAGGCGCCGACATTCTCGAGCATGACCAGGTCGTAGGACTGCATGCGCAGGAGGTCGGTGGGCGTGTCGCCGGGGGCGACGGTCTGGACGCGCAGGCCGCGGCTCTGGAGTGCGTTGGTGAGCGTGTCGGGCTGTCCGGTCTGGTTGACGACGAGGACCGCGCCGCTTCCGGGCGTGATGGTGAATGCCTGGGCGCGGTTGTTGGCGTCGACGCGGTCGGCCGCGTCGTCGTCGGGCTCGAAGACGGCTTCGAGGGTGTGGACGCGGTCGTCGTTGAGCTCGACATCGACCATCTCGATGCGCCGGCCGGGGGCGAGGGTGAGGCGGCGTCCGGCGCCGGGCTCGGCGCCGTTGATGTCGAGTTCGCGCCCTTCGTAGGTGACGCGGAGCGTGCCGGTGGCGGCGTCGGTGGCGTCGAGGACGACGCGGGCGCGGACGCGCGCACCGGGCGCGGCGTTGGGCGGCGTGTCGATCGCGCTGATCATGACCTCGTTGGCGACGGCGTAGGAGATGGGCACGACATCGACGCGTGTGCCGAGCGCGCCGAGCTCGCGGGCCGCGGCCAGGGCGTCGCCGGAGGTGGCGCGTCCGTCGCTGAAGAGGACGACGCGCCGGCGGACGCCGGGCGGGAAGACGCCCTGGGCGAAGCGGAGGGCGCGTTCGATGTCTGTGCCGTCGGGCGGCGTGCGGTCGAGCGGGAACTCGGAGCGTTCGGCCGCGGAGGGCAGCGAGACGGCGGCGGAGTCTCCGGCGAAGACGACGAGGCCGACGGCGTCGTCGGGGCGGCGGCCCTGATCGGGGTCGATGGAGCGCGTGAGCCAGCGCTGCACGGCCTCGGCGAGGCGGGGTCGGCGGCCGTCGGGGTCGGGCGTAAGGTCGGCGAAGGCGTCGGCGTACTGGCGCACGGAGTCCGAGAGATCGACGAGGGCGACGACGGCGACGCGGTCGGACTCGCGGACGCTGGCGGCGCCGGCGAGCGCCATCGCCAGCAGGGCCAGGAGGAGGGCGCGGGCGACGCCGGCGCTGACGGCGCGGGCGCGCGTCATCGAGCGGAACCACCGCCAGGCGGTCCACACGCAGGGCAGCGCGATGAGCGCGGCCAGCAGCCACCATGGTTGCGCGAAGGTCATGGGCAGCCACCGAGTGTAGATGGGCGCATCAGCCGCCCGCGTCCGGCGCGGTCTCGACCGGCCCGGCGTCGGGCGCGGGGGGAGGTGGGGGCGCGGCGGACCGCTCGCGCTCGGCGCGCTCGAGCGCCTTGCGGAAGTAGCGCTCGATGACACGCTGGCGGCTCTTGGGCACGGCGCGGTCCTCGACGAGTTGATCGAGCCCTTCGAGCGCTTCGCGGATCTCGGCGGCGGTCGGGGCGCGGCTGGAGATATCGCCCTGGCCGATGCGCGAGTTGGGGTCGTTGAACTCGCCGGCGACCTGGCCGCCGTCGCCGGGCCGGCGGATGTCGAGCGGCGTGGTCTCGGAGTCGATGGGCGGGCGGTTCATGGAGGCGAAGTCGCTCGCGTCGCCTGTGCCTTGCTCGCGGGCGAGCTGGTCGGCCCAGTCGAGCATGCGTTGGCGTTCGTCGTCGCTCATGCCGTCGAGGAGTTCGCCGGCGCGCTTGCGGAGTTCGTCGGCGCGTTGCTGTTGTTCGCGGGCGCGCCCGGCCTGTTGGCGGAGGTCCTCGATCTGCTGGCGGAGGCGCTCGACGCCCGAGCCGCCCTGCTGGCCGCCCTGACCGATGCCTTGCGTGGACTCGTTGCCGTCGGTGGAGTCGCCGGCGCTGCCGCGTGTCTGCGGCGGGCCTTCGCTGTCACCGGCGCCTTGCGGCTGATCGCCGCTGGAACCGGGCTGGCCCTGCTGCCCCCCCGCCCCCGGTTGCTGCCCCGGTTGTTGGCCTGGTTGCGTGCCGGGCTGCTGACCGGGCAGTTGTCCCGGTTGTTGTCCCGGTTGCTCACCGGGTTGTTGTCCCGGTTGTTGGCCTGGTTGCTCGCCGGGCTGTTGTCCCGGCTGTTGGCCTGGTTGTTCCCCGGGCTGTTGACCGGGTTGTTGATGCGGCTGTTGTTGCGGCTGTTGCTGTCCGGGCTGCTGGCCTTGTTGGGGTTGTCCCTGCTCGCCGGGCTTGGGCTTGCCGTCCTGCGATTGCTGCTGGGGCGCGGGTGTCGGCGAGGGCGCACCCGGGGGCGATGGCGCATCGCCGGGCTGCTTTGGCGCGTTCTCGTTCGGCGGGTTGTTGTCGCCTTGCTGCGGCGGCGCGCCGTCGCGCGGCTGCGGCTGTTCGCCCGGCTGCTGGCCGGGTTGACCGGGTTGCGGCGGTTGCTGCTCGGGGCTCGGGGGCTTGGAGAGTTGCTCGGCCGCGTCGCGCGCGGCGTCGCTGAGGCCTTGCGTGCGCTTGGCGGCCTCGTCGCGGGCCTGGTCCTGACGGGCTTCGCGTTCGAGCTGCTCGGCGAGTTTGCGTGCGGGCTCTTCGTCGAACCCCTGCTCGCGGAGTTCCTGTTCGATCTTCTCGGCGTCGCCCATCTGCTTGAGTTCGTCGCGCTGCTCGGGCGTGAGGCCGGACTGGTCGGTGGGCGCGGTGGGGGGCGTTGGCGTTGGAGTGTTGGGGGTGGTGGGCGGTGTCGACGCGGGATCGTTGTTGTCCGCGGCGTCGGCGTCGTCACCGGTCGGCGCCTCGGCGTCCTGTCGCTGCGCCTCGGCGAGGGCTTCGAGATCGTCGGCCAACGCGCGGAGGTCCTGCGCGGCCTGGGCGCGTTCCTCGGCGGGCAGGTCATCGGCTTGGCGCTGGAGTTCGTCGAGGGCTTCGATGGCGGTGTCGAGGTCGCCCGAGCGCAGCGCCTCGGCCAGCCGTTCGGCGGCGTCGGTGGGTGCGTCCTTCGGCGGCAGGCGCGAGAACATCTCGCGGACGGCGTCGTGCGCCTCCTGTGCTTCGGTCGCGGCTTCCTCGAGGCCGTCGGCCAGGTCGTTGATCGATTGCGCGGCGTCTGAGCGGGCGGAGTCGGCGTCGGTCTCGCCGCGTTCGAGTTCTTCGCGGAGCCGTTCGAGTTCGGCGAGCGCTTCGGCGGCGCCGGGCGCGTCGGCCAGCGCGGGGTCGGCCTCGGTGGAGAGTTGCTCGATGGCGTGGCCGACTTCATCGAGTTCTTCCTGCGCGCGGGTCTGCATCGCGGCCTGCTCGATGGAGGCCAGGTGCTGCGCTTCGTTGCGGAGCAGGTGCATGGGCTCGACGAAGAGCGTGACGCCGGCGGCGAGCAGGAGGAGGACGCCCCAGGCGACCCATGAGTTGCCGAAGCGGACGGTGATGGCGCGGTCGACGCGGGCATCCTGCGCGGCGCGTTCGCCCTCGCGGACGGCGAGTGCCGCGAACGGGTCGGAGTCGGCGCGGTCGGCCAGCGACATGGCGGAGCCGAGCCGGTCTTCGAGCCGCAGGGCGTTGTCGACCTCGGCGAGCGCGGCGAGTCGCGAGTCGCGGGCGCGGAAGGCCAGCGCGCCGGCGATGAGGAGCGGGAGGACGACGGCGGCGGGGAGGATGGCCCACCACGGGAGGCCGGGGCCGATGAGGCGGTCGGTGAGCGTGGCGATGAGGGCGACGCCGGCGCCGAGGGCGAGCCACGGCCCGGCGGTGCGTACGGCACGGCGGGTCAACGCGCGCCGTTCGGCGCGGGCGGCGAGGGCGTTCACGCGGCTCATGCCCGATTCTACGCCCGCGGCGGCGCTGGGTTGAGGGAATCGAGGGCGGGCGGCCCTAGCATGGGTGCGAACGCCCCTGTGCGCACACGGGGCGGCGATCCGGGACGGTCGGAACACTCACGGAGGTCGGAGACGATGGGCCAGATTGCTGATGTCGTGCTGCCGTCGGCGCGGTTGGTGCTGCAGTACGCGGACATGCTGTGCAAGGAGATCCCGGCGGAGCAGTTCGGGCTTGTGCCGCCGGGCGTGGTGTGCAACTCACCGGCGTACAACATCGGTCACAACGCGCTGTACGCGGACATGGCGTGCGGTGTGCTGGGGCGTGCGGACCTGGCGCGGGACGATGAGCGGTGGAAGGAGTTGTTCTCGTTCAAGTCCAAGAGCGAAGAGGACGCGACGGGCGCGCGGTACGGGAGCAAGGACGAGTTGCTGGCGCGGTTCCACGATCGTCAGGAGGCGGCGATGAAGGCCTTGGCGCAGGCGGGCGTCGAGACGCTGGGATCACCCAACCCGCGCGAGGCGATGCGGGAGCGATTCCCGACGGTGGGCGCGATGGCGGTGTTCATGCTGACGGCGCACCCGATGGGGCACCTTGGTCAGATCAGCACCTGGCGTCGGTGCATGGGGCTGCCGATGATCTTCTAGGGACTTCGCCCGGTCACGCGTGCGCGTTCCCGCGCGAGTTGAGTCAGCGGAGATCGGCTCGCGCCCCCCCCTCATCGCCGCTCGCCTTGGGTAGGCCGGAACAACGCGGTTGCACACTGGGCGCGGTTCACGCGGCGCGGCGGGGGCCGTCGTTGGTGCCGTTGGGGTTGCCGGCGTTGAACTGGAAGGGCTCGTCGAGCAGGTCGCCGAGTTTGTCGAGGTCGGCGCGGATGTTGTTGAAGAGCGCGTCGAGGTCCTGCGCGTCGGTGTCGGCGCTGCGGGCGCGGCGGGGCTGCTTCATGCCGTTCGTGGGGGCGGGCTTGGCGCTGAAGACGCCGCCCTCGGGGAAGGGGAGGGTCTCGCGGTCGCTCGTGAGCGTCTGCGTCGCCGGGCTGCCCTGATCACGGTTGCGTCGCGGCTTGAATCGCATGGGTCGGCCTCCGGGGAGTGGTGTCAACTTGGACACCGTTCACCGTGGGATTCATCGGCCCGATGGCTGTGGGATATCAGCGCCTGTGACGAGACCGGGGCGCGGGTGGCGCTGTTTGCGCGGATGGCGCGTCCCGATAACCGACGCAACCCCCGGTTTGGGTCGGATTCAGGAAACCGCCTCGGGGGGTTTGGGCGTAGCGCGCGATCCAACCCGGGGCTCGGTGCCGGCGCGGAGACGGGCGAGGTTGGCGCGGTGCTTAAAGATGACCAGCGCGGCCAGGAGGGTTGTGACGGCCAGGAAGGGCCAGGCGTCGATCACTTGCTGCACGCCCCCGGGGTTGCCGATGCCGGCGAGGCGCGTCAGGGCGAGCGTGATGGGGAGCGTCAGGGCCGCGACGCAGGAGGCGACGCTCACGATGCGCGTGGCGCGGAGGGTGATGATCCACGCGGCCAGCGCGAGGAACGCCGCGGGCGTGACGATGGGGAACATCGCGGCCAGCGCGCCGAAGCCGGTGGCGACGCCCTTGCCGCCCCGGAGTCGGGCGAAGATGGTGAACATGTGGCCCAGGACGGTGGCCATGGCGACGGCGAGCCACCAGAGCGCCTCCGGCGCGGGGAGCTCGCCCTTGCCGATGGTGCGCATGACGACGCCGGCGATGACGACGGGGAGGGCGCCCTTGAGGGCGTCGAGCGCGAAGCAGAGGATGCCGGCCTTTTTGCCCAGCACGCGCAGGACATTGGTGGCGCCGATGTTGCCCGAGCCGTGGGCGCGGAGGTCGACGCCTCGCGCGCGGGCGATGATGAGCCCGAAGGGGATCGCGCCGACGAAGTAGGCCAGCGCGATGAAGAGGAGCCATTTGAGTTCGGCGGTCATCGCGTGGTGTGCTCGTCGGTGAGGTCGCGCGGGGTGCGGAGTTGTTCGAGGAGGACGGCGTGCTTGGCGAAGGCCGCGACTGCGGTGGCGCCCGCGGCGACGCACCCGCGCCATCCGTCGCGCCAGGCGGCGCGGAGGACCATCTGGCGTGCCCACGCGCCGGCGGGCGAGGTGATGAGTTTGAGCGGAGAGGTGCGCTTGTTCATGGATTGGTAGCTGCGTGCGGCGATGCGGGCGTGGTCGATCTGGCGGCGGAGGAAGTCGGCGACGGTGGGCATGGCGTCGTGGCGCATGACGCCCGAGAGGCGCCCGGTGCGCGCGCCGGGGTCGATGGGTTCGAGTTTGTCGTGGGGGTCGTAGCCGCCCCATCGGGCCTTGCCGGTGCGGACGAGGCGGAGCCGCCATTCGGGCTGCCAGGCGTGGTGGAGGAGCCGCCCGGCGTAGAAAACTTTGCGGTTGAGTTCGTAGCCGGCGATCGCGGGGTCGTCGCGGGTGATGGCGTCGCGGATCGCCTCGACGAGCGCGGGTTCGAGGGACTCGTCGGAGTCGATCGAGAGCGTCCAGGGCTGGGTGCAGGCGTCGAGCGCGCGGTTCTTCTGGGCGATGTGGCCGGGCCAGTCGACGCGCCGGACCTCGACGCCCCGGGCGGCGAGGATGTCGAGCGTACCGTCGGTGGAGCCGGAGTCGAGCGCGACGATGTGCGCGGCGATGGGGCGGACGGAGTCGATGGTGCGCGCGATGGTGGCGTGGTTGTCGCGGCAGATGATGGCGACGGAGAGCGGGAGCGGTGTGGTCGGCGCATCGCCGGGGGCTGGCATGGGGTCCATGGTACGGGACGCCGGGCCGCCGCCCCGTCGCGAACGGGTAGATTGGGGCGATGCCCTTGCCGGTGATGAACGGCGCGCTTGTGCGCATGGATGCTGAGGACGCTTCGGCGGCGGGGGTGGCGCGCGAGGTGTGCCGCGGGGTGTGGGCGTCGCGCGCGGAGGTGCTCAAAGAGACGGCGCGGACGACGGTGTACGCGGGGCAGGCCGAGGGCGTGGCGCGGGGTGTGGTTGTCAAGTGCATGGCGCTGCGGGGCGCGGGCGACCGGCTGGCGGTGCTGATGGGGCGGACGCGGTTGATGCGGCAATGGAACGGGGCGGCGATGCTGCGCAGCGCGGGGATCGCGGCGGCGCGTCCGATCGCGCTGGTGCGGGGCAAGTCGCCGGGGGGCGCGGTGGTGGAGACGCTGGTGATGGAGCGCGCGGGGGGCGTGGAGGCGGTGATCGAGGCGGGCGTGGAGCCGCCGGCGACGCTGCTGCACGCGATCGCGCAGGGGACGCTGGGCGCGCGGGCGGAGCATGAGATCGCGCGGCGGGTCGGGCTCGATCTGCGCGCGATGTTTGATGCGGGGCTGACGGACCGGGATCACAAGCCGTCGAACCTTGTGCCCGAGCGGCGCGTGGGCGGCGAGTGGCGCGTGGTCGCGGTGGACACGGTGGGCGTGCGGCGCCGGGGCGGACGATCGGCGCGCCTTCGGACGCTGGCGTCGCTGGTGATCGAGCCGATGGGCGTGGGCCATCCGGTGCGGCGTGGGCTGATTATGCGGGCGCTGTTGGCGCTGCATGGGGAGGCGGCCGGCGCGCGGGCGCGGGTGCGGCGGGACTGGGCGGCGGTGGCGCGGGTGGTGCGGGCGCACGGGGACGCGACGCCGAAGGATGATCCGCTGGGGTGAGACCGAGAGAGTTGGCTCGGGTGCCATGGCTCATCCTGACGGAGTCAGGAGAGCCATGGCGAGATCGCATTGGACGAACATGGCTCGCCCTGGCGATGCTCGGGCCGAGCCATGGCACCCGGCCGAAGTAGTTGCGCACACCAGTCCGCGCGGTGCCCCGC
>CAZSLT010000058.1:0-15416 GCA_964607595.1 uncultured Phycisphaeraceae bacterium
GCTCTGGAAATCTCCCACATCAAGAGCAGTTCGTCGGCAAGGACGAATTGAGCGCAGATCCTTTGAGGACCAGCGCGCGGAGGATATTCATGGCGAGGCCATGAAAGACTCCAAACAGTATCGGTGGCAGCGCAATGTTTTTGCGATCGCGATTTTTGGTTTTATGTGCTTCTGGTCAATGGCCATTCTGATCATGGTGGCACTTTCCGGGTCCCAATGGTTCCCATTCCGACTAAGCGATGCGGTCCTTATCACCATGCTTGGCACCACCATGATCGAGGTTATCTTGCTGTTTGGGATCGTTGCAAAGCACTTGTTTCCACCCAAGAACAAGGACTAGCCGCGCCGACCATCTGGCTCCCGATTCGGCAGCCGCGTCCCTTCGGACTGCTGGATCGCCTTCTGCGTCCGCCCGCCATTGGTCATCTCCCGGGCACGGTTGCGGATCGCGAACTCGTCAGGCAAGACCAACCGTTGTTCGCCAACCTGTCGCGCCACAAAATTGGCGCGTTCCCCCCCTACTTCCCCCGCAGGGGCAACTGGAACCGCATCACCACATGCGAGTCCAGCGGCGGGTAGTCCAGGATGATCCGCTTGCCGCGGAACTCGCGCAGGTCCCGCCCCAGGCGCGACGCCACCAGGTCCGCGATCTCCGTGTACCGCGGCATCATCGGCGTGGCCACCGCCGGCGGGTCCCCCGGCAGGTCGATCATGCGGCACTGGATCGGCAGCACGCTGGCGTCGTCGCTCGCCGGCGTCTGCTCCCCCATCGATGAGATCTTCGAGAAGATCAGCGCCTCGGGGTTCAGCGCGAACTCCAGCTCGCGGTGCACGATGAAATCGAACATCAACGCCTCGCTCGGCGTCGTGATCGCGGCACCGAACTCGCCGGTCGAGTCGTCGTTGTCTTCCTGGTAGCGGTTCGCGGCCGCGAGCATCGTCTCGCCACGCAGGCAGTCGAACGCCCCGACATTGCCGATCTTGCCCGGCAGCAGGTGGCAGTCGAGCCCCTCGTCGGACTCGACCACCTGAATCTCGCTCGGGTCCACGCTGCTGTACGAGGGCATGAGCGCCATGGCGTTGCCGCCGGCGCCGGGCTCCAGCGGCACCCAGCGCGGCGTGGTGATGGGCTGATCGGTCGTCGCCCACGCGCGCACCTTGAAGATCGGCCAGCGCACCGAGGCCCGCAGCCGGCGCAGCCCGATGTACCCGGCGACCATGCCCATATCGAGCCGCGCCGGGTCCTGCGCGTTGGGCGACAGGAACCACGACATGACCCGCGTCTTGGCCTGCACGCCGTAGAGCCCGCTGTTGCCGCGGTACGCGAGCTTGCGGCTGAGTTCGAGCCCCCCGCCGGGCGCGCCGCCCATGCTGTCGAGGACGAGGTCGAGCGTGGTTCGGTCGCCGACATGAACCTCGACGATCTCATCGAACGCGCGCGACGCCGACCGCACCCGCTGGACGGCCTCGCTGCTGGCGCCGTCGGCGCTGGTCGCCTGCAGCATCTTTTCGAGCGCCTGCGTGCCGGGGACATGCGGCACGGCGGAGATGCTGTCGGTCGCCTGCAGCAGGCGCGAGATGTTCCAGGTGAGCGTCTTGTTGAGCCGGTAGCGGCGCGAGACATCCTGCGGGGCCGAGGGATCGACGCCGACCGAGTCGAACAGGGCGACCAGCGCGGCGCGGAGACTCCCAACAGCGTCCTGACAGGCGATCTCGAATGAGTTGGAACCTCGGCTCACAGTCGGTCCTTCCGCGGCGTGGGGCCGGGCCGCCGCACGATAGCGGAGCCCGACCGGGCGATGCCAGTCCCAGCAATTATTCCACAAGATTTTCCAAATGGAAAGTTGCGTGGGAATTTTTCCCAGATAGATTACGGGTGTGGGTGGCGGGCCTGGCGGGCGCGTGGGCGTCCGTCGGCGGGCCGGTCGGCCCAGAACACAGACAGAAGCAAACAGGAGAGAAGCCGTGAACAAGGGAAGCATGCTGATGGGGGCTTTGGCGGTCCCGGTGATCGCGACGGGCGCGATGGCGACTTACACCGTGACGCAGTCGGGCGCGGCCGCACCGACCTACGCGACGACGCTGACCTTTGACGAGGTCGGCGGCCCGACGGGCACGGTGCCGACGGGCTCGTGGGCGGGGATCGGGCTGGCGAACATCGTTGCCGGGGACGGCGGATCATTTGTCGGGGACAACGACACGCCCAACGGGGGCTGGGGCCTGGGCACGGGCAACTCGTTCTGGGGCCCCTTCGGTGTGTTCATGAACTTCGGCACAGATCTGGACGCGATGTCGTTCCAGGCGTGGGACCCGTCGGGCGCGCCGGGGCCGTTCGGCGGCGGCGCCGCGGTGGCGATTCTCGATGACGGCGTCGAGGTCGGTTCGCTGTTCTTCGAGCCGGCGTGGGGCGGGCTCGGCGACACCTGGATCAACATCGAGGCGACGGGCGGGATGGTGTTCGACGAGGTCCGGGTGCTGGGCTTCGGCTTCTTCCCGACGACCGCTGTTGACAATCTTTCGTGGAACGCGGTGCCCGCTCCGTCGGCGTGCGGCGTGCTGACGATCGGCGCCATGGCCGCGCTGCGTCGTCGGCGCTGAGCGACGACTTCTACAAGACCCTCCCGAAGGGGCGCGCGGGAACGCGCCCCCCTTTGTTGATGATGAACCCGCGGGATGATCGGCGCTCCGGGCGAGCGCTGTCCGGTGTGCCGCGCGGGCGGAACGAACGAGTTGCAGGAGCTTTGGAATGAACCTTCGAGTTTCTCATCTGATCGGCGCGTTGGCGCTGTGCGTCGGGGGCGCATCCTCGGTGGCGGATGTGCTGGTCACGGTGGAGCTGATTCCCGATGCGCTGAGCGCGGACGACATGTCGTCGGACGGCGTCTGGGTGGTGGGCAGCAGCGGCGCCGGCAACATCTTTGGTGGTCCTCCGTACCGCTGGAACACCGAGACGGGGGCGTACTCGCTGCTGGGCGGGCCGGGGATCGACGCGGTGGGCGTCTCGGAGAACGGGAACTTCATCGTTGGCGACATCCCGAACCCCGAGGGCGACGGCGCCGAGGTCGCGGGGCGTTGGCGCGGTGCGCTGCAGGGCTGGCAGGGGCTGGGATATCTGCCGGATGCGCTGCAATGCCCGAGCCGGAGCAACTCGTACGAGGTTTCGGCGGATGGCACGACCGTGGTCGGCTTGTCGTGGGACGGCTGCAGCGGGCGCGCGTTCCGCTGGGTCGCGGGCGCCGGCCCGATGGTGGAACTGGAGAGTCTGGCCAATGGAAATAACCGCGCCTCGGTGGTCTCGGCGGACGGGAACACCGTCGCGGGGTTCGCGCAGGGCGTCTTCAGCCGCACGCCCGCGTTGTGGGACGGTCCTTCCGCGGCCGGCATGCTGCTCGACCCGACGGGCGAGGTCGTCGGCGAGGTGCACGGCATGTCGGACGACGGCTCGGTCCTGCTGTGCGAATGGGGCGAGAACGACGGCGGGAATGATGTCAACGCGGTGAAGTGGTCGTTCGACACCGGCCCGGTGGTGATCGGCAACGGCCAGTTGATCAACGGCTGGGGGGGTATCCCGATGGACATCGCCGACAACGGCACCGTTGTCGGTTTTGATTTCCTGCTGGGTAATCGGCGCGCGTGGATCCAGCCCGGCGGCGAGGGCCCGCTCGTGCTGCTGCGCGATTTCGTGCTGAACAACGGCGGCTCGATTCCGCCCGAGCTGGCCAGCGGGCAGATGTGGGTGTGCCAGGCGATCTCGACCGATGGCACCAAGATCGTCGGGCACGGCGGCGGACCCTACGCGTGGCTGGTCACCATCACGGGCGTGCCGGCGGCGTGCACGGGCGACGCGGACGAGAGCGGCTTCGTCGATGTCGACGATCTCAACGAGGTGCTTTCGAACTGGAACAAGACCGTGTTCTTCGGGACGCACGGCGATGTCACGGGCGATGGGTTCGTCGATGTCGACGACCTGAACGACGTGCTGTCGAACTGGAACCAGGGCTGCCCCTGACGGTTCCCGTCCGGGGGCCCGACGGCTCGAAAGGAATGTTGAGCGGGTCCGATCCCGGGGATTGCATTCCCCGGGGAACCGATCACACTAACGAATGGTGCGGGCGCGATCGCGGGGAATGAAGAGCGACGCGCATCCCGCCAAAGAAAGGGAAGAGACATGTCGCGTCGAATGGTTCTTGGAGTTGTTGCGATCATGGCGGGCGCGTCCGGCGCGCACGCGGCGATCGTGGATGTGCAGATGAGTGGCCTCGTCGAGTTCAACCTCTCCTCCAGCGGGCCGATCTCGACGATCGGCGTCGGAGAGACGCTGACCTACTCGTTCCAGGTGGACTCGGATGTGTTCCTGAACAGCGGGAGTTTCCCGGTGCGCGGGTACGAGATCATCCCGGGTTCGTTCATGGTGACGACCTCGGGCGGATTCGCCACGGGTCTCGCGGGCTCGTTGCCGGGGACGCCGTACTTCGTGCTGCGTGACAATGATCCGGCGGTGGACGGGTTCTACCTGACGCTCGGCGGTGTGGACTTCCCGGGCGGGCTGCCGACGCCGATCCCGGGCCTGCTCGGCGACCCGTTCGAGGCGCACTTCTCGGTCGGCTACACCGGCGACACACTGAGCTCGCTGGACATCCTCGACGCGGCGGGCTCGTACGCCTACGGCAGCGGCGGGCCGGGAACGCTGACGAACTTCTACTTCAATCTCGTCGATGTCGGCTTCGAGGTCGTGGGCGTTGATTTCCAGCAGTTGACGATCGTGCCCGCGCCGGCGGGCGCGGGGCTGTTGGCGATCGGCGGATTGACGCTCGCCCGCCGCCGTCGCTGATTGTTCTGCGACTCACAATAGTTTCACGCGACCCCGCGGCCCGGCCCGCGGGGTTTCTCGTTTACTCGGCGCGCATCCGCGCGTGGACGAGCCGCGCGCGGAGGGCGTCGAGCCCGAGAGCGGCGCACGCGCCGGGGGAGACGCGGGCGTCGATGCTGGACTCGGGGGTGAGGCCGGGGTCGGAGACGCCGCGTTCGGCGAGCGCGCGGTAGGCGTCGCGGAAGGGCGTTCCGGCGAGGGCCATGCGGGTGGCCTCGTCGGTGGCGAACATGGAGTGGTCGATGGCGTCGCGCATGCGTGCGGCGTCGAAGCGGAGGCCGGCGATGAGGTCGGGGATGAGTTCGGCGCCGGCGATGGAGGCCTGCATCGCGCGGACGATCGGCCCCTTGGTGCGCTGGAGGTCGCGGTGATACCCGCTGGGGAGCGAGACGGCCTCGATGGTCTCGGCGAGCGCGCCGGAGATGATCGACGCGTTGGCGCGGAGGAGCTCGGGGACATCGGGGTTGCGCTTGCCGGGCATGATCGAGGAGCCGGTGCTCATCTCGTCGGGCACGGCGACGAAGGCGCATTCCTTCATCGAGAAGATGGTCAGGTCCCAGGCGAGTCGGCGGATGGTCTGGGCGACCTGCCAGAGCGCGGCGATGGCCTGGGCCTCGTGCTTGCCGCGGCTCGCCTGCGCGGCCATGGGGTTCATCTGCAGGCGTGTGAATCCGAGGTGTTCGGCGACGAGCGCGCGGTTGAGCGGGATGTTCACGCCGTAGCCCGCGGCGGTGCCGAGCGGGCAGCGGTCGATCCATTCGAGTGTCGAGTCGAGCAGTTCGGCGTCGTCGAGGAAGGACTCGGCGAAGGAGCCCATCCAGAGACCGACGCTGGAGGGCACGGCGCGCTGGAGGTGGGTGTAGCCGGGCATGGGGGTGCGTTCGTGCGACGCGGCCGCGTCGAGCGCGGCGGCGGCGGCGGCGAGCGTGAGCCGGCGCATCCGCTCGAGCCCGTCGCGCATGAAGAGCCGGATGGCGACGAGGGATTGATCGTTGCGGCTGCGTCCGAGGTGGACGCGCTTGCCGAGGTCGCCCAGCCGTTCGGTGAGCCACCACTCGATGGCGCTGTGGCCGTCTTCGAAGCGGTCATCGACGGTGAACTCGGCGCGGAGCGACTCGAGCGCCGAGCAGAGGGCGTCGGCGTCGCGTGCGGGCAGGGCGTCGATGGATTGCAATCCCCGGACATGCGCGATGCTGGCGGTGATATCGAAGGGGAAGAACGCGCGGTCGAGGACGACATCGTCGCCGGCCATGAATCGCATGGCGCGCGACTCGGCGGCGGGGCCGGTGTGCGACCAGAGGGGCGTGGTCATGAGGTGAGCCCCGCGAGTTCGGGCAGGCCGAGGGCGACATTGAGCGACTGGACGGCCTGCGAGGCGGCGCCCTTGAGGAGATTGTCGAGCACGCAGACGGCCGCGGCCCGTGTGGGGCGGGCGGAATCGACCTGGATGCCGCCGACGACGGCGCGGGGGGTGTTGCGTGCGTCGCGCGCCAGCGGCATGGCCTCCCCGATGACTTCGATGAGAGGCTCGGATGCGTAGGCGCGTTCGTACTGCGCGACGAGCTGCGGCGCGGTCGTGGGTTGATCGAGTTCGAAGAGGACGGTCATGACGATGCCGCGTGCGAAGGGCGCGACGGCCGGAGCGAATCGGACGGGGTGGCCGAGGTGGGTGCTGACCTCGCGTTCGTGGAGGTGACCGACACTGGCGTAGGGGAGGATGTTGTCGGCGAGGCGATCGGGGTCGTTGCGGTCATTCGGCGTCGAGCCCGCGCCGGAGTAGCCGGAGACGCCGAAGCAGTTGGGTTCGCCCGCGAGGCGACCGACGACCGGGAAGAGCGCCAACTGCATCGCGGTGGCGTAGCAGCCCGGCGTGGCGATGCGTGTCGCGCCGATGATGGCGGCGCGGTTCGTCTCGGGCAGGCCGTAGGCCCAGCCGTCGTCGAATCGGTGATCGGCGCTGAGGTCGATGACGATGCGCGGCGGCGCCGGCGAGGCGTCGAGTCGCTGCATCAGGCGCTTGGAGTCGCCGTTGGGCAGCGCCAGGACGAGGACATCGACATCGGCGCCGGCGGGGTCGTCGGCCTCGGCGCTGGAAAAGACGAGATCGGCGGGCGCCCCGGGGGCGTGCGCGGCGACGGGCTGGCCGGCGAGGGGCTCGGACCAGGCGCGGGTGAGGCGCATCGACGGGTGGGCGCCGAGGAGCGCGATGACCTCGCGCCCGACGAAGCCGCGTGCGCCGAGCATGCCGACGCGGATGGTCGAAGTGGATGCCGCGACCGGGTCAGTACGCGCCGGCATGGTTGACGACCTCCTTGGGCTCGGCGGCGCCGGCGGGGGGCGCGTTGTCCGGGCGGGGGAAGAAGGACTCGGGGCGGCGGGTGGTCTCGACGACGCAGGCCTCGATGGTGGCGGCGTCGTGGACTCCTCGCCAGAAGACGACCCACTTGCCGGTGCGCATCGCGCCGGTGGAGCGCTCGAAGTACCACGGGTTGATGGGATTCTCGAGGCGCGAGCGCCAGACGAGCGTGGGGTGATCGGCGGCGAGGCGTGTCCACAGCGAGGAACCGACGCCCGCGCCCTGCGCCTGGGGGGTCACGGCGAACTTATCGAGATACGGGGCGATGCCGCCCCCGGTGATGATCGCGGCGGCGGAGTAGTCCTCGGCGAGGTACACGCTGCGGACATCGGCCTTGGCGAAGTAGTCGGGCAGCAGGACGCGTCCGAAGGAGGACTCGAGCAGTTCGCGCAGGCGGCCGGTGTCGACGCCGTCGAAACTCTTGTACGAACGGATATGCATGCCCATCTGGATGAGCGTGCCGTGGCCTTTGTGCGTGAAGAGTTCACGGACGAGGTGGTCCGGGTTGGTGATGGACACCGAGGTGGAGACGGGCATTCGGTCGAGCATGCGGCGGATCTCGCGGAGCTTGAGCGCCATGCCGCCGTGGACCCACGGCTCGGCGAGGATGCGGTCCATGTCCTCGGCGAGGTTGATCGCGGGGATGACCGCGCCGTCGGGCCCGAGCAGGCCGCCGGTTGGCGTGAGGAAGATGACCTTGCGGGGCTGGAGGGCGATCGCGAGTTCGCGGGTCGCGGCGTCGGCGTTGATGTTGAGCGTCTGGCCCGATGCCGAGTGGGCCAGCGACGAGACGACGGGGATCTGTCCCGACTCGATCGCGGACTGGATGAGCGTCTGGTCGACGCCGGTGATCTCGCCGACGAGGCCCATGGCCTCATCGGAGGTGCGCTCGGCCTCGAAGACGCCCGAGACGATGGGGAGCGCGGGCGCCCCGGCCGCGACGAGCGCGGCGCAGAGCCGTGCGCACTCGGACTGGAAGACGCTGCGTGCGGCCGAGAGTGTGTCGGGGCAGGTGACGCGGACGCCGTCGATGAACTTGGGCTCGATGCCGCGGGCGCGGAGGACATCGCTAAGTTGCGGGCCGGCGCCGTGGACGACGATGGGGGTGAGCCCGACGCTGCGGAGGAAGGCGAGGGAAGTGGTGAGGGACTCCAGATCGGAGCGCAGGATCTCGCCGCCGACCTTGATGACGGCGAAGCGCGCCGGGTCGGTGCCGCGGAAGAGCGAGAGGTACTCGTTGATCTCCCGGCGCGTGCCGATGTTCTGCAGCAGATTGACGATCGTGCCGGGAGAGACTTTGGTTGCGTGCGTCTTCATGACGCGGCTCCGGAAAAGAGGCGTGCGAAGCAATCCGTCGCTCTTTCAAGATCGACGATCGGGACCCGCTCGTCGCGCGAATGCGCGTGCGTGATCGAGCCGGGCCCGAAGACTACCGCCGGGACGCCGGCCTCGGCGAAGAGCGAGGCCTCGGTCCAGAAATCGACCGGATCGGCGGCCGGTGCGCCCAGGCGCGCGGCCAGCGCCGTCGAGGCGGCGTGGGGGATGAGAGCCGGGCCGCGGAACCGCTCGGTCCACGACACCTCGGCGCCGTTGGCCAGGGCGCGGAGCGCGGCGTACTGCTCGCCGGCGGAGGCGCCGACGGCGGGGCGCAGGCCGAAGCGGACCCGCGCCGACGCGGCGACCATGTTCGGCTTGACGCCGCCCTCGATGACGCCGATGGAGAAGCGGGTGTCGGGGGACCTCGAGTCGCGCCATTCGAGGGCCGCGGCCGACCAGCGGACGGCGTCGTGAACGGCGTTCTGCGTTGTGGCGGCGCTGGCGTGGGCGCTGGCGCCGGTGAAGATCGCCTCGACAGAGAGCAGCCCGCGGTGCGCGGCGACGGCGGCGCAGCCGGTGGGCTCGCAGACGACCGCGCCGCTGAGCGACGCGGCATGCGCCGAGAGGAAAGACTTCACGCAGCGGCTGGAGCCGGCCTCTTCATCGGTGCTGAAGAGGATCATTGCATCGCCGGCTGTGCGCTGGGAGGCGGCGAGGATTGCCGCGGCGGCGCCCTTGATGTCGCACGCGCCCAGGCCGATGGCGTGGCCGCCCTCGGTGCGGAGCGTGAATGGATCGGCGGTCCAGCCGGCGCAGACGGGGACGGTGTCGAGGTGGCAGTTGACGATGACGCTGGGCGCGCCTCGTGAAGCGATGAGGTTGACGCATCCGTCGCCGAGGTCGTCGACGCGGCAGGCGAAACCGGCCTCGCGGAGCATCGCGGCGCAGTAGACCACCGCCGCGTGATCGGGGGTGATCGCGCGGGGCGGGTTGGTAGTGTCGGCGCCGACGAGGGCGCGAAGATGGTCGGTTACACCGCGCACGCGGGCGAGTCCTTCTGTTCGTGGATGCCCGGAGCGGACGCGTCGCGCTTGTTCCACATGGCGCTGGAGAGGCCGAAGAGGCGGATAAAGCCCTCGGCGTCGGCGGCGCCCCAGTCGGCGTGCTGCGCGTAGGTGGCCTTGCGGTCCACGAGGAGGTTCTGCGAGACGACCTGGACGGGCAGAACGGAACCGCCGTCGGTGCGGAGGACGACATCGCCGCTGACGCGCTGCTGAGTCGAGCGGATGAAGCGTTCGAGGTCGGTGCGGAGCGGGTCGTGGAAGAGGCCGGCGTACATGAGCTCGGTCCACTTGGCGGCGACCATCGGCTTGAAGGCGGCCTGCGAGCGGCTGAGGGTGGCCTCTTCCAGCGCGCGGTGGGCGGCGAGCAGGGAGAGCAGGCCCGGGGCCTCGAAGAGGATGCGGCCCTTGAGCCCGATGACGGTGTCGCCGGTGTAGATGGCGCGTCCGACGCCGTAGGCGCCGAAGCGCTCGTTGAGCACGCGGAGCATGGTGGCGCCGGCGTCGGCGACGCCGTCGATGGCGGTGAGGCGGCCGGCGTCGAACGAGAGACGGACATCCATGGGGGCGGCGGGCCACTTGGAACGCGGGGCGACCATGCGGCGTGCGGCGACCTCGTCGGGGGGCGCGAAGTTGTCGATCTCGGAGCCGGACATCGTGACGCCGAGCAGGTTCTCATTGATGGAGTACCGGCGCTCGTCCTCGCTCACGGGGAACCCGGCGTCGCGGAGGACGCCGGTCTCGTAGGCGCGGGGGCGCTGCACCTTGCCCTGGAGGTCGCGGATGGGGGCGATGATGGGCAGGTCGCAGAGACTGCGGAGGGCGAGGTCGAAGCGGACCTGATCGTTGCCCATGGCGGTGCAGCCGTGGGAGACGGCCGCGGCCCCGATGCGCGACGCGAGCGAGGCGAGTTCGGCGGCGATGACGGTGCGGTCGGCGCAGAGCAGCGGGTACGAGCCGGCGTAGGGCGCGCCGCCCATGACGAACGGCACGACGATGTCGTCCCACAGCGGGGCGGAGCCGTCGGCTTCGTAGTGCTTCAGCGAGCCGAGACTGATGGCGCGGTCGCGGATCCACTCCTTGCGGGCCGGGGTCACGCCGCCCGTGTCGACGAAGAGCGTGACGACCTTGTACCCGCGCCGGATAAGGTCGAGGACGCAGTAGGAAGTATCGAGCCCGCCCGAGAACGCCAGGGCCACGGTGTCAGACATGGATCGTCTCCATTTTCTTTGCGAGCGTCGCGCCGCGGGCGCCGACGAGTGTGGCCATCACGGCCTTCTGGGTGGGCAGGCGGTTGGCCGCCTCCTGAATCACGAGTGAATTGGGGCCATCAACAACCGCGTCGGTGGCCTTGATATTCCGGCGCATCGGCAGGCAGTGGCTGAAAACGCCGTTGTTGGTGAGCGACATCTTGCGTTCGTCGACGATGAAGTGTTTGTACTGCTGGCGGATCGGGCGCTCGGCGTCCGGATCGCCGTAGAGCGGCAGGGCGCCCCACGACTTGGCGTAGACGATGTCCGCCCCGGTGTAGGCACGGTCGATGTCGTGCTCGACCTTGAAGGAGCCCCCCTGCTCGCGGGCGTTGGTCTCCGCGGCCTCGAGGTAGCGCGGATCGAGGAGGTAGCGTTCGTCGGGGCAGAGCAGGGTGACATCCATGCCGAGCTTGGTGGCGATGAGCAGCGAGGAGTTGGCGACCGCGGTGTTGAGCGGGCGCGGGTGGTAGGTCCAGGTCAGGACATACTTCTTGTTCTGGAGATCGCCGAAGCGCTCGCGCAGCGCCAACGCGTGGGCGAGTTCCTGGCAGGGGTGCTCGATGGTCTCGAGGTTGATCACGGGGACGGTCGAGTGGCGCGCGAAGGCCTGGATCGGGCCGTCCTGGCGGTCCTCGGACCAGTCGCGGAAGGCGGGGAATCGGCGGACGGCGATCAGGTCGCAGTACGACGACAGGACGCGGGCCGCCTCGCGGACATGCTCCTCGGCGTCGCCGTCCATCGTCAGGCCGTCCTCGAAGGCGATGGGCCACGCGCCCTTGCCGGGCTCGAGAACGACCGCGTGCCCGCCGAGCTGCCAGACGCCGACCTCCATTGAGGTGCGTGTCCGCAGCGACGGGTTGAAGAAGACGAGCGCGACGGTCTTGCCGCCCAGCAGCGGCTGGATGGGCGCGCGCTTGAGCATCGACGACAAGTCGAGAAGTTGATCGATCTCCTGACGCGCCCACTGACGCGTCGAGAGGAAGTGCTTGGGGGCCATGGGCGGTTACCTCGTGATCTGGATTCGTGCGAGCCGCGCGGCGATGCGCTGGGCGGCGGTCCGGCTTGTGGTCGCCAGGAAGAGCGTGTCGTCCCCCGCGATGCAGCCGACGACTCCCTCGGGCGGTCGTCGGTCGATGGCGACGCCGAGGATGTTGGCGTGGCCGGGGCTGGTGCGGATGACGACGAGCGAGTCGGCGGGGACGACCGAGAGGGCGTGCTCGGCCAGGGCCCGCTCCCCGGCGTGAGAGGGGTCGTCGAGGCGCGAGGCGTCGTCGAGCAGCACATAGCCGTGCGGGCCCTTGAGGGCGCCCAGCGCGACCAGATCACGCGAGATGGTCGCCTGCGTCGTGCGGATGCCGTGGGAGCGCAGCACCCGCGCGATCTCCTCCTGGCTGCTGGCCGGGCCGGAGCGGAGTCGCTGCTCGATGAGTTGTCTGCGTCTGGCGCTCTGCATGACGGCGGGGGCTCCCATGATTGGCATAAATATACACTTGATGCATATTCATGTCAAGGGGGTTGGCCCGGGCCGCCGGGGACAGGGCGGGGCGGCGTTCGGGGGCGTGTGGCGGACCGATTGGACGCGGAGACTCGGACCGCCTATCGTTGTCGGACTCCGCGGCCACAGATCCGCCGGAGACGATCCGAGGCCGGTGGCTTTGCAAGGACGCGGTACGCGTCCGGGGACATTCCGGTTTCAGGGCCCCGGAAGCCCGAACACTCCGGAATCCAGAGAATCAAGCTCAAATGACATTCCAAGAACTGCGGCTCGCAGAGCCCATCGTTCGCGCGGTCGCCGATGAGGGATACACGACCCCGACCCCGATCCAAACCAAGGCCATCCCCGTCGCCCTCGAAGGCAAAGACATTCTGGGCTGTGCCCAGACCGGAACAGGAAAGACCGCGGCCTTCGCGCTGCCCGTCCTGCACCGGCTCAACGAGACACGGTCCGCGCAGCCGCGTCACGCCCACACCGGCGATCGCCGCCAGGGCATCCGCGCGGCACGCCCGCGGGCGCTCGTGCTTTGCCCGACCCGTGAACTGGCGACCCAGATCGCCGAGAGCTTCCGCGTCTACGGCCGGCACCTGCCGATCCGCGGTTGCGTCGTCTTCGGCGGCGTCAGCCAGGCGCGCCAGGAGAAGCAGCTCAGCGCCGGGCCGGATGTGCTGGTGGCGACGCCCGGACGCCTCATGGACCTTATGGAGCAGGGGTTCATCGACCTCGGCGCCGTCGAGATCTTCGTCCTTGACGAAGCCGACCGCATGCTCGACATGGGCTTCATCCGCGACATCCGGCGCATCGTCAAGATGGTGCCCGAGCGTCGGCAGACCATGCTCTTCTCGGCCACGATGCCCGGCGAGATCCGGCAACTGGCCGACTCCATCCTGACCAAGCCGGTTTCTGTGCAGGTCGACACCGTGGCCTCGGCCGCGCCGTCCATCGCGCAGTCGGTGCACCGCGTCGAGAAGCCGGCCAAGCCCGCGCTGCTCGAGGCCTTGATCCGCGATCCGGGCGTGAAGCGCACGCTCGTCTTCACGCGCACCAAGCACGGCGCCGACAAGGTCGTGACGGGGCTGCGTCGCTCGGGAATCCCGGCCGAGGCCATCCACGGCAACAAGAGCCAGAACGCACGGACCCGCGCCCTGGACGGATTCCGGTCGGGCCGCACCATGGTGCTCGTTGCGACGGACATCGCTGCCCGCGGCATCGATGTCGACGGCATCAGCCATGTCTTCAACTACGACATCCCGATCGACCCCGAGACCTATGTCCACCGGATCGGGCGCACCGCCCGCGCCGGCGCGACGGGCTTCGCGGTGTCGTTCTGCTGTAATGAAGAGGTCAACAATCTCCGCGCCATCGAGCGATTGATCGGCTCGAAACTCGAAGTCGCCAAGCATGAGGCGGGCGCCCCCGCCCCGCGCCGTCCGGCGGAGCAATTCCGCGAGACAAACGACTTTTCCGATGACGGGCCGCGTCCCGCCCCCCGTGAGCGGCACCGGCGCTCCAGCGGGACGGACGCACCCGTCGCACCCCCGACGCGGGCACGGGGCGAAAGCCCTCAGAGCCGCGATCGTTCGGGACGCGTCCGCAAGAGCGAAGTCGGCCCGGCCCCACGCGGCACGAGGCCGGCCTCGCGCGACTCCGGTCGCGCCCGCCCCGCGCGCTCGCACTAGAATAGTGGCGCATGCACATGAATGACATCAATCCGATCGCGGCCGAGACGCCGCAGCCCGAAGGGTGCGACGAGCGCACCACGAGGGTCGATCTGGCCACACGCATCATCAACATCTTGGCGGTGACGATTCCGTTCGTCGGGCTCGCCGCGGCCATCATCCTGCTCTGGGGCGTGGCGTTCAGTTGGGTGTATCTCGTGATCCTCCTGGTGATGTACCTGCTGACGGGGTTCGGGATCACGGTGGGGTACCACAGGTATTTCACGCACAAGAGCTTCAAGACGAGCCGGCCGGTCGCCGCGATCCTCGCGGTGCTGGGGTCGATGGCGGTCGAGGGGCCGATCCTTCAGTGGGTCGCGGTCCATCGTCGGCATCATCAGCACAGTGACGACGAGCACGATCCGCATTCCCCGCACACGCACGGCTCGGGGATCTGGGGCGTCCTCCGCGGCATGTGGCACGCGCACATGGGCTGGCTGTTCCTCCCGCACCCGAGAGACCTGGCGCGGTATGTGCAGGACCTCCGCAAGGACCGCCTGACGCGCCGGATGAGCCGGATGTTCCCGCTGTGGGTGGTGCTTGGGCTGCTGCTGCCGGCGGCGCTCGGCGGTCTGCTGACGCTCAGTTGGACGGGTGTGCTCCTGGGGTTCATCTGGGGCGGCCTTGTTCGGGTGTTCCTGGTGCACCATGTGACCTGGAGCATCAACTCGGTGTGCCACATCTGGGGCTCGCGCCCGTTCCGCTGCCACGACGAGAGCCGGAATAACGCCATCTTCGGCGTGCTGGCGTTCGGCGAGGGCTGGCACAACAATCACCACGCGTTCCCGACCTCGGCGCGGCACGGGCTGAAGTGGTGGCAGCTGGACCTGAGTTATCTTGTGATCAAGGCGATGTCCCTGGTGGGCCTGGCCAGCGAGGTCCGCGTCCCCTCACCCGAGCGGATCGCCGAGAAACGGTATTCATGAAACAATGCTCGCCGAGCATTTCGATCGCAGGCATCGCACGCATCGCGAAGCCATTTCCCATCGACCGCCACGCATCAGAATGAGTCTTAGCGTGGCCGTCACAAGTTCGGAGACCCTATCGTGAAACTCTATGTCGGAAACATGGCTTTCAGCACCAACGAAGACGCGCTGCGCAATGCCTTCTCGCAGTTCGGCGATGTCCAGGAAGTGACTCTCATCAACGATCGCGAGACCGGCCGCCCCCGCGGCTTCGCCTTCGTCACCATGGGTGACGAGGACGCCCGCGCGGCGATCAACGGCCTCAACGGCAAGGAGCTCGACGGACGCTCCCTCACCGTCAGCGAGGCGCGTGAGCGCACCGACCGTCCGGGTGGCGGCGGCGGCGGCAGCCGTGGTGGTGGCGGCGGCGGCGGTGGCCGC
>CAZSLT010000059.1:0-7672 GCA_964607595.1 uncultured Phycisphaeraceae bacterium
CACCCACCCCCGTGATCACCCCCCTGATCCCGTGCGCTCGCGCTTCGTCAGATCAGAGGCCGCACTCCTCGAGCCAGTTGGTCAGGACCGCGTTGAGGTCGTCCACATCCACGACGCCGTCGAGCGTGAGATCACCGGGGGCGGCGACGATCACCGAGACGGTGTCCTCGGCGTTGTGGTTGATGACGCCGTTGCAGTCCAGCACGGCCTTGTCGCCCACAAGCAGCCGCAGTGTGTACGCGCACTTGGGGAGCGCGGTCGTGTCCCACACCGCCAGCACGCCGTTGATCACGGGTGTGTTGCCCGAGTTGATCGTCACCCAGCCGTTGCCGGTCGAGTACTGGACGGCCCACGAGGCGAGGTTGGCGTCGTTGGCGGTGCCGAGCACGAAAACCTGGCCGCAGAACTGATCGCAATCCACCGGGCTGATGATCTCCGCGACCGGCGCGGTGTTGTCGACCTTGACGGGGATGACCTGCTCGACCGCGGGGTGGCACTCATCGAAGGCGCGGACGCGGATGTTGTAGTTGCCGTCGGGGACGGTGGTGGTGTCCCACACCGCGCCCGTCTGGTTGATGATGGTGGTGGTGTAGAAGGGGAAGCCGGGGTCCACGGGCTGGTAGCTGCTGGTGCCCGAGGGCGCGTACTCGGCGTAATAGCGGTCGAAGCACTCATCCCAGATCGTGCCGCCGATGCAGGCGTTCTCGCCGAGGATCGAGTTCGCCGCCGGCCCGCTGAGACTGAACGAGGTGAACGCCTGATTCAGATACACGACGCTAAAGGCGGTCGCCTCATTGCCGAAGGCGTTCTGCGACGAGAGGCGGATCGCGTAGAGGCCCTCGGGCAGACCGCCCGCGTTCCAGGTCGCCAGCGTGCCATTGGTGACGGGGCCGTTGCCGGAGTCGATGAGCGTCCACGGATCGCCGCCGGTCGCCGACCATTCGACGGTGAAGGCGCCCGTGCCGACGGTGCCGACGATGTTGACCGGTGAGCACACGCAGTCCTGGAACGACGGGCTGGTGATCGTCGCCACCGGCTCGTCCACGCGGACGATCTGGATGCCGTTGCACGCGATCTGATCTCCGAACTCGCCGGAGGCGTCGAAGACGCGGATCTTGAGATCGGCGCCGCCGGCGGGGATCGTCACCTGGCGTGTGACATGGGTCAGGCCTTCCTGGAAGGTCTGCACGGTCACGGGGCCGCCGATGATCTCGGTGGCGATGGAGGTCGTGCCGACGGTCCAGTTGACCGAGGTGTTGGGCGCGAAGGTCTCGCCCGGGCGGCACGCGTAGACATACACATCGTAGACCCCCGGGGGCAGGAACTTGATGGTGTAATTCAACGGGCTGGTGACGCCGGTCGCGGCATAGGCGTAGTCGCACATCAGGTTGAACCAGTCGAGCGTGCCGATGCCGCCGATGCAGGTCGAGAGGTGATTGCCGCTGGACGACTGCTGGATCTGCACACCCGACAACAGCCCGTTGATATCGATGAGGGATTGGGTGGCCGCGGCGGAGGCACGCACCAGATTCCAGACTCCCGGCTGGCCCGCGGCGGCGCCGAACGAACTCGACGGGACATCCGCGATGACTGGCAGCGCGTGGTCGATCTCGATGTTGATGCCGAACTCGTTGCCGCCCGCGAGAGCGGATGAAGCCAACGACATCGCGCCTGCGACGCCGACCGTCCACGAGAGAACACGCCGGATGAGGGAACTGCGTGACATGCTGTGCTCCTTGATCGGTGCGCACGATGACCGTTCGCCCACGAGGGCGTCCGATCGCACACAGCGCGCGGGGATGCGGATTGCTCTGGGCGGGTGCGACCCTGGCATCGCCCACATCAACTCATGCGACAACGCGGGTCGGAGCGGCCAGAGATTCTCGGGCGTGCTACTCGGCGCGGACGCGGTTCGTGATCGAGCCCAATCCCTCGATAGTCACGGCGATCTCATCGCCTTCGCTGAGGAATCGCGGCGGGTTGGCGCCGGCGCCGACACCGGCGGGCGTGCCGGTGAGGATGACCGTGCCCGGCAGGAGCGTGGTGCCGCGTGAAAGGTCCGCGACCAGTTCGAACACCGGGAAGATCATCGAGGCGGTGTTGTCGCGCTGGACGACCGCGCCGTTGAGGCGCGTCTCGATGGAGAGCGACTGAGGGTCGGGGATCGCGCCGGCGGGGGTGACACGCGGCCCGAGCGGGCAGAACGAGTCGAAGGACTTGCCGCGGAAGAACTGGCCGCCCGAACCCTGCTTCTGCCACCATCGCGCCGAGACATCGTTGGCGACGCAGTAGCCGAGGATGTGCCGGTGGGCCGCGTCACGCGGGACATCGCGTGCCGGAGCGCCGATGATGAAGGCCAGTTCGCCCTCGTAGTCCACCTGCGGGCGGTCCTGGCAGAGGCGGGGGATCACGATGTCATCGCCCGACAGGCACGCGGACGCGGCGTTCTTGGAGAACACCATCGGGTGCTCCCCCCCCCCACCGCCCCCGCCGCCCCCACCCCCCCCGCTGCCACTACCGCCGCCCATCTCGCGCGCGTGCTCGGCGTAGTTGCGGCCGATGCCGAGGATCGTGTGCAGGATGAGATCGCCGTCCCTCGTGCGCACGGCGACGCGCCCGTCGAGGATGCGTTCGAGCGGCATGTGGTCGGGCGAAGCGCGGCTCATTGATCCTCGATGGTGCCCTGCAGAGCGGCCTTGGCGCGCGACTCGGCCTCGGCCTCAGCGCGGAGGCGCTTGCGGACCTCTTCCATGTTGGGCGGCTCGGGGAAGAGTTTGACGAATTCATCGCGTGTGAGCAGCCCGCGCGACGCGATGGTCTGCCCGACGCGGTCGTAGATTCGCTGCTGGAGTTCGAGCGGGGCCCGCTGGAAAGTTTCGGCGGCGGCGTAGGGGCTGCCGTCCTCGGCGAACATCATGTACCAGAACACGCGTGCCGCGACCTCGTAGAAGTTCTTGGGCATCTCCTCCATGCGTTCGGCCTCGGCGTCGACGAGCGTCCTGCTCGCCTGCTTCTCGAAGTAGAGCTTATGGACGGCCAGGGCGTACTCGAAGTTCCGCCGGAACTGATCGGCGTCATTGCGGCGGAGCAGGGCGCGGAAGGCCTCGACCAGCGCCCCGGTGACCTCGCCCCGTGCGATGTACGGGATCGAGGCGCGGTCGCGGAGCTGCTTCTGATAGAACTCGTCGAGCGAGAGGTCGCGGAGCTCGTTGATCTTGTCGTTGTCGTTGGAGTTGAGCCAGGTGCCGACGGCGTCGAGCAGGTACATCTTCCACTCGTTCGCCTTGGCGATGTCGCCGCGGCGGTAATAGACGAGAATGGCGTCGCGGATGAGATTCTCGAGCCCGGAGCTGGTGGTGCGGTAGGCGCGGTTGGGGTCGTCGGCGTCGTAGTGCCGGCCGCGGACCTCCTGCTCGAGAACATCGCGGTAGGTTTCGAGCCAGCCGAGCGAGTGGAAGGCCATGTACTCGCCGGTGACGATGTCGTACTGGATCGAGCCGGTGCGGAAGAGCTCCTGGATGGAGTGCAGCGTCACGCGGTCGGTGTTGAGCGTCTTGAAGGTGTCAACGGCCTGCCGCTCGTAGCCCTCTTCGACGCCCCTGACCGACCAATAGACGCCGTGCGAGCCGGCGTGGCGCCAGTCGAACGGCCCGTAGTGACGGGTATAGCGCACCATCCGCTCGGGCTCCATGTTGTACTCGTCGACAACGACGCGCTTGCGGAGGAATGGGATGAGGCGTTCCCACGCGTCGGTGTAGCGTTCGTCCTCCAGCAGGGCGAGCAGCGCGGGGTTGCGCGCCGCCGAACCGAGACCGGTAGAGCTCGTCGTGACCGGCATCAAGCCGATCTCGGCGGTGTACCACGCGTTGGAGAGCGTGCGCTCGACCTCCACCTGGCGGAGCAGGTCCTGATCGAGTTTGAGGCCGGCCTCGCGGTCGATCTTCTCGACAAGTTCTCGGATGACGGACGCGGGTTCCGGGGCGTTGGCCGGTGCGGCCTCGGCGAGAGCGGCGACCTCGCGCCGGACCAGTTCGTCGAGTGTGTTCGGCGCCTCGACCATCGGGCGGAGGAACTCGATCATCCGTTCGCTGGCCTCCTCGTTGCTCAATTCATCGAGGATGGGCGGCGTGCCGAGGTTGACGGTCCATTCCTCGGCGAGCTTGCGCTTGTAGTACCGGTTGGCGTCGTCAGAGAATCCCTGGATCTTGTGCAGGTAGATCCAGGCGAGTTCCTTGTGCAGGATGACATCGTTGGGGTTGCGCGGAATCGCCTCGTTCTGCAGGAGGTGGATCCCGGCGTTGACCCATGTCCATCGCTCGTCGGGCGTGTGGCACGCGACGGAGATGTTGTAGGCGAGGTTCCACGCGTGGAATCCCCAGACGCGCGGGAACCGGGGCTGGAGGCGCGTGATCGCCTCGGAGAGCTGGATCGCCTCGTGGAACTTGCCGTCCTGCTTCATCTTGTTGGCGCGGATCCAGAGGTAGTTGACGAACAGGCCGCGGAACGCGCCCATCGCGATGCCCAGCGCGACCTCGGGCGGATCGCCCTCCTGCACGGTGTCGGTGTAGACGAGCTGGGCGCGCCCGGCCTCACCGGTCAGGCCCCGGCTCAGGACGGTCGAGGTGACCATGCACACGATCAAAGCCGCGGCGGCGATCATCTGAATCAATCGGTCACGCGAGAGCATCGGTGGACCTCCGTGCCGGGCCTCAGCGCCCGGAGTAGGTAGCCAGTTCGCGGCGACGGAACACCGCCAGACCCGCCGCCATCACCACCAGCGACCAGATCATGAGGACGGCCCCGGCGCGCAGCACCCCCGACCATGGTACGAGCCGACCATCCACCAGGTTCGCGGTCGGGCGGAGGCGGGCGTAGGTCCCCAGCATCCACGCGACGGGCTGGGAGATGTGGTACGAGACCCATCGGAGGATATCGAGCGATCCTTCTCGGTCCTTGATCTCGAAATATTCGAGGGACTCGGTCAGGTAGGAGGCGCTCTCGGCGGCGAAGAAGACGACGGCGGTGATCAGGATCGCCACCGGGAAGCTGACGAAGGTGGAGCAGGCGATCGCCACGGCCGCGATGAAGCAGAGCTTGAGCCACATGACGATCACGACGCGGAAGAAATTGGACTCGTATCCGCCGGAGCCGTAGAGCAGTTCCAGCCCGCCCGGTGGAAAGACGACCGTGAATGGATTGCCGGGCTCATTGAGGATCGAGATACGGAGAATGCCCTCGTCATCGACGGCGTCGGGCCGGATCGGCAGGACCTGCGAGACATCCAGCCCCGCCTCGACGGGGTACACCACACCGCCGATCGCCATCTGGAGCCGGTACTGGGCCGTCGGGTCGTTGGTGCCGGCGTTCACATTGAAGCGGAGCGTCAGCGCATCAGGGTTCTCGCCGGAGACGGCCTCCTTCAGCCCGTGGAACTCGAAGTCCTGGATACCGCCACGCGGCACGGATCGCTGCTGCTCGCTCAGCGTGGCCGCGATCTCGTTGCGGATCTGCGCTTTGACGACATCCGGGTTGGTGTCGGCGAGTTCGGGGTTGTTGCCGATCGCGGCGGCGTACCGCTCCTCGACCACCTGATCGAAGAACTCGCGGGGCACGGGCGCGATGTAGGGGTAGGCGCTGCGCCGGGCGACGAGGACCTCGTTCTCAAGCCCGTCGCGGTCCTGGGTGATCGGGATCATCTGATTCTCGGGCACCCGGTAGTACAGCTCGCCGTGAGCGGGCTGACGGCGCAGGTACTCGGTGATCAGGAACACACCGCTCGATGAGACCGCCAGCAGCACCGCGTTGAGGGTCATCACGCCGACCCATTTGCCGGCCAGGAACTGCCACGGGCGGACGGGCTTGGTCATCGTCTGCCAGATCACGCGGTCGCGCTGCTCGAAGGTGACGGTGGCGGTGGCGAAGAAGACGGTCATCAGGGCCAGCACGAGGAAGGTCAGGCCGGTGCCGTACTGGAGCCACTGCTGTACGCGGTAACGCAGCGGTTGCTCGGGCGAGAGCAGCGTCGGGATCACCGCCAGCATGATGATCATCAGCACGATGAACACCACGCTGATCTTCATCCGCACGGCTTCCTGGAGGAGATTCCGCGCCACCGCGAAGACGGGCGTCGGGGCCGCGAGCGCCAGGCGCGCCAGCTGCATTAACACGAGAAACGCCACCGAGAGCGGCACGATGCCCAGCACGATCTGGCCGAGCGACCGCGTTGCTTCGAAGGTCGCCAGGGGCCAGCCGATGAGCAGCCCCAGCGCCAGCAGGGCGAGGTAGGACAAGCCGAGGCCCAGCCAGATGGCCACCAGCACGCCGACGAGCATCCCCGCCGTGAGGATGGCGGTCCCGACGATGCCCGGTGTCGAGCGCATCGAGAGGAGCGTCGCGTCGACCAGCGTCCGGACGGTCTCGACCGGCCCGCGATCGAAGATGCCGTGCCCCGCGACGGCGCGGGCCTGAAGGCGTTCGGCGATCGAGGTATCGGCGCCGGGGCGCGTGGCGACCACGAGCAAGACGATGAACGCGCCGAGGATGACGGCCGCGGCCACGATCGACGCGACGATCTTGAACCTGCGGGACTGCTGGGCGAGGTTGAGTCTGCGGAGGATTTCCATAGCGGGCGTCAGCGGTCCGGGTCGGGCTTACGGGGGTTGAGGAGCGAGTCGATGACGCTCGAGTCGATGTCGTCGTCAGGCGGGCGCGGCGACGGCTTGGTCGGCGCCGGGCCGCGCGTCGCCGGGGGCGGCGGTAAGGAGGATGCTGCCGGCTTCGCGCCGGCGGACCGCTCTGACTCGGCGATGAGATCGTCGATGACGCGGGCGGCGTCCTTGGCGGGCGGCTGGGGGCGCGGCGCTTCAGGCTTCGCCGGCTCCGGCGCCGACTTGGGCGCGACGAGTTCTTCGATCAAGCGCTCGCCCTGCGCCGGGCCGGCGGCGTCACCGAGCAGGAAGCCCGCGGTCGCGCCGGCGTGCGTCGCGCCGCTGGTGGCGAGTCGATCGGCCTGGGCGCGCTCGACGATGTCGATGAAGAGATCCTCGAGGCGCTGGCGGGGGTGCGCCACACGGTCGAGCTTGTGCCGGTGGCGCGCCAAGACCGCGCGGACATCGGCGAGGGTCTCCTCGTCGAGCACCTCGGTCTCGATGATGCTGCGGGAGCGGGACTCAAGAAGTTCGTCGCAGGTGCCCTCGGCACGGATCTTGCCGCCGTAGAGAATGACCATGCGGGTCACGCATTCCTCGACATCGGCCAGGAGGTGGCTCGAGAGCAGGATGGTCTTGCCGCGTTGGCCGAGCTGGATGATCAGGTCCTTGACCTGCCGCGTGCCGATCGGGTCGAGTCCGGTGGTGGGTTCGTCGAGAATCAGGAACTCGGGGTCGTTGACGAGCGCCTGGGCGATGCCGATGCGGCGCTGCATGCCCTTGGAGTATTCGCGGACCTGGCGGTGCTGCACTCCGGTGAGCCCGACCATGTCCAGCAGTTCTTCGATGCGGCGCTTCCGCTCGCGGTGATCGATCTGGAACAGTTTGGCGTAATAGTCGAGCGTCTCGCGCGCGTTGAGAAACGGGTAAAGGTACGACTCTTCGGGGAGGTAGCCGATCCGCTTCTTGATGGCGACATCTGTCGGCAGGCGTCCGAACACGGCGACGCGCCCGGAGGTCTTGTG
>CAZSLT010000059.1:7772-15386 GCA_964607595.1 uncultured Phycisphaeraceae bacterium
GGCCATGTCGGGTCTCGCCTCCCTGCGGGTTGTCGCTCAGCGATCGCGGCTCGAGCGAACCATCTCGCCGGCCTCCTGGGCCGCGCGGAACTCCAAGTTCTCTTCGAGGCGGCGGCGCTGGAGGGCGCGCTGGATCTCGCGGACGATGTCGGGGTCGGCGTTCAGCTGGAGCGCCAGCTGACTCGTGTCGTCGGGCACGAGGAAGACATCGACATAGGGGCGGCCCGCGAAGAGCCGCATCGCCTCGGACCACTCCCGCGCCACGAACACTTCGGGATTGGCGCGGTACTGGCTCAGTTTGGCGCGAAAGGTCGAGGCGAGCTCCTCGGCCTGCTTGCGCGCCGAGAAGCGGTACTCCTGCGCCTGGCTGATCGCCCTGGCCGCGTCGCCGGAGAGGCGCACCGGGCCGTAATCGGTGCCGTCCACGACCAGCGGCTTGTCGGTGTAATCGCCGCGCATCAGGCCGAAGATCACTTCGGCGGTCGCGGCCGCCTCGGCCTCGTTGCCGGCGTCCAGCTCGTGGCCGTAGCGGTCGATGAGCGCCAGCAGCGGCCGGTAGGCCGCGCCGCCCGCGGCGTTGAGCGTGTTGTCGTAGACCTGGCGCGAACGATCGATCGTCAGCGCCGCCTCGTACCGCGCCTTCTGCACACGATCGAAATCACCGGTGAGTCGGGCGGGCGGCGCGGCCTCGAAGATGGCGATGCGCGACATCCGGATGCCCGAGTTCATCGCGTCCAGCGACGCCTGCGCCAATTCACGCATGCGGAACTCGATATCGATCTCCACGCCCGCGGGGGCGGGGGCCGGCTGAGCGATCTCCGGCGTCGCGCTCGGTGTTGCTGGGGCTGGAGCGGCGCCGTCGGCGGGCGGCGGCTGGTCCGGCACGACCTCGGGCGGGGGTGCGCTGCCGCGGCGGAGCAGCAGCTCGTCGATCGTGGTCTCGGCGACGACACGGACGGCCGCCTGCTGGGCGACCGACGAGACGATGCGCTCGGCGGTGCGATCGTCACCGATGGTTTCGAGGAACGCGACGGGGTTCTCGATCTGGTAATCGACATTCAGCCGCAGGTGCGCCAACGAGCCGTCCCCGGTGAGGACCGAGCCGGCCACCTTGGGATCGAGGTGGTACGAGCCGATCCCGAGATCGCGGATCGATCGGATCTCGTTACGACCGCTGACCTCCGGGTAGAACTCGCGGTGCAGCAGCACGGTCTGCTGCCCGACATCGACCTTCTGGATGTCGCCCATCGGGCGCGGCCACGAGAAGCGGAATCCGGGCGAGAGTTCGCTCGAGACGGCCTTGCCGAAGAGCAGCCGGACGCCGCGCTCGGTCTCGTTGATCTGCCGGAATCCGCTGAGGAAGAAGAGCGCGACCAGCCCGACCATGACCAGAAGAATGAGCCGATGAATGAGGCGGAGCGCATCGGCGAGCGACCGGTGGGCCGCGGCCATCGACGCGACGCGCGCCTCGCGGGCGTCGTCGTGGCGCAGCACGATCGAAGCGCGGCGCTCCTCGACCTGCATCTCGGGGATCGCCCCGGGAGCGCCGTCGTCCGGCTCGAATTGTTCGGGGGGAGGGGTCACTGGCCGGCGTCCTCCGGGGTAGGCGTCGCCGCCGGTCGGCCGATGTCGCGCAGGTTGGCCGGGTCAAGAAGCCCCATGCCGATCATCTCCGGCGTCACCACGAGCGTGACCTTCTTGGCGATGGCCTCGCGGAAGAATCGCAGCTGCGCCAGGAACACGGCCAGGTCGGGGTCTTCGTTCTGCACGGCGATGAACTGCGCCGCTTCGAGGTCGCCCTTGTTGCGGATCTCGGCGGCGAGCGTCTCGGCGAAGGATCGAATGCGTGAGGCGTCTTTCTCGGCGGCGGTGCGGATCGACTCGGCCTCGGCGCGACCGGCGTTCTCGAACTCACCGGCGGCCCGCTGGCGTGCCGCGGCCATGCGCTGGAACACCGCCTGCGTCGTCTCCCGGGGCAGCATGACCCGCTTGATTCCGGCGATGCCGACGCTGACGCCGTACTCGGCTGCCGCGGACGCGATGCCGTCCTTCATGGCGGACTCAAGCTCGGGCAGTTGGGATGCGCCGGTGCTGGGGGCGAAGAGATCCGAGAACCGGTAGCCGGGCACCTGCTTGGCCATCTCCGACCGGAGGATGGAGGCGAGCGTGGACTCGGCGTTGCGGAAGTGCGCGCGGGTGTCGGAACCCGAGGACCCGAACTTCTGGAAGAACAACAAGGGGTTGTCGACGCTCCAGACGAGGAACGACTCGACGATGATCTGGCGGCCGTCGGCGGTGTTCTGCGTCTCGGCGCGGGCGTCGAGCGTGCGCGCGCGGGTGTCGTACACCGTCACACTCTGGAGCGGCGCCGGGGCTTTGAACTTCAGCCCGGGGGTGTCGATGACGGCGTTCTCGCCGGCCTTGCCGAAGGTGGTGACGACCGCCTTCTGCGTGAAGTCAACCGTGTAGGTGACCATCATGATCACGAACCCGGCGAGAATAAGAAGCGCGATGATGATCAATCCGCGTCGCAACGGGTGTCACTCCTGATTGGGCTCGACCTGGTCCATGGGCGCGAACCCGGTGAGGTCGGGGACTTCTTCCTTCTTGTCGATCTCGATCCTCGGAACGATCGGCGTGATGAACAGCCGGGCGTCACGCACGACTTCCATGAACGCATCGAGATACAACGCCATGCGATACGGGTCCGGCGCGGCGCGGTACGCGGCCAAGCGCCCCTCGGTCCGCGCGGCCTCGGCACGCTGCCCCATGTGCCGCTCCCAGCGGTCGGCGCCGGCCGTCGAGAGAATCTTCGCCGCCTCGCCGCCCGCGGCCAGGATCAGCGCCGCGATGCGCGCCTCCTGCTCGGCTTCGGCCTCGCCCCCGGAAGGCGCACCCGGCGTGAGTTCGCGGAGCCGCTCGAGCGCCTCGATCTCGCGGACGATGTCCCGGGCACGCGTCACATCGCCGGCCACCAGCGCCAGCACCCTGTTCGCCTCGGCGCGGGCATCCTCGACCGACTTCTGCCGGAGCTGATCGAACTGCACGACGCTCTCGAACGCAGGGGCAACGGTTTCCTGCTCGGGGCGCACGCCCGCGACACCGACGAACAGCACGCGCACGCCCGCGTCCAGACGGGAGTCGAACTCGGACTGGATGGCGTCCCGGAGCGCGGTGTTCACAAGCGGGCGGTTGGGGCCGAAAAGGTCATCCATCGAGAACCGCGCCACGACCTGCATCAGCGTCGACTGCGCCAGCGTGACGAGCAACTCGCGCCGCAGCGCCTCGCGGTCCGACGACGGGCCGTCCTGGGCGATCTGGAGATACTTCCGGAGATCCGCGATCTCGTACTGCACGGTGACATCCGCGGCCAGCAGGTCCGGCTCTTCGATCCCCGAACGGACGAAGAGATACTGCTGATCCGCGGCCATCGCGTCGGTCCACAGGATGGGGCCGACACCAGTGTCCTGCAGATTCGTGCCGCTGCTGATCGTGAACTGATTGATCTGGCTGGCGGGGTAGGTCCGCACGGCGCCGAAGGGCCACGGCTCTTTCAGGACCAGTCCGGGCTCTTTGATCTCGACGAACTTGCCGCGCTTCATCAGAACGCCGAGTTCGTTGGGACGCACCACCGCGAAGGCCGAGAGCAGCCACAGGATGCCGAGCCCGAGGATGGCCAGCGAGGTGATCGAGCGGGCCACGAGGCGGTAGAACCATGTGGAACTGACATTGTATCCGAACTGGTAATTGATGGCCTCGGAGATCGAGTCCGCCAGTCGGTCGGGCGCGGCGGCGAACGCCAACACACGCGAGTCGAAGGCGGGGCGCAGGTGCTCGCCGCGCTTGCGCGGGCGGTAGAGGTTCAGGACAAAGTTGAGGAACACCTCCGCGCCCAGCGCGATGGCGTAGATGCTGAAGACGGTCGGCAGGTACTTGAGCAGCCCGGGGTTGTCGATCGTGTCGCTGGCCAGGAAGTGCGCCAGGGCCAGCATCGCGCCGATGAGCGCCGAGGAGACCGCGGCCGCGGCGCCGCCGTGCAGAAGATCCCAGATCTTCTCTTTGGCCATGCCCGCGACGAACCGGGCGAGGATGAATGAAACGACCGCGATGCCGACGCCGACGGCGATGAGCCAACCGGACTGCGAGGGGGATCCGACCGTCTCCTGGAGGGTCCGGAGATGGCGGGGCAGCAGGGTCGCCCCCACAAGGACATAGCCGCCGCCGATGATCAGACTGACGACCGGCAGGAACCACTTGTGCATCCACGCCAGGCGGGATGACTGGACACGGACGCCGGCGCCGGCCTCTTCGAAGACGCGGGACCGGGCCGCGTCCGACGCGGCGTAGGCCTCGGCCTCGAGCGACTCGACCCGTTCCAGTTTGTGCTGGAAGAAGATCAGGACCAGAGCGAACCAGACCAGCACGCCGGGGACCATGGCGTACGCCCCGGCGCGTGCCGCGGGATCCTCCTGGTAGACGCCGAAAAGCAGCATCGCCAGCGTGAAGAGGATCTGGCACACCAGCCCGAAGAGGGCGATGGATGCGGCCCGCTGATAAGAGATTGGATCGGCGTTCATGCGTCGATGAGGGTGCCTTTTTGGGCCCTGAGCCGGGGTGGATCGCCGGGACAGGACATGAACTCGGGGGATCGGCGCGACCGGGTGGGAGGAGGAGTTCCGGCGCGGCGGCCATTCTCGCCGCGGAAGGGGCCTCTGTCCACCGGGGAGCGAGTCGCACGGAACCGGGCGTCGCCTGCGCGCGAACAAACCGATACCGGGCTTCGTTGAAGTACGGGAGTCACCGGGAGAGTGTTCGCACGACCGCCCCGGAATCGTTACTGTTTCGAGCCGCCGCGCCCCTGGAGACGCCATGTTCGGTCAGACCCTGGCGATTGTCCGCAATACATTCCTCGAGAGCATCCGCCAGCCGATCTTCTTTGTTCTGGTCATGGCCGGGGGCATCATGCAGGTGTTCAACACCTCGCTGGCCAACTACGGCATGGGGATCGGGGAAGAGGAAGAGGTCGTCGGGGACAACAAACTCCTGCTGGACATGGGGCTGGCCACCATTTTGGTCTGCGCCACCCTGCTTGCCGCCTTCGTGGCCACCTCGGTCCTCTCCCGGGAGATCGAGAACAAGACCGCCCTGACCGTCATCAGCAAGCCGATCGGCCGGCCCATGTTCATCCTGGGCAAGTACCTGGGGGTGACGGCGGCCATCCTGGTCGCGGCCGTCATCATGCTGACCTTCCTCCTGTTCGCCATCAGGCATGAGGTCATGTCCACCGCCAGCGACAGTTACGACGGCCCGGTCCTGATCTTCCTCTCGGCCGCCCTGCTCATCTCCATCGGCATCGGCATCTGGGGGAACTTCTTCTACGGATGGGTGTTCTCATCGACCGCCATCTTCACGATGCTGCCGCTGGTCCTCATCGCATATGTGCTGACCCTCTCCGTAAGCAAGGAGTGGGCGTTCCAGCCGATCGCGACGGACTTCAAGCCGCAGGTGACCATCGCCGGGCTCTGCGTACTCATGGGGGTGCTCGTCCTGACGGCCGTGGCGCTGGTGTGTTCGACGCGGCTCGGGCAGGTGATGACCGTGGTGATCTGTGCAGGCGTCTTCATGCTCGGGCTGCTCTCGAACTACCTCTTCGGACGGCAGGCGTTCAACAACCAGCAGGTCGGCGTGATCGCTTCGGTCGAGTACCCGGCCACCTCGACGCTCATGCGGGGCGGCGACGAGGCGACGGTCACTTTCAAGCAGGTGCCCCGGGCGGAGTTCGGCCCGGGCGACTCCTTCTATTACGCCGCGGACCCCGCGGGGGCGAGCATGGCGGTGCCGGCGCACGACCGCTTCCCCGGTTCGCTGACCGACAACGACGCGGTGTACCGGGGGGCGGACAAGGCGTTAGCCGTGATGAGCGTGCCCGATGAGATGAGCCGCGTACTCGTGAACATCGGCGGGATCTCGTTGGATCGCCAGCCGCGCGAGGGCGACTATGTCTTCGAGAACGCCACACGCTCGAAGTGGTGGGCGAAGGCGGCGTGGTCGATCATGCCGAACCTGCAATTCTTCTGGATGGTGGACGCGGTGACGCAGGGCCACCCGATCACCGGGCGCTACCTCGGGCTGGCCGCGGGATACACGCTGGCGCAGGTGACGGCGTTTCTGGCGTTGGCCGTGATCCTCTTCCAGCGCCGCGACATCGGCTAAACATCACTTGCTTCAGAACACCAGCAGGCAGCCCGCGATCCACACCATCGCGATGAGCATCAACACAGCGGTGTAGCCGATGATCTCCCGCGCCTTGACGCCGGTGATCGCCAGCAGAGGCAGCGCCCAGAACGGCTGGAGCATGTTCGTCACCTGGTCGCCGTACGCCAGCGCCATGACCATCTTCGGCACCGGCACACCCGCGCTCAGGGCGCTCTCGACCACGATCGGCCCCTGTACCCCCCACTGCCCGCCGCCCGACGGGATGAACAGATTCACGACCGCGGCGGAAAGAAATGTCATCAGCGGCAGCGTCGTTTCGTTGGAGGCGCCCGCGATGCCGGTCGCGATCTGCGCCGTCAGCCCGGAGCCGGTCATCAGCCCCATGATGCCGGCGTAGAGCGGGAACTGCAGGATGATCCCAGCGCACCCGCGGGCCGCGTCCTCCACCGCCGCCAGCAGGCGCATCGGCGTCCCATGCAGCAGCAGCGCCAGCATGAGCATCGTCAGATTCACCGTGTTGGGATTCAGTCTCAGCAGCCCCGACTTCGCCCAAGCGATCCCGCCGCCCTCGCCCCGCGGCAGGTAGTACCCCCACGCCCACAGCGCGATCACCGCCGCGAGCGTCAGATTGATGATCGGCGTGTCCTCGAGAATCCGCGGCAGTAGCCCCTTGTCTTCGCGCACCGGCGGCTCCGCCGGCGGCACCACCGTGCGCACCGGGGCCGCCGCGGCCCCATTATCGTCGCCCTTCGGCGCCAGCAGCATCATCACGATTACGCAGAGCGCGATCAGCCCGCCGGTGACGACGAGATTCATCGGGGAGAACAGCGTGTGACTCAGAGAGATGGGTTCGATGCTCACGCCCGTGCCTTTGAGCACCTGGGCGATGTCCGTCTCGCTGGTCACTTTCAGCGGCGCGGTGCCCGAGAGCCCGCCGTGCCAGACCATCAGCCCGACATACCCGGCCGCGGCCATGAGCGGCGCACTCACCGCGATGCCCCGCGCGCGCATCGAGCGTGTCACATCGCGCGCGATCAGCGCCCCGCCGATCAGCCCGAGCCCCCAGTTCAGCGTCCCCAGCATCGCCGCGACCCCCGCGACCATGCCCGCGCCGTGCGCCGCCGTGCGGGGGATCGCCGCGAGCCGTTCGATCCCCCGGCTCACCGGCCGGCTCGACGCGACCGCGTGCCCGGTCACGAGAATCAGGCACATCTGCATCGAGAACCCGAGAAACCCCCAGACGCCGTCGTCGCCGCCCGTGCCCGCCCAATACGAGACAGACTCGGTGACAGTCGTGCCCCGGACGGTGATCGCCAGCACAAAGGTCAGCACCGTGAGCAGCACCGCGAGCACGAACGGATCGGGCGCGGTGGCGCGGAAGAACGCGCCGAGTCGGTC
>CAZSLT010000060.1:0-4406 GCA_964607595.1 uncultured Phycisphaeraceae bacterium
CGCCGTCGGTGTCCACCGCGTCGGTCAGCACCACGACATCGGTCACCTTGGCGCTGCCGTCGGCGCGTCGGGTCGCGGCGCTGAGGGTGGCGTCCACCGCGCGGGCCAGGCGTGTCCGCTCGCCCTGCGCGCCGCCGGTGAGCAGGGCGTCCGGCGCGGCGGACTCGACGCGCTCGTCGAACGCCAGCACGCGCGTCTCGGCCAGTTGCTCGAGTTCCATGAGGAACGCGGGATCGAGCCAGCGCGCGCACACGGCGCTCAGGCGGCTGGCCGGGACGCCGTCGAGCGACTCATCCTCCACACCCATCGACGCCGAGCGGTCGATCATGAGCACGACAGTCGGCTTCTCGTCGGCGTCCGGGGCGGGGATCAACCGCTCCGGGCCGAGCAGCAGCGCGCCCAGCGCGACGAGCACGAGCGCCCGAACGGCGACGGCGGTCCAGGCGCGCCTCCCGCCCCGTCGAGACGCGCCGATGGCCGCCGACACGAGGGCCGCGATCGTCAGCACGGCCACCGCCCCCACACCCAGCGCGGGCGACCACTGCCATTGCTCGGCGGCGAGCATCGGGATCATGACGACGCCTCGATCCGACCGCGGCCGGTGCGTCGGCTCCATCCCGCGACCAAAGACTCGCTCATCAGCATGATGACCGCCGCCGCGAGCATCCACGGCCAAAGCTCGATCACGCCGCGGCTCGTCGCAATCGGCCCCGCCGAGGCGATGCGGAGTGTGTCGTGGCCCACGATCGCGCTCATCGCGGCGTCATCCATCGGGCGCAGGTCGCTCTCGCTCTCGGCGAGCATCACCGCGGCGCTGGCCACGGCGCGCCCCGAGCCGTCGCGGAACTCAACGAAACCCGGAGCGGTCGCGGGGCCGCCAGTGAGGACAGGGTCAAACACCGTCCCGCCGCGGCTCACGCGGACGGCGCGTCCGGCGTCGTCGGTGACCGGCTCAATGAACACAGTCTCGGCGTCGATGCGGGCGGTAACGGCTTCACCGACCTCGGCGGAGGGTCGTCCGCCGGTGGCGGGCAGCACGAACCGCGCCAACTCGTGCATGAGCACGGGGAACATCGGCCCCTTGGCGAGGGTAGCCCGGGCCGGCGCCAGGTCGGCGTGAATCATCACCACTCGCCCCGCGCCGGCGCCGCCGGCGGCGCCCCACGCGATGAACGGTCCGCCGCCGGCAAACTCGATGAGCGGCACGCCGCGGACGGCTCGAGCGGGCGAGTACGAGCCGAAGGTCGCTTCCAGGAGCGCCCAGCCCGCGGGGCCTTCCAGGGCGCGCAGCGCCGGCGACTCGAACTCGCCGGTGCGCAGCGCGATGCGTTCGACGCCGGCCAGGCGCGTGAACCGGTCGGTGACCTCGGTGGGCAGCGCCGCGCCCGCACGATCGGCCGATCCGAACCGCGCGACGGACTCGTGCGCGGCCTGCGAGTCGATCACCCAGATGATCCCGCCGCCTTGCAGGACAAAGCCCGCCAGCGCATCCAGCGTCGCGTCGTACAGCCCGCCGCCCTCGGCGATGACGGCGCCGTCGAACGTCGCGAGCATCTCGGGCGTGGCCTCGCTCGGCGTCAGACGCACCACCTCATACTCACCCTGTCCCGGCGGGCCGGGCATGAGCGCGGCTTCGATGAAATATGCGCCGCCGTCGCGGTCATCGGCGGGCGCACCTGTAACGAGGGCGATCCGCCGGGCTCGACGGACATCGACGACGAGGTACGCCGCGTCGTCGTGCGTGAACGAAGCATCCACCAACCCGATGCGGGCCCGGGCCTGACCGGGGGCATCGAAGATCACGGGGAATGACACCGTGGCGCTGCCCGCGCCGGCGTCCGAGGCGGCGCCGGCGATGTTCGGTGAAACGGACTGCTCGCGCCCGCCGGCCGCGCAGGAGACCATGGGGCGTGCGGGGGCGTCGGCGTAGTTCATGACCCGCGCGCTGATGATCGCCTCACGCCCGGCGATGGGCCGCGGCGGCGAGACCTCGACGGAGGTCACGGCGAGGTTCCGCGTGGGCGCACTCTCCCCGACGATGCGGAGTTCGAGCGTCAGCCCGTCGGCGCGGGGAGGATCGACCTCGGCCCACTGCGCCCGCTGCATGTCGGAGTACACCACGACGCGCCGCGCCCGCGGGGCTGCCGAGCCCTGATCCGGGCCGGGCAGGGCGCCGGCGAGAGCGATCGCGGCTTGCATCTCCGCCCGTTCGAGTGTGCAGGCGCGGTCGCGCGCCATCGCGCTCAGCGTGCCGGCGTCATCCGCCAGCCGGGGCAGCAGCGCCTCGGGCGAGAGCCGCGCGATGACGACCCCGACACGCGCGCCGTCGGCGGCGCTGTTCTCGATCTGCTCGAGCGCCCGGTCGCGGGCGATCTCGAACAGCGTGCGCCCGCGCTCGAGGCGCATCATGGAGGCGCTGGCGTCGAGCACGACCACGACATCCTCGCCGGGGCCGCGTTGCTTGCCCCCCGCCGACGACCACACCGGCCTGTCGAACGCGAAGGCGATGAGGGCGATGATAAGGATGCGCATGAGCAGGAGCAGAAGGTCGCGCGGGCGGTCCCGCGCCGACTGCTCGGCCGCGGCCATGCGCACGAAGCGTACCGCCGGGAACCGAAGCGTCGGCCCGCCGCGACGGGACAGGAGGTGGGCGGCGATGGGCAGGGCGGCGGCGCCGAGGCCCGCGGCGATCCAGATCGCGGAGATGCCCGAGATAATCGCGAGCGTGGTCACTTCTCAGTTGTACCCACGCCACGCCCCCCGGGGTTCGGCTTTATCCGCAGGGTTCGGTCTTTGCCCGCGCCTCGGCGGACTGCTTGGCCCATTCGACGGTCCCGCGGAGCCCGTCCTCGACGGACATCACCGGCCTGAAACCGAGCAGATCGCGGGCCTCATCGAGCGCCGCCAGGGAATGGGGGATATCCCCCACCCGCGCCTCGGCGAAGACCGGTTCGAGGTCGGGGCGGCCCATGAACGAGGCGATCCGGCGGGCGAGTTCGAGGATGGTCATTTTCTGGCCGCAGGCGATGTTGACGGGCTGGCCGTCGAGCGTGCGCTCGGCGGCACCGGCGAGCAGATTGGCGTAGACGGCGTTACAGACGGGCGTGAAATCGCGGGAGTAGGAGCCGTCGCCGTAGATCGTCGGACGCTTGCCCGCGGCGATCGCCTTGATGAAGGCGGGGATGACCGCGGCGTACTCGTTCTCGCTGCTCTGCCTGGGGCCGAAGACATTGAAGTACCGCAGGCAAACGCCGGAGAGGCCGTAGCTGGTCGCCCAGGCCCGGACCACATGCTCGCCCGCCGCCTTGCTCGCGGCGTATGGCGACATCGGCTTCATGAGCATCGACTCGGCTTTGGGCATCTCGGGCGAGTCGCCGTACACGCTGCTGGAGGATGAGAACACCAGCCGTCGCGCCCCGGCACGCCGGGCCTGTTCGGCGACGCGGACGGTGCCGGTGAGGTTGACATCCATGGTGCGCTCGGGCTCGGCGATGGATCGCGGGACCGATCCGAGCGCAGCGAGGTGGAATACGACCTCGGCGCCTTCGCAGGCAGAACGAAGGGCCGCGGGCTCGAGGATCGAGGCGTAAACGAATCGAGCCCGCGAGCCGAATCGTTCGATCAATTCACCGGGGAATTCGGCGTCGCCCGTCGAGAGGTCGTCGATGATCGTGACCCGGGAACCCAGGTTCAGGAGCGCCTCGGCGAGATGGCCCCCGATGAACCCGGCCCCGCCGGTGACGCAGACCGGGCGGTTGGAGTACACACGCCGGAAGAGCGCCTCACGATCTTCGGTCCAGAGTTTCATCAGCCGATGATTGTAACCATGTTCCCAGTAACAACATCCGCGAATTCGTCCATCAGGTTCGATTTCCCCCGGGGACGCGTGGGGAAGGTCTTGGAACGGCCCGCGGCCGGGCTAGAGTGAGGGGCATGGGCGTGGTCCGAGCCAATCCGGTGTGGGTCATCGCGCTGTTCATCGCGGGTGTCGCCGCGGCGGGCGCACTGCTGCCGGAACCGCCCGACCGCGATCCGACGCCCCTCATGTGCCGCGCCGAACTGCGGAGCTGGGTCGTCGCGGGGCGCGGTCGACATCTCTATCTGGACCTTTTCTGCCCGCCGCCGTACGAACACCTCTCGGGACGCGTGGAGTTCGGGCAGGCGAGTCTGCGATGGGACTACATCCCACCTGTAGAGCGGTCGCGTGCCGAGCGGGTGACGCGGGCGGGACGGGGCGGGCAGCTCTCTCCCCCCTTCGGGCTCGGGTTCGTGGACAACCGCTTCGAGGCGGTGTACTTCATCACTCCGGAGCAGGCGGCGTGCCTGCAGCGGGACCGGATGTGGGCCTCGCGGTACACGCTGGTCGGCACGAACAGCAACAGCGCGATGCGGGCGACGCTCTCGCA
>CAZSLT010000060.1:4506-14877 GCA_964607595.1 uncultured Phycisphaeraceae bacterium
CCGGTCGGGCACCCGAATCCGGGGAGGATCAGAACCAAGGCGCTCGACGGGCACCCGGTCGGTTCGATCTCACCGCCCAGCCCCGCGACCACACCCGAGTCGTGCGCACCGAGGAAGAACGCGACATCAGAGCCGAGCGTGAGCGCCAGTTCGGTCAGGCGCCGAGGGTCGAGGCCGAGCTCGAAGAGTTCGTCGACGGCCTCGAGCATGGCCGCGGCATCGGCGCTGCCCCCGCCCAGCCCGCCGCCGACGGGGATGCGCTTCTCGAGTTTCATCTGCACCGGGAGCGTGCGGCCGGCCTCTTGTTCCAGGAGAAGGTGCGCACGGACCGCCAGGTCCTTCGTGATCGACCAGTCGATCGGGGATTTCACGGGGGCGTCGTCGTGCCAGAGGATGGCGTAGCGGCTGAGCCGATCGTCTTCCAGGCGTGTGACGGTGAGTTCGTCGGCCAGATCGATGCGGGCCATCCACGAGCAGATCGGGTGCATGCCGTCCGGGCGCGGCGCATCGACGGCGAGGGCGAGATTGACCTTGGCGCGGGCGCTTCGGCGGGTCACCCGCCGGTTCGGGCTGGCGTCCTGGAGTTCCATGGCCCGATCGTAGCCCCGGCGACGCCCGGGCCTACAGCTTCAGGCGGTCCTCGGTGACATCGGCCGCGAGGATGTCGGCCAGTTCGCGGAAGGCGCCGCGTCCGCCGTCAACGTTTAGGACGAGGTCGGCCACGGCGCGGACCTCCGGGTGCGCATCGCGTGGGCAGGCCATCGCGCCGGCCATGCGCATCGCGGGCAGGTCGTGGATGTCGTCGCCCAGGAACACGACCTGACTCGGATCGACGCCCATCCGGGCGCAGAGCGTCTCGAAGCGGGGGCCCTTGTGGCCGGATCCGGCGTCCACGGCGTCCACCCCCAGCGAGCGGGCGCGGTCTTGGATCGACCGGCACTCCATCGCGGTCGAGAGCCAGCCCACCAAGATCCCCGCGGCCTGGAGTTTCCGGTGGCCGATGCCGTCCTTGGTGTTGAATGAGCGCATGGCGTCGCCGGTCTCGGTGCGCATGACCGTGCCGTCGGTCAGGCAGCCGTCGACATCCGAGACGACGGCGAGGAAATTACGATCGGTTGGCAGCGCAAACCGGCGGACGCCGGCGATGCGGGGGTCATCGGAGCCCAGGCCCCGTGCCACGGCCTCGGCGAGTTCGAGCGACGGTGCGTCGGTGACGCGGATCGACTCGATGCCGTGGAGCGACGCGGGCTGCCCCGTCCGCTGCGCCTCGACGAATCGCTGCGGGGAGAGGAACGGCATGGACCAGTCGGCGATGACGCCGCGCCAGGTGTCGACATCATGTGCATCGATGGTGCGGAACGAATGACGCGCCAGGGCCGGCGCGCAGCGGCCCGAGGGGTCGATGACCCCGACGCGGTCGGCGCCGCCGAGCCCGACCGCCAGTTTGTGCGCCGCCCACAGCACCAGCGGCACACCGGCCAGCCGGTCGGCGGGGGACACGCCGGCGGCGCCGTGATCCTGCCGGGCGTCCACGACTCCCTTGAATTCCATGCGGCCAGCGTACCTCACGGTTGGACACGCGGCGGCGGAATGGGCGATGATGCCGTCGAGAACACTTTTCGGAGGGCTGGTCATGGCGATGCACGGAGCGCGTCGGCGGGCGGGGCGGGTCGCGGCGGGGGTGGCGACGGGCGTCGCTCTGATCGCGCTGACTTCGTGCCATGTTTCATGGCCGTGGCGGTCCGGCGAGAGCGGCGGGACGACGGGATCGGAACCGGCGTCGGCCGACGCCTCGCGCGGGTCGTTCAACGACCGTGTGCCGCTGACCGAGACGGACCCGACGCTGCGCGTGCGGGTGATCACCGACGCCAAGACGGTTGAGATCGGCGGGCCGCGGTTCGTAATCCTGAGTGTCCCGGGCCGGTCCGAGGCGCCGATCACGGTGCGGACGCCGGTGACGCTGACGGCCGAGTCGCGCCAGTGGATCGCGGCGCCGTCGCACACGACGGCATCGACACTGGCTCGGCGCAATGCGCCGGGATTTGATGTGCTGAACATCGAAGCGGTCGGGGGCGGTGAGGTGGCGGTGAACGGTGTGCGGTTCCCCGGGTCCATCCGGCTGCACGGACGCGACGATCGCATGGGCGGATCGGGCAGCGCCGGGTCGGGGGCGGCGGCGACGCCGGCGTCGTTCGATGTGGTCGAGGAGGTCTCGGTCGAGGCGTACCTCCCGGGCGTCGTCACGAAGGAGATGTACCCCGGCTGGCACCCGCAGGCGTACCGGGCGCAGGCGATCGCGGCGCGGTCGTACGCGCTGCATGAGCGCGCCCGTCGGCGGTCGATCGGGTCATCGTTTGATCTCGAGAACACGCAGCAGGATCAGGTGTACGGCGGCACGACGACGGACCCCGCGGCGATCGAGGCCGTGAGTTCCACGCGCGGGCTGGTGGTCGCGCAGAACGGGCGGCTCATCCGCGCGTATTACTCGAGCACCTGCGGCGACCGCGCCGGCTCGGCGCGCGACACCTGGCCCACCGGGCCGGGATTCGAGTTCAATCTCGCCGAGCCGATTCAGGCGTACGAGCGGGTGTGCCCGTGCGACCGGTCGCCGCGTCACCGCTGGAGCGTGACCCGCTCGCGGACGGAGTTGACGCAGCGCATCCGCGGGTTCGCGGCCGAGCGCGGCATGGGGCTGCGGGATCTCAAGTCGATCGCCTCGATCACGGCGACGGGGTTCAACACGGTGGGCCGGCCGTCGCGCTACACCGTCACCGACACCGACGGGCGGACCTGGGAACTCAGCGCCGAGGATCTGCGGCTGGCGTGCAACCACCCCGGCCCGGCGGCGGCGAAGCTGCCGGCGATGGAGTTCTCCTCGCGCGTGCTGTCGGGCGACATCGCGTTCAACTTCACGGGGGACTCGGTGATCATCAACGGGCGCGGGTTCGGGCACGCGGTGGGCATGTGCCAGTTCGGCGCTCAGTCGCTGGCGCAACAGGGCGAGAAGGGCGAGAAGATCGTCGAGCATTACTACAAGGGCGCCCGCGTGACCAAGGCGTACTGATGCGGGATTAGCCACCGCCGGGGCGCTGGAGCAGCGCGAACCCACCGGAGAACTCGGGCACGATCGCGACGATGACCTTCCGCGGCGCGGCGCTCTCGGGGGACGCGGCCTGGAAGTCGCACAGCAACTCGCCGATGGTGAGCAGTTCGCCGGCCTGCGGCGCCGGTCCCGCGCCGCTCGTCGTCGGTTCGATCAGCGGCGCCTCCCCCCACACCACGCCGGGGCGCTCGGAAGTCAGGATGTAGATGAAGTCCGGATCGAGCACGAGCTCGGCGGTCAGCGCGTCGATCGGGCGGATATCGGCCGGTGAGGAACCGTCGCCCTCGACAAACTGAAACGCGATGTCGAGACGGACGGCCGGGCCGTCGGGCGTCGGGGCGGGCCAGGCGCGGAGCAGCACGCGCGGCGCGCCCGGGCCGAGCAGCGTGCGGCGGGAGTCGAGCATGAACGGCGCAGGCCGCGGGACGGACGCGCCCCGGAACACCGGCGACCACGCCCCCATCCAGCCCTTCCACTCACGGGCGAACTGCCCGACGGGCGGCGCGGAGGCGACGAGCGCGTCGAATGATGAACGCGGCACGCGGACAAGTCGGAGGCCCGACTCCTCCCAGCGCCCGGCCAGCAGCCCGGTGAGCACCGGAGACGGGTCCATCGCGCCGGCGATCGCCGCGCCGACGGCGCCGCCGTCGTCGGACGCGGCCCACCAGCGGAGCTCGACGCCGTCCACACTGGCGCTGCGAGAGACATCCATCCCGAGGCGGAGAGGGGGCGGTGCGTCGGGGGCCTGGCTCGGGGCCTTCCCGCCGCCGCCGCACGCGAAGAGCAGCGACAGCGTGGCGAGCGCCGCGCACGCGATGGGCCGGCGCGTGTTCACCGCGCCGGCGTCCCGCCGTCGCCGCCGAACTCATTGATGCGTTCGATCATGCGCTTCACCAGGCCGATGTGCCGTCGGGTGTGCGTGAATGTGATGCGGGGAAGGTCCAGATGGTCCTCCTCGACCTCGTACGCGCCGCGCTGGACGATCCGGCCTTCGCGGACGAGCAGAGCGAACTCGTCGTTGAGCGCTTCGACGGCGCTCTCGGGCAATGAACGGTTGAGCCGGATGATCAGATCGTCGCGGACATACCGGGACGAGTGATAGACCGAGTAGAAGCGCGTGATGTGATCGACGGCGACCGCGGGGTCGCTGGTGATGAGGTAGAGATCGGTGTCCTCCTCGCCGATCATGCCTCGATCGAGCAGGCAGGCGCGGACATACTCGTCCCACCGCTTCCAGTAGTCGCCGCCCTCGTGCTCCATGAGGATGATGGGCACCATGCCGCTCTTGCCGGTCTGCACGAGCGTGAGGGACTCGAAGAGTTCGTCCATGGTGCCGAAGCCGCCGGGGAAGACGGCGAAGGCCTCGCACTGCGAGACGAACATCAGCTTTCGGGTGAAGAAGTAGCGGAATGAGATGAGTTTCGAGTCGCCCTTAATGACGGTGTTGGCGTTGGTCTCGAAAGGCAGGCGGATGGAAAGCCCGAAGGAGGACTCACGCCCGGGGCCTTCGTGCCCGGCTTTCATGATGCCGTCGCCCGCGCCGGTGATGACGAGCCAGCCCGCGCCGGCCATCCTACGCGAGAACTCGCGGGCCAGGGCGTAGTCCGGATCGCTGGGCTGCGTGCGGGCCGATCCGTAGATGCTCACCTTGTGGGGCTCGGCGTAGTCGGCGAAGACATTGTATCCGTAGCGCAGTTCCTTTAGCGCCGCGGCCATGAGCTTGAGCTCGCCGGTGTCGCGGTCATCGGTAATGAGCTTGAAGGATGTGACGGCCAGGTCGCGGATGAGCTTGCCGTCAAAGGTCGATGGGTCGCCGCCGCACTCGCGGATGAGGGCGTCGAGCTTCTCGATGAAGTCGGGGTCATCGACGCGCCGGGGGGCGCGCCGGCGAGCCGGCGAGTCGTTGATGGAGGAAGCGGGATCAAATGCGGTCATGGCGTGTTCCTGGTCCGTGGATTGGCCGATCGCCCGCCGAAGACGGTTTCCAGGAACCGACGCGTCGCCGAGAGCTGATCGAATTCGAGCCGCGGATCATAGAGCGTCCCGCGGGCGACCGTGGTGACGAACTCATCACGGAGCCCCTCGATGATGTCGGAGATGATGGCCATGCGGTTCTTGGCCTGCGAGCGGAACTTCATACGCACCGCCAGCTCGGGCCACACGATCTCGCCGTCGCCCCGGATCACGAGCGAGGGCGATGTCACCGAGAGGTCGCTGACGACCATCCGGTCGCCCTGCACGAAGAAATCGGCGTAGCCGAAGTCCATCACCTCGCCCTTGGGGGTCTGGAGGTTGCTGAGTTCGAGCAATTTGACGACTCCCGGCATCGCCAGGAGGTCGCCCCCCTGGATGCGCACGAGGCCCCGGCCGCGCCGCTCCCCGTCGCTCCCGGCCTCGGGTTCGAGCGTGCCGGTGAGCGAGAGGTTGGCTTCGAGCGTGCCGCGATCGACGGCGCGGGCGCTGTCGTCGCCGGCGCCGAGGTCGGCCAGCACATCGGAGAATCGCACGCCGGCCATCTCGCACGAGATCTCGAATCGCCGCGCCGATCCGGGCCGGCTCTCGATGGCGGCGCGCCCGGTCATCGCCCCGCCGTGGACCGACGCGCGGATCACGGGGATTCGGATCGCCGCGCCCGAGGGATCGCCTCGGAGCTCCAGCCGCGCGTCGTGCATCCGCACACCGGCCAGCCGCAGCGTCGCGGCATCGACATCGACACGGAGTTCTCCCGCCGGGTGCTCGGCGTCGGGCGGGCGCACGCGCACGGTCGCGCGTCCGTTCACATTCTGCGCCGCCACGCCCGCGTGGAATCCGGCATCAGTGAACTCGACCACCGCGTCGACGGACTCATTGCCGGCGACGCGGGCCCAGCGCGCATCGATGACTCGCGACGAGCCGTCGCAGGTGATGTTCAGCGCGTCCATCACGCCGCGGATTCGGTTGGTCAGCACGGCGCGGAGCGAGGGCGGGATCCCGGCCGCGTCCAGCGAGAGCCGCAGTTCGCCGTCGCCGGGTCGGCCGGAGTCGATACCGATGCGCCCGTCGAGCCGGGCGTCCCATCCGTCGGCAAAGAGCGACAGCCCCTCGATGTGCGCGCCGGAGCCATCCCATGAAACGGCGCCCTCGACGCGATCGAAAGTCACTTCCCCGCCCTCGAGACGCATCCCGAGACTTCGCGGCTCGAGCCGCGCGGATCGGACAATGGGGCGGCCATCGGCGCGCTCGATCTCGAGGCGCAGGGCGGCGCGGCCGGTGAGGCCGTGATCGGAGACCCAATCCGCCAGCGTCGCCAGCCCCGCGATGTTCGCCGCGTTCCCACGGTCCCCGCCCCCCCCTACATCCCCCTGCTCGCGCAGGAGCGCGGGCAGCGCGGGCGAGCCGAGATCGAAATCCTCGGCCACGACGATGAGCGTGTCGCCGTCGCCGCCGGTCCGCCCGTTGACATGGAGCGACGCCAGCGGCTCGTCGTCGAATCGGACCTGGGCGCGCGCGTCGGTGAACCGGAGGCCCTGGTTGGTCAACTCGACCCGGCCCTCGAACGCATCGACGCCGACGCGTCCGCCCATCGCGTCGATGCCCACGCGCTCCGCTCCGGTCACGAGCACGCGCCCGACGCCGTCGCCGGAGAACGCGAGCGAGGCATCGGCGAGCCCCGTCGGGCGCAGCCGGTTCGCCAGGTCGGCGAGCTGCGTCGCCCACTCGGGCGAGATGAGTCTGGCCAGCGGCGCCAGCGGCGCGTCGAGCGGGAGGCCCTCGGCGTTGATCGTGCCCGTCAGCGTTGAGAGGTCGAGCCCGCCGGCGCTGAATTCGGCCGCGGCATCGAGCCGCACCTGCCCCGGGCCGAGCTGCGCGGAGACGCCGTCGACGGACACACCGGTCTCGGTCAGCACGATGCGGCCGCGGACACCCTGGAGCACATGCCCGCCCTCGGGGCGCGCCGAGAGCCCGTCGAACGAGACCTCGGCGATATACCGGGCGTCGCCGCCGCGATTGAGCGCGATGCGCGCATCGCTGGAGACCACGCCCTCGATGTTGAGCGCGGCCATCAATGCCGCGGGATCGAAGCCGGCGTCGGGTTGATCGTTCGCGCCGCGTTCGCGTCCGCGCCGGACGGTCTCGCGCACGGCGTGGAGCAGCATGGCGTCCACTGGGATCGACTCGGCGCGGATGCGGATGTCGGGCGCGAGCGCCGGGTCGTTGCCGGCGGCGTTCTGCATGTTGATATCGAGCGTCGCGCCGCCGCCGGTGAGCCCCGCCAGCCGGGCGCCCTCGACGGTGACCCGCGAGCCCTTGATCGCCACGCGCAGCCGCTCGGCGAACACGGCCGGGTACGGGAAAACCTCGCTGACCAGCCCGGGCCGCGCCCCGCCCGTGCTCACCGATCCCTCCGCGCCCATTTCGACGCCGATCGCGGCGGCCAGCGACGGCTCGGGCCCGCTCGAGCGCGTCACATGCACGCGGACATCGACGGCGCCGCCCAGTTGCATCACGGGGACGGCCTTCCGCGCGGTCAGTCGTTGCCGCTCGGTGCGTTCGGCATCGGTGGAAGCGCCGGAGAGGCGCGCCAAAGCAGCGTCCTCCGCTTGGACCTGCGCGGGGGTGCGGATGAGGCCTGCGGCGACGAGCCGGTCGTAGGCCTGCTGATTGAAGATGCGTGCGACCTCGTCGTGCCCGATATCACGGAGCGCCGCGAGCAGGTGCTCATCGAACGGGATGCCGAAGCCGTCGATCAGCAGGTCGATCGCCGGACCTTCCATGTCGGGCTCGACGGTCCCCGAGGCGATGAACCGCGCCCCTGTCGGGCCCACGCCGGAGATGCCGACGAGACTGATTCGATCCGAGGTGAACTCGATCAGCCCGCGGACCTGCTCGACGGGGTACGGGAACGACTCGTAGCGCATGCGCCCGTTCTCGAGCTTCACACTGCCGATCGACTCGATGCGTCCCCCCGATCCGTCCGGCGAGGGCGCCGCGCGCGTCACGCGGATGTTCGCCGAGATGCGGGCCGTCGGGCCGGAGAACCGGCGAAGCAACTGGTGCACCGGCTCCGGCGCGAACGGCAGCAGGCCCGACTTCTCTCCCAGATCGAACTCCTGGGCGTCGATGACGCACTCGATCGCGGCGTTGCGCGAGTAGCCCTTGGTCGAGAGCGTGACCGCGCATGGAAGGTCCTCGATCCAGCCCTGCAGCTCCGCGCTCAGGCCGTCGGGCCGGAAGCGCAGCCGCCCGGACACGCCGCGCATCGCCAGCAGCGACGGCTCGGGCGTCGGTCCATCGACCGATCGTCCGGGCATCGAGTCGGCGGGGATCGGGATATTGAGATCGACGCCCTCGAGCTCGAAGTCGGTGACAACGCCGAGGTCCGGGCCGTAAGAAAAAGTCGCGGCGGAGATGGCCCCGCGCACGGCGATCTGGCGCCAGATCTCGCGCGCCTGCTCGGGCGCGGTGCGCTCGCTCCAGTCCGACAGGTCGACATGGCGCAGGACGATGCGGCCCGTCTCGTTGCCTGTGTCGAGCGAGCCCTGGAGCCGCATGCCCGTCGCCGCTTCTCCTTCGATGCTGGCCCCGTCCGCGCCGCCCGGCCGGACCTCGGCCAGATCGATCGCGTACACACCGGGCGAGTCGGGTGAGCCAATCAGCGTCCCGGCGACGCGCATCGTCGCCAGAGGCGAGTAAACCGCGCCGTTGTGCTCGCCGAACTGGAGGAGCGCATCGCGGAGCTCGATCTCGGGCAGGCGCGCGGGCATCGCCCCCGGCCGGACCGCCCCGTCGCCGAAGGAGAGGCCCATGACATTGAGCGATCGGTCGGCGCCCTGGCTCACACGGACGGTCGCGCCGTCGATGCGGAGCGAGTCGAGACGCGGCCGGCCCCGGAGCAGCGCGCCCCAATCCGGTCGCAGCACGGCTTTGGGCGCGCGGAAGAACCGCCCGGCCTCGCCGGCCACGCCGGGCACACGCAGTTGCAGGTCGTTGATGACCAGCGAGCCGTTCAGCCCCACGAACACGCGGCCCGAGGAGGCGTCGCAACCGAGCATCGAGCGCAGGCGCGGCAGCGCGACATACTTCAGCACGCCGCTCTGTGTCACCACGATCACCAACGCCGCGACCACAAGGACGATCCGCCCCCACCGTCGCCGACGGCGGCGCTTGCGCGCCGGCGCCGCGGTTGATGCGGCGGTGGCGGGTGGTTCGGGCTTGGTGCGTTCGGTGGTCATGGCGGGTCGCCGCCACGCGGCGGCATCGGCATTGTTTCAGACATCGGCCCGGTCGGCCCGAAGCCCCCGAAACCCATGGACTCTGACGCGCCGGTGGCCGCCCGGTCGCCGCGAGATCCGGCCAATCCGTCATCGTCGCTCGCCCGGGTCCGACCAGAGGGCGAACGGCCTGCTCAGATCGCCTTTCGGTCGACCCTGGCCGCTTCGCGATAGGCGCCTTCGTTGATTCGTTCGGGCACGCGCTCGGCGCGTCGGACCATGAGCCGGCAACCCTCCGAAGTCGAGACCTGTGTATCGACGAGGTGCTCGACCAGCGCCTGCGTGACCATCGATCCCTCGGGGGGCGACACCAGCGTGATGAACGCCTCGGCGTCGGGCCATCCCTGGCGGGTCAGGTCGTGGCGCACGGCCCATCCTCCCGAGGGGGCCATGATCTTGGCGATGTGCGTGCGCCCGGAGGAGTCGAACTCGATCACCGGCCCGGCGTAGGGCGTGCCGGCCTCGATGACGGGGGCGCTGGATGCACAGGCCGCGAGTGTGGTGAACGCGCTCGCGATCATGATGGTCAGTGGTTTCATCATGTGGGATCATAGTCGGCGTTTCCAGCCGACAGCGATCGCGGTATGTGGCGATCAGAGTAGTTTCATCGCCCGCGCCATCGCCCCGCCCATGTCGGCGGGTGTTTCGGCGACGGTGATGCCCGCGGCTTTCAGGGCCGCGATCTTTGTGTCCGCCCCGCCCTGCCCGCCGGAGATGATCGCGCCGGCGTGTCCCATGCGTTTGCCGGGCGGCGCGGTGCGCCCGGCGATGAACGCGGCGACCGGCTTGGTGACATGCTTGGTGATGTACTCGGCGGCGCTCTCTTCGTCGGTGCCGCCGATCTCGCCGATCATCAGGATTGCGTCGGTCTCGGGGTCCTGCTGGAAGAGTTCGAGGCAGTCGATGAACCCGAATCCGCGGACCGGGTCGCCGCCGATGCCGACACAGGTCGATTGCCCCAGCCCGAGGTTGGAGGTCTGCCAGACGGCCTCGTAGGTGAGCGTGCCCGAGCGCGAG
>CAZSLT010000061.1:0-7627 GCA_964607595.1 uncultured Phycisphaeraceae bacterium
CCCCCTCCGTCACGCATGCTGCGTGACACCTCCCCCGCCCCCCCCCATGCGGCGGGGGAGGGAGCAGAGAAGCCCCTCATCCGTCCGGTGCTTCGCACCGTCCACCTTCTCCCGAAAGGGGAGAAGGAGGTGGGATTACTGCAGATTTACCGGCATCACGACATAGACGAAGTTCTGCCCCGAGCGGATGAGCCCCGGCTTGTTCGGCGCCTTCATCTCGAGGATGACCTCCTCGCCGTCGAGCACCTTGAGCGCATCGGTGATGAACGCGGGGTTGAAGCCGATCTCGATCTCGTCGCCCTCGTACTTCTCCATCGAGACATTGATCTCGGCCTCGCCCATCTCCGGGGCGCGGCTGGAGAGCGTCAGCGCCTTCTCGCCCTTGGGGCTGAAGGCCATCCGCACGCCGCGTGACTCCTCGTTGGTCAGCAGCGCCGCGCGCCGCACCGCCGAGGAGAGCACCTCGACCGCGAAGGTCGCCTTCTTGTCCTGGTCCTTGGGGATGACATCCTCGTAGGGCGGGAAGGTGCCCTCGACGAGGTTCGAGACGAGCATCGTCTCGCCGCCCTCTTCCGCGCCTTTCAGCCGGAAGAAGGCCTGGTTCTCGGTGATGGCGACCTCGAGATCGGCGCCGGCGTTGTCCATGAGTTTGAGCAGCAGGTTGAGCGCCTTGGTGGGCACGATGCAGGTCGTGTCATCCCCCCCCCCTCCGCCGCCCCCCCCGCCCTCGACCGAGCCGCGGGCGAGCGCCAGCCGGCGGCCGTCGGTGGCGACCATCTCGATCTTCTTGCCCTTGCGCACCAGCAGCACGCCGTTGATGGCGTAGCGCGAGTTCTCGCGCGCCGTCGAGAAGATCGTCCGCGCGATGAGCGAGCCCATCTGCGTCGGCTTCATCGTGAACGCGCCGTTGCCGGCGGGGAAGTCGGGCATGGGCGGGAAGTCGGCGGCGCTGAAGCCGCGGATGACGAACCGCGCATCCTGGCCGCGGATGGTCAGGTCGTCGCCGTCGGAGGTGAGCGTGAGCGTCGGTTCCTGGTCCTCGGCGCTGACGATCTGGCGGAGCTTGTCCGCCGGGACGAGCACCTCGCCCTCCTTCTGCACCTCGACATGCGTCGAAGAAGTGCGGAGCGAGATCTCGGCGTCGGTGCCCGCGAAGTAGAGGACGCCCGAGCCGCCCTTCTTGGATGCGGTGATGCGGATGCCCGTCAGCTGCGGCTTGGGGGTCCGCGAGGCGACCACACCGGAAACCAGATTGACGACATCCCTCAGGGCCGAGCGATCGCAGATGACCTTCATGGCCTCCCGCTCCCTTCCTCTAAATAGCGAACCGTAGATTTCGAGTGCCGAGCACTGCCGGCGGTGAGTGTACCTACGAGTGCTTGGGGATGCGGCCTCCCGCGGCACAAAGGGGGCCGCCGACCCCCCCGGGGAACGCCCAAAAAGTTCGGCACGGATTTCGCAGCGAACCCCGCCCGAATCTCCGCGCGTCCGTGTATTGTGTTGACGCGGTTTCATGCCGCGCCGCCGTCTCCACGACCCGGCGGCTATTTGTTCGAACTTTGTTCGTGTCAGCGACCACCGCGCGGGTGTTCTTCCTGCGCTCATCCTTCAAGGAAGGGACCAACTCCATGTCATTCGAAGCCGCTGTTCACGCCCAGGCGATCGAGTTGGACAAGCTCTCGCTCGAGATGTGCGCCGCCGCGGGGAGCGGGCACCCCTCCACCGCCATGAGTCTCGGCCACATCGTCACCGTGCTCATGTTCCACTCCATGCGGTGGAGCCCGGAGATGCCCGACTACCCGACCGCCGACCGCCTCGTCCTGAGCGAGGGCCACGCGGTGCCGGTCATTTACGCGGCCTGCGCCAAGCTCGGCGTCCTCATGGGCGACGAGTCCGGCGAGCGACGCCCGATGCGGATGGAAGACCTCAAGACCCTCCGCGCCGCCGACTCACTGCTCGACGGCCACCCCAACCCCGCGATTGGATTCCCGTTCTTTGACGCCGCGACCGGATCGCTGGGCCAGGGTCTCTCGGTCGCGGCCGGGCTCGGCGAGGCGGCCCGGCTGGATGAGTCCCCCCGGCGGATCTATTGCATCATCGGCGACGGCGAGTCGCGCGAGGGGCAGATCACCGAGGCGCTGGACTACATCGCCGAGAACAAGCTCTCGAATGTGCTGCCGATCTTCAACTGCAACGGCTGGGGCCAGGCGGACCGGGTCAGCAAGCAGCAGTCCCCCGAGATGATCAAGGCCCGCCTCGAGGCGATGGGCTTCTCGGTCAAGATGATCGACGGCCACGCCCCGGCGCAGATCAAGGAGGCGTTCGACGCCTTCGCCGCGAACTCGCTCAAGCCCGACTCGGGCCCGATGGCCGTGGTCGCCAAGACCGTCAAGGGCTGGGGCTCCACCACGATGAGCACCAGCAACTGGCACGGCAAGCCCGCGTCCGGCGCCACCCTTCAGGCGATCATCGGCGAGCTGGACGAGGAGCGCGCCAGGCGCACAAGCGCGCTGGTCTCCACCGATCAGTTCACGATCCAGCCCCCGGCCCAGGCCCCCTCGCGCCAGATCCGCATGGGCGACATCCCCCCGATGTCCTCCACGATGAAGGCGCTGGACATGACCAGCGTCCTCCACTCGGGCCGCCTGGCCACGCGCCGGGCCTACGGGCTGGCGCTGCGGGCGCTGGGTCAGGAGAACGACCGCGTCGTCGTCCTGGACGCCGATGTCAGCAACTCCACCTTCGCCGAGATGTTCGCCAAGGACCCCAAGCTCGCCGACCGCTTCTTCGAGTGCAAGATCGCCGAGCAGAACATGGTCTCGATGGCCCTGGGCCTGAGCGCCGCGGGCAAGACGCCGTTCGTTTCCACCTTCGGCAAGTTCCTCACCCGCGCCTATGACCAGATCGAGATGGCGATCTACTCCGGCGCGAATCTCAAGCTCGTCGGCTCGCACGCCGGCTGCTCGCTCGCCTCCGACGGCCCCAGCCAGATGGCGCTGCCCGACATCGCGTGGTTCCGCTCCTTCGCCACGATGCGCGACCATCGCGGCAATCCGGGCTGCTACATCCTCCAGCCGGCCGACGCGTATGCGGCCTACGCGCTCACCGGCGCCATGGCCGAGTACGAGGGCGTCTGCTACATGCGGACGCTGCGCCCCGAGACCGAGTTCCTCTACTCCGATGACACGGTGTTCAATCTCGGCGGTTTCGAGGTGCTCAACGAGGGGCGCGATGTGCTGCTCATCGCCTCGGGCTACATGGTGCACGAGGCCAACAAGGCGCTCGACGGGCTCGACCGCGCCGGCGTCTCGGCGACGCTCGTCGATCTCTACTCGCTGCCGTTCGACGCCGACGCGCTCATGGACATCGCCAACCAGAACAATGGCTATGTGGTGACCATCGAGGACAACTACGGCGCCTCGATGGGCTCGGCGGTGGCCGACGCCCTGGCCGAGTCCGGCGAGGGGTTCACCCTGAATCAGATGCACATCCGGGACATCCCCAAGTCGGCCCGGACGCCCGAGGAAACCCTCAAAATGGTGGGCCTGACCCATACGGATATCGTGAACACCTGCCTGGGGCTGCTCCAGGTCCAGGCGGTGTAAGAGGCGATCTTATCGGAACTTGCAACAACTCCCATGCCGCCCCGGCGTGGGAGTTTTACTTTGAAAGGATTTTGTTCGGATGCGGCGGAGTCTGCGCGGGTCGTGGAAGGGTCCGCTAAGCCCGCGTCAATTCTGCATTGGGGCCTTGGGAAGAGTCGAAGATGACCCCCGATGGTTTGCAGTCGCTATCCGGCACGGCTAAGATAGCGGCTACTCACTTACGCGTCCGCCGTCGTGGGGCGGGCGCGTGCAGGGGTCTGTACCGGGATGGTCTGACCGTTCAACAAGGGTTCGAGAAGAACAGAAACAGTGGTGCGTGACCGACACGAGCGAGGATGGCCCGCCGGAGCACGCCACGACACATGCAAGGAGAGTCCCTAATGAGTCTGACGAAGTGCCTGAGCCTGTTTGCTGGCGCCGCCGTTTCGTTCGGCGCGATCAGCGTCGCGAACGCCGAAGCGCGTAGCGAAAACACGGACGAGATCCGTGCCATCGTGGCGGAAATGCTCGCTGATGCGGACACCCGCTCGTCGTTCCTGCAGTCGGGCGGCACCGCCGGCCACGACGGCAAGAACTTCTTCCTGGCCTCGCCCGGCGGCGACTTCCGCCTGAATGTCGGCGGCCAGATCCAGTTCCGCTACCTCATGAACTTCGGCGATGACCTGGGCGGCCAGGCCGACGAGGATTGGGAGGGTGGCTTCCAGACCCGCCGGACCAAGCTCTGGTTCGACGGCACCGTGTTCGATGAGTTCGATTTCAAGGTCCAGTGGAACTTCGACCGCGACGGCGGCGGCGCTGTCCTCGAGGACGCCTATGTCTCCACCCCCATGGGCTGGGACGGCTGGAACCTCAAGTGGGGTCAGTTCAAGGCCCCCTTCATGCGGGAAGAGCTCGTCTCGAGCACTTCGCAGCTCGCCGTTGACCGTTCGCACATGAACGAGGTCTTCAACCAGGACCGTTCGCAGGGCATCCAGGTCGGCTACTCCGCCGACGACTGGCGCCTCATGATCATGTTCTCCGACGGCTTCAACTCGGTCAACACTGACTACACCACCGACCGCAGCCTCGCCTTCGGCGGCGAGTCCGACTACGCCTTCACCGGCCGCTTCGAGTACAAGTTCGCCGGCGACTGGGGCCAGTTCAAGGACTTCACCAGCCCCTCGGGCAGCAACTGGGGCGTCCTCCTCGGCGGCGCTCTGCACTACGAGGGCGGCGACGACACCGGCAACTCCTTCGGTGGTGACGACTACAACTACCTCTCTTGGACCGCCGATGTGTCGGTCGAGGGCGACGGCTGGAACCTCTACGCCGCGGGCGTCGGTGGCTACACCGACTTCGAGGATATCGGCGGCGTCGCCGGCGCCGACGCGGACTTCGATGACTACGGCATCGTGATCCAGGGCGGCCTCATGATCCCCGACACCGACTGGGAAGTCTTCGGCCGCTACGACGCCGTCTTCCCGGACTCCGACCGCGCCAACGATGACGCCTTCAATGTCATCACCGCCGGCGTCAACTACTACATGCACGGCCACGCCGCGAAGTTCACGGCCGATGTGCAGTGGTTCCTCGACGATCCCGCCGACTCGGATCTCGCCACGCCCAACACGGGCATCGGCTTCCTCGGCGACTCCGACTCCGACGAGTTCGGCATCCGCCTCCAGTTCCAGCTGCTCTTCTAAGCCGCTGCGAACCCTCTGCTAGAAACGCCGGCCGGCCCCTCGGGGTCGGCCGGTTCTTTTTTTGCATGGTTGCCCATCGAGTGACAACAGACGAGGGCGACAGGTCGTGTCACCCGGAACGGGCCTTCTACACCCCCGGGCGCGTCGTCACCTTCAGACCGAGCATGCCTTCATCGGTCTCGATCTCGGCCAGCACCACATCGTCGGGGCGCTCGGTGGCGAAGAACCCGCCGCCCCTGAACGGCTGACCGAACTCATTGAGGCACTCGCGCAGATCGATCGTCACACGCTCGCCGGATGGGATCGGGTCGATCTCGATCGAGTACGCCGCGTTGATCCACAGCAGCCCCGGCCCCAGCGTCGCCGGGCTGGTATTGGTCATCGTCAGGATCGGGCCGTCGCGGAAGACCTGCACATCCGCGACTCCGAGGCGAGCCACACCCCCACCCGCCGCAAGTACCGACTCCCCGCCGGACGCATCCGCCGATGTCGCCCCGGCGACCCGCGGGTACGAGGGCCTCTGGCCCGGCGGCGGCGCCGAGGCGCAGCCGAACAAACCCGAAGTAACGAGGATCAACGACGCGGCGATGGATGTCTGGGTAGTCACCCGCGTATCGTCGCGTCCATGGGCTGCGAGATCAACAGCAAGAACGCCACCGCCCCGGCCCCCGCGATCGCGCCGGGCGCGGAACTGATCGACACCGCCGAGGCCGCCCGCGCGGCCCGCGCCGACCCGCGTGTCACCGCCCTCGTGCCCGGCTTCGACGCACCCTTCTTCCAGGCCGGGCTCGCCGGGTATTCCGACGCCGCGATGCGACTCGTCGCGCGCCGGCACGGCTGCCCGTACTGCGTCACCGAGGCGCTGCTCGACCGCACGCTTCTCTGCGGGGGTCGCGGCTTCGCCAAGGCCGATCTCGGCGACATCGCCGAGAATGTGCCCCGCGGCGCCGAGGACACCCCCCTGGCCGGCCAGGTCATGGGCAGCGACCCCGATGAGATGGCCGCGGGCGCCGTGATGATGGTCGAGCAGGGCCGTCGCGGCGCGCGGGCGTACCGAAAGATCCGCGACCAGCGCCTCACGACCGCCGGCGCCCTCCGCGCCGAGGTCGATGATGACTCGCTCGGATTCGCCGCGATCGACATCAACCTCGCCTGCCCCGTCAAGAAGATCAGCACCAAAGCCCGCGGCGGGCACTGGCTCAGCGAGCCCGACGGCGCGATCGACATTCTCCGCGCCGTGCGCGACGCGCTGCCCCGCCAGGTCGTGACCACCGTCAAGCTCCGACGCGGCAGCGACGACTCGGCGCAGGCCGAGCGCAACTTCATGCGGATCTTCGACGCCTGCTACGAACTCGGCTACGCGTGGGCGACCGTCCACGGGCGCACCGTCGAGCAGAAGTATGTCGGGCCGTCGCGCTGGACCTTTCTGCGCGATCTTGTGCGCGCGCGACCGGACCGCGTGATCTTCGGCTCCGGCGATGTGTGGGACGCGCCCGACATCTTCCGGATGATCGCCTACACGGGGGTTCACGCCGTGAGCGTGGCCCGGGGCTGCATCGGCAATCCGTGGGTGTTCCGGCAGGCCCGCCAGATGATGGCCGGCGCCGAGCCCGCCCCCCCCACCGTCGATGAGCAACGCGCGGTTCTGCTCGATCACTTCGATCTCAGCGTCGCCCTGCACGGCGAGCTGCTCGCCGGCCGGCTGATGCGCAAGTTCGGGATCAAGTTCTCGCAGCATCATCCGCGCGCGCACGAGGTGAAGGAACGCCTCTGCCGCGTGTCGAACACCGACGAGTGGCGCGGCGCGATCGACGAGTTCTACACGGCGCACGACGCCGGCCCTGTGCGCACAAACACATGAACTGCGCGCACTTTCTCGCCTAAAGAAAAGATTCTCGCCGGCTCCCGCTTGCACGCACGCGGCCGTGGAGCATCGTTGGCCCCCGAACGAACGGAGGCCGACATGCACGAACGAAGAGGATGGGTCTGGGTGGGGATTGTGGGCGCCTCGGCGCTGGCGTCGTGCGCACAGCCGGGCGCCGTGCTGGATGTCTCGACCAACCAGCGGGTGACGATCGCCCGCATCGCCGAGTCGTACGGTCAAGACCTGGCGCTGCTGAATGACCTGCTTGGACGGGCGATGGCGTCGCGCCGCGTCCTGCTGCTGGGGGAACTGCACCGCGAACTGCTGACGCACGGGTACATCACGCCCGGCTCCGACGCGGACTCGACCCGATTGGACAACGATCTGGCCGACGCCGGCGCCGACAACGCCCTGCTCCGCGAGGTGCGCACCGGGCGGATGCGCGCCGAGGAGGCGCGGGCGTTCCTGGCCGACTA
>CAZSLT010000061.1:7727-14808 GCA_964607595.1 uncultured Phycisphaeraceae bacterium
CTGTCGGCCCGCCTGGCGGGCGTCGGAACCGTGACACTCACGGATGATGAACGCGCCCTGATCGTCGCGGCGATCGGAGCGCTCGGCGCGGCAGAGTCGCGATTGGCGCTGCAGGAACGCCTGCTCGAGAGTTACGGGCATGATGCGCGGGCGCTGCTTGGGCAGGCGGACGACGCCCTGCGGGCCGCGATGGAGCGGGTGAGTCAGGGAGGCACGATCGGCATCGACCCCGAGGCGCACGCCCGGGCGCGAACGCTGCTCCGCGAACGATTGGAGGCGTCGGCCACGGCCTCCGAATGGATCGGCGCGGTGCTCGACATCGTCCGGCTGGTGCTCGGATGAGGGATCGTCGGGTACGCCGCGGATTGCGGCTTGGAGCGTGGCGCGCCCGGGATATACTTCATGGCGCGTCGGTGGGACGCGGCTTTGCGATGTAAAGAACCGGAACGGATGGCTGACGATGACGGATCAGACCGGCATCGGCGACGGCGCGGACTCTGGCCCCGACGGCGGGGTGGTGGAGGCCGCGCGCGTCGCTTTGGGCGATCGGCTGCGGGTGCTGCCGAAACTGCTGCGCCGGGCGGCGCGCCGGGGCGATGAGCGGCCCGAGGCGGTGCACCGGCTGCGCGTCGCCACGCGCCGGGCGGCGGCGGCGCTCGACGCGTTCGATCCCCTCGTCCATGACCGCAAGGCGCTGCGGTCGCTGCGGAAGATGCTGACTCGGGCCCGGCGAGCGGGCGCGGCGGCGCGGGCGTGCGATGTCCACGCCGCGGCGCTCGGCGCGCGGATCGGCGCGGGCGCGAGCGCCGAGGAGTGCGCTGCGCTGGGCGCGTTGCTGGCGCGTGTCCACGAGCAGCGGGCCGACGCGCAGCGAGACCTGCGGCGGTTTCGGCGGGCGTTCTCGCGCAGCGCGTTCGAGGAGAAGTCCCGCCGCGTGATCGAGTCCGTCTGCGATTGCGGCGCGGGGATCTCCATCGGCGCCTGGGCCGAGGTGGCGCTGAGCGCTGCGCTTGTGGATGTGCGCGGGTTCGACGGGCCGGAGCCTCCGACGATCGCTCAATGGCACGAGTTGCGGCTGGCGCTCAAGCGGCTGCGGTATCGGGCGGAGTTGTTCGAGTCGCACGACGCGAGCGGCGCGTGCCGCGCGTTGCAGGAAACGGCCTCGCACCTGCAGGACCGCCTGGGGGCGATGAATGATCTGGAGGAGTTGAGCGTGCTGATCGCCGATGCCGCGGGATCCATGCCGGGGACGGGCCCGGTGATCGCGCGAGGGCTGGAGCGATTGGCCGAGGCGGTGGAAGCGGAGCGCGCCGCGGCGGCCGCGGACGCGGGGGCGATCTGGGCCCGGGTCGGGGGGTTCCTGACGGGGCGTGGCGCGGGGGGCTCGACACCGGGCGTGAACGGGCCGATGATGGACCTGGACACGGCGATGGAGTCCGCGCTGGAGCGGGCGCGCGAAGTGCTTGATGATCGGGGTGAGGCGGGATGAGTGAGCAGAACGGAGCGACGCGTTCGGCCCGTCTGGCGGCGATCGATGTCGGCACGAACAGCATCCGACTGATGGTCACCGAGGCGCGCGGGGACGGCGGGTACCGCGTGCTGGACGACGAGAAGGCGGTGACGCGCCTGGGCAAGGGGCTGGCCGAGACGGGCGAGATCGCGCCGGACTCGGTCGCGGCGGCGGTGGAAGCGGTGGCGCGGATGGTCCGCATCGCCGAGGGGCACGGCGCCACGCACATCCGCGCGGTGGCGACCTCCGCGGTGCGGGAGGCGGAGAACGGCGACGATGTGGTGCGCGCGGTGCGGGACGCGACGGGCGTCGAGCTCGAGGTCATCAGCGCCAGCGAAGAAGCGCGGATGTCGTACCGGAGCGTGGCGCACGCGTTTGACCTCTCGAAGATGAACGCCGCGATCGTCGACATCGGGGGCGGGAGCACGGAGGTTGTGCTGAGCGCGGCGGGGGTGATCGACCGGATGCATCTGTTCCCTTTGGGGGCGGTGCGTCTGACGGAGCGATTCAACGCGGGGGGTCGGGTGGACGGGGCGACGCTCAAGGCGATGCGCACGGAGGTGCGCAGCCGCCTGCGCGAGGCCGCGGGTCGGCACGACATCGCGCCGCAGTTGCTGTTCGGCACGGGGGGGACCTTCACGGCGCTGGCGCGGGTGTCGCTGCTGCTGGGGTCGGACGAGGAGGCGAGCGACCTGCTGCCGTTCAATGTCCGCGGGCACGAGATGCACCACGCGGAGATCCGGCACCTGCTCGATGCGCTGCGCGAGATGAGCGTGGGCGAGCGGAGCAAGGTGCCGGGGCTGACGCGGGACCGGGCCGAGGTGATCGTCGCGGGCGTGGTGATTCTCGACTGCGTGATGGAGTGGCTGGGCGTCAACACGGTGCGTGTTCACGACGGCGGCATCCGCGACGGGCTGATGCTCTCGATGATGGAAGAGCTGGGGCTCTCGGCGGGCGATCCACGCTCCGAGATCGGGCGGGTCGAGGCGGCTCGTCGGTTCGCGCAGCGGTGCCACTACGAGCAGGCGCACTCGGAGCATGTGGCGATGCTCGCGGTGATGCTGTACCGCGAGTTGTGCCGCGTGGGCATGATCGAGCCGGAGAAGTCCGACCCGCACGAGGAGGAGCTGCTCGAGGCCGCGGCGGTGCTGCACGACATCGGGTACCTGATCAACTACGCCAAGCACCACAAGCACAGCTATCACCTGATCGTTCACAGCGATATCCCCGGGTTCACGCAGCGTGAACTGGAGATCGCGGCGAGCGTGGCGCGGTATCACCGGCGCTCTGGCCCGAAGAACAAGCATCCGAACTATGCGAAGCTGAAGCCGGGCGACCAGGCGATCGTGCGCCGGCTCTCGGCGGTGCTGCGCGTTGCGGACGGGCTGGACCGGGCGCACAAGCAGAATGTGTCGGCGCTGCGGGCCGAGCGTGACGGCAAGCGTCTGCGGCTGGTGCTCGACGCCGCGGTCCGCCCGAGCGTTGGCGTGTGGGGAGCGACGCAGAAGGCGGATGTGTTCGGGTCGGAGTTCGGGTGCGTCCCGAGTTTCGCGTGGGCGGCGGGCGGCGGGCCGGCAGTGGCGATGGACGCGGGCGAGGGGGAGTCCCTCGGCGAGGATCACGCGGCGCCGGCCGTCACCAGCATGAACTCGCCCACTCCGCCAGAATCCCGTTGAGATCGGAGGCGCTGATCACCCCGTCGCCATCGAGGTCGGCGAAGTGATTGCTGGGCACGGTCTGTCCCCAGTTCGAGAGAATCATGGTGAGGTCGTCGACATCGACCACGCCGTCGAGGTTGATGTCCGAGGCGCAGGGGACGCAGCCGTCGATCATGCCGTCCGAGTCGGCGTCCGGTGCGGCGCCGATCGCGATATCGCAGATGTCGAGCCGGTTGTTCTGATTGCAATCGGTGAGGCCGGTGATGATGCTCACCGAGCCGGACTGGCAGAGGTAGAGCCCGGGGCATTGAGAGTCGTCGCTCGGCGCTCCGATGACCGCGGCCGCGCCGTCGGCGGCGATGACCCGGCCGAAGTTGGCGCCCGATCGAGCTGTGTGCGGGAGGACTTTGGTCTCGATGATGGCCGATCCGAGATTGCCGCGTCGCAGGACATAGACCGATCCCGCGTCGTCGTGGCGATCCGCGGGGTTGTAGGTGTCGTCGCGCGAGGATCCGACGACAATCGCGTACGGCGAGATCGCCAGCGAGATCCCGAAGTTGTCCCGTTGTGCGGCGTCGTCGGGCTTGACCAGATAGCTCGGGTTCCACTGGTTTCCCGAACGCCGGAAGATGTAGATGGCGCCGGCGTCGTTCTTGGGGTCCGAGGGGTTTGCGGCGTCGTCGCGCGGCGCCCCGATGACGGCGATGTCCGCATCGATGTCGACCGAGGCCCCGAACCAGTCGCGCTGATCGGGGACAAACGCCGTGAGTTTGGCGGTGCGCTGCCATGTGACGCCGTTGAAGGAGTGGATGTAGGCGGCGCCGGCGTCGAGTCTGGGCTGGCCGAGAACGACGGGGTCGTCGCCAGGGTTGCCGATGATCGCCAGGTTGCCGCGGATGCGGATGGAGGCGCCGAACTCGGAGGTCGCCGGCCAGCCGTCGGGTATCAGGAACGAATTGGCGTACCACTGCTGGCCGACGCGCTGGTACGCGAACGCGGCGTTGCGGATCCCGATGATGGCCTGGGCGCCGTCGAGGTCGAGGGCGGCGCCGAATGACTTGGCGCCGAGGCCCTCCGGCGGGTCGATGCGGTCGATCTGGACCCACACATTGCCGAATCGCTGAAAGATGTAGACGGTGCCCGCGTCCTCGCCGGCGTCGTCGCGTCCGGGCGCTCCGATGATGGCGTAGGCGCCGCTGACTGCGACGGCGGCGCCGAACCGATCAAACGGCGCGCCGTCGTCGGCGGTGAGCTGTGACTGGAATTGCCAGGAGCCGCCCACGCGTCTGTAGACATACGCCGCGCCGGAATGCGTCCCCCAGACCGGGGCGCCGGGCGCACCGACAATCATTGTGTCCTGATCGATGGACAGCGCCGAGCCGAAGGCGTGCGGGAACTCCGCGTCGAACGCCTCGAGATGATTCGGCGCGGGCTCGGTGCAGATGACCGCGGCCGGCGCTTCACTGGCGAGTCGGCTCCACGCGACAAGTGTCACGAGGGCCGCGAGGGCCATTGGCTTCTTCAATTATCGGATCTCCCATGAGCGCGGGTGCGTCCTCTTCCGTCCTCGTTAAGAAAGTACTCACTTACCGGGCCGATTGGTTCCGTTAAGTCTCATAAATCGAGAGATTTCAGACGGTTAGGACAGATTTTTCCCAAAGGTCCTCGCCCGGATTACCCAAATTATCGGACGATCCGATGAGCCCAGATGTGGGGTAGCCCCCCGAGACATCCTCTTCTCCGTCGGGTTCCCGGTGCTTCATGAAGCCGAAGCGGGGAACGAGCGCGGAGGGCGCGGGGGGCAAGCGGTGGGGGCGGGATTCGAACCCGCGGTGCCCTGACGGGCACACCGGTTTTCAAGACCGGCGCCTTCAGCCGCTCGGCCACCCCACCGGGGATGGACATCGTAGTGCGGGGCGCGGCGGGGCGGCGGGGGAGGGTCAGGGCAGGGGGTCTTCCCAGGCGGGATCCGGGGCGGACCACGGGCGCGCCGAGCCGTCGAACATGGAGGCGTTGAAGGCGCGGCCGGGGTGGAAGCGTCCCAGGCGCGCGGCGATGTGGCCGGGCTGGCGGAAATCGATGACGCTGGCGGTGCGGGTCGGCGGCGGGGCGTTGCCGGGGATGAAGGCGATGGCCGAGTCGAGCGTGAGGGGCGTCAGGGCGGGAAACTCGATGAGATCGAAGCGGATATGGGCGGGGTTCGCGGCGTCGTCGAAGGAGTCCGGGTCGTCTTGGACCCCGGCGTGACCTGTGGCGTTCATGGCGCAGGTGCGGGTCATGTCGCCGCCGTAGTGCTGATCGATGGTCGGGCAGACGAGCGCGGACCGCGTTGAGTAGAGATCATCGGCGGTGTCGCCGTCGCGCCCGGCGTCGCGCTGGAGAACGAGCGCCCAGTTGGGGGGCTTGTCCCAGGGTTGGCCGATGGCGGGGCCGAAGCCGCGGTTCTCATCGGCGTACATGCGGCAGACGAGGTAGCACTGCCGGTGATTGGAGAGGCAGATGGCCGATTGCGCGGATCTCCTGGCGCCGGCGACGGCGGGCAGGAGGATGCCCAGGAGCAACGCGATGGAGGCGACGACGACGAGCAACTCGATGAGCGTGAAGCCGGCGCGGGTTGGTTTGTCGGGGCGCATCGACGGGAAGGGTAGCGTTGCGGCGTGGGCGGGTCCGGGCGGTATCGTGGTCTATTCGTCTTCCCCCCTGATCCACTCCCCCCCGCTCCGCGGCGGCCTTGAATGGAGTTCGACCCGATGATCCTGATGGCGATGAGCGTGATGATGGCGGCGGCGGTGGCTACGACGAACGCCGAAGCGCCGACGACGCCGGAACTGAAGGCCTCGACGATCCGGGCGGGGTACGAGGTGACGCTCGCGGCGGCGGAGATCGGCGAGGCGCGGTTCCTCGAGATCGACGAGAGCGGCGTGCTGTACATCACGCGCCCGGGGCAGGGTGACATCCTGTGCCTGCGGGACAAGGACGGCGACGGGATGTACGAGACGCGCGCGACCTTCATCTCCGGCGCGCGGACGGTGCACGGGATCGACCTGCATGACGGCTGGGTGTGGTACGCGACGACGGGGTCGATTCACAAGGCTCGCGACACAGACGGGGACGGGAAGGCGGACGAGACGGTGGATGTGATTCCGCGCGGGACGCTGCCCGCGGGCGGCGGGCACTGGTGGCGTTCGCTGCTGGTGACCGACGACGCGATCTACACCTCGGTCGGCGACGCGGGGAACATCACCGATCAGACCGACACGGACCGGCAGAAGATCTGGCGGTTTGACGCGAACGGGAAGAACGGCAAGGTGTTCTCCAGCGGCATCCGCAACAACGAGAAACTGCGGATGCGTCCGGGCACCGACGAGGTGTGGGGCTTCGACCACGGCTCCGACTGGTTCGGCGCGAAGGTGGGCGACAAGCGGGGCGATCAGCCGATCACGGATCTGAATCCGCCGGACGAGTTGAATCTTTATCGCGACGGCGCGTTCTACGGGCATCCGTTCATCGTGGGCAGGCGCTTGCCGCGGTACGAGTTCCTGGAGCGCGACGACATCCACGAGCTGGCGGGCAGAACGACACCGCCGGAGTGGGAAGTCGGCGCGCACTGGGCGACGAACGGGTGGTGCTGGATCGAGGCGAATGAGGGGGAAGCGGCGATGCCGCGGAGCCACGCGGGGGACATCTTCGTGGGTTGCCACGGCTCGTGGAACAGTTCGGAGCCGGTGGGGTACTGCGTGGCGCGGGTGCTGTTCGATGACGGCAAGCCGTACGGGCTGCTGAAGATCGTGGACGGTGTGAACGCGCAGGGGCAGCCGGTGATGAGGCCGGTGGACTGCGTGCAGGCGCCGGACGGGACGATCCTGTTCTCGGATGACCTGAACGACCGCGTGTACCGGATCCGCTGGGTGGG
>CAZSLT010000062.1:0-14743 GCA_964607595.1 uncultured Phycisphaeraceae bacterium
TGAAGCCGAGGACGAGTGCGAGGATGGCGAGGCGCATGATGCGGCGGCGGTGGCGCATGGGGAGAGTGTAGGGAGAGAGAAGACAGAGCCCTCACCCCGCCCTCTCCCAAGGGAGAGGGGGTTACGGCGAGAGCATGTGGATCGGGAACGGGGGGTTCGAGATCGGCTTGAGGGCCAGGACGAGCAGGGCGAGTTCGCGGTCGTCGCCGGCGATGCGGTTCGTGCGGAGCGTCGCGCAGCCGGTGCAGCGGTGGATGATCGCCCACTCGCCGTCGGCGCGGACGGTGATGGCGATCGGCTCCATGGGCGAGCGGCAGGCGCAGCGCCGGTCGCCGGGCTCCTCATCGACATGGCGGGACCACAGGCAGAAGGGGCAGTGGTTACGGTGTTTCGTGCCGTAGGAGTCGGCGTCAACAGTGTTGCGGCAATGGATGCAGGTGAACGCGTCGGTGTCGCGTCGGGACTTTCGTGACATTGGTTGATGAACCCTTGACGGGCGGCTGGCACTGCTTGCGGCAACGCCGACACGCGGTGGCACCCTGCCCGGATCGAACATGGAACGGGGATGTTCTGGGGGTCGGATCACCCGGCGCGGATCGCGTGGCGTCGCGGCGTTTCCAGACGGGCGCGGCGGCGCCTGCCGCGAGAATGAGGTACGCGGCGGCGGGGCGACGGGTTGGATCAGACGGTGGCTGTCATCAAAGAAGAGTATAGAGCACAGAGCGCAAAGCACAAAGCGGAGAGGCAGCAGGCAGCGCGGGTGGGACGCCCGCTTCGTCGATCCGAGCAACCCCACGGTCGCGGCTCGGTTTACCGGGTCGGGCCATGACGGCGACGGGAGGATGCGCGTTGCGGATTCGAAGGATTCTCGGATCGTTGGGCGCGGCGGCCGCGTTGTGCTGCGGCGCGGCGGCGCAGGACGCGCTTGTCGGCCCGTCGATGGCCCTGAAATGGCCCGGCGAACCGATCAGCGCGTTCATCCGCGAGGTGTTCCAGAGCCGCGACGGGGTGTACTGGTTCGGGACCAACGGCGACGGGCTGGCGCGGTACGACGGCGACGAGCTGACATACCTCAGTCTCAAGGATGGTCTGGGCGGGAGCGCGATTCGGGGGATTCTGCAGGCCGATGACGGGGCGATGTGGTTCGCGACCGACGGCGGCGTGAGCCGGTACGCCGACGGTGCGTTCACGAACTACACCACGGACGACGGGCTGAGCGCGGGCGATGCGTGGAGCATCATGCGCGACCGCGCCGGAACGATCTGGGTCGGGACGCACAGGGGCGTGTGCCGGTTCGATGGCGAGCGGTTCGAGGCGTTCCCGCTGCCGCGGGTGGAGGTCGACGCGCCGGAGTCGCGGTTCACGCCGGAGGTGGTGTTCGCGATGATCGAAGACCACGACGGGAACCTGTGGTTCGGGACGGACGGGGAGGGCGTGCACCGGTACGACGGGAAAGCGTTCACGAGTTTCACGACGAGAGACGGGCTGGCGGGGGACATGGTGCGGTCGCTGTGCGAGGATCGGCATGGCCGGGTCTGGATCGGAACCGAGGGCGGCGGCGTGAGCCGGTACGACGGCGAGTCATTCATGAACTTCACGCAAGCGGACGGGCTGAACAACGACCGGGTCTTCGAGATCTATGAGGACCGCGCGGGGAACATGTGGTTCTCGACGCTGGGCGCGGGGGCGTGCCGGTACAACGGGGTGTCGTTCGCGCCGTTCGGCGTGGAGCAGGGGCTGAGCGTGAATGATCTGCCCTGCGCGTGCGGGAGCGGGCTTTTGTCCAGGGATTGCCACGGGCCGGGCGGCGGCCATGTGCAGGAGTTCTTCCAGGACCGCGGCGGCGTGATGTGGTTCGGGTGCTCGGGCGGGTTGTTCTATTTGGATGGCGAGCGGCTGGTGCATGTGTCGAAGGAGGGGCCGTGGCCGCGTGCGCATGTTGATGATGCGCTGGCGACCTTCGCGCACCTGGTCGGTGGTGAGTGGCGTGTGACATTCGAGAGCAAGGCGGCGCAGTTCGACCGGTGGGCCTGGGGGCCGGGCGGGCACTCGCTCCGTTCGCGCACCTTCAACTCCAAGGGCGACGGCGAGTCCACCACCGGCGTGCGGCGCGTGCTGTACCGGCATCCGGGGCGGGGGCGCGCGGAGATGCTGACTCTGCATTGGTTCGATCTCATGGGCACCGGCCCGGTGACGATCGAGGGGGAGAAGGCGCGGTACCGATACGACCTTTTCTACGGCGAGGAACACCCCTATTCGCCCATGCTGACCCGGCCGCTGGTCGCGGACTTCGTGTTCGATGGGCCAGACAAGTACTCCATCGCGCTCTCCGATGACGCCGGGGGCGAGCCGGGCCCGCCGATGGCGGTGTGGAAGTATGCGCGGTCGGCGGAGTTGACGCCGATCCCGGCGACCGCGGCCGATCCGCCGCGTCCGGTGAAGTTCCTCGGCGCGTTCGAGACGCTGGCGGGGCGCACCTGGGCGACGGGCGATGATGCGGGGAGCGCGCGGGTTGAATGGATCCCGTACGCCGAGGCGGTGTTCGCGTCGATCAAGTTCGGCGGACGCACGATCGAGACGCACATCTATCACCACCCGATCACGGATGTGCTGCTTTGTCTGGCGCTGACGGACTCGGGGGGCGTGTACGAGGGGACCGTGCGGGTCGATGATGACGGCGCGATCGTGTTTGATTTGACGGGGTACGAGGGGGACGCGGTGATCAAGCAAGTGGTGGGGATTGTGATCGCGGCTGCAGGCAGGCGCGTGACGGCATTGGTGGGGGCGGGCGGGGTGGTGTGGGAGGGGATGCTCAGCCCGAGTTAACCACAGATGGCACAGAGGGCACAGAGGCGGGAGATTATGAGTTGAGCACCGCTTGCGGCCGCGCCCCTCAACTACTAGAGGCGGCACCGGGCGGGGGTTCGTAAAGGACCCCCTCCGTCACGCACTGCGTGACACCTCCCCCGCCGGCGGCGGGGGAGGGAGCATCACTCCGCATACCCCCTCGGGTGCTTCTTCATCCAGCGGTAGGCCGAGGCGATGATCTCGTCGAGACTCGTGACCTTCGGCTTCCAGCCGAGCTCACGCTCGATGAGCGCCGTATCGCAATACAGATTCGCCGGGTCGCCGGGGGCGCGCGGGCCCTCGCGGACGGTGAGCGCGGCGCCGGTGACGCGCTCGGTGGCCTCGATGAGATCGCGGATGGAGGTGCCCCGCCCGAGGCCGAGGTTGTAGGCGCGGGTGTCGCCCGGCCGCAGGGCGGTCATGACGGCGATGTGCGCATCGACGAGGTCATCGACATGGATGTAGTCGCGCACGCAGGTGCCGTCGGGGGTGGGGTAATCGGTGCCGAAGATGGTGATGCCGTCGCGGTAGCCGAGCGCGGCCTCGCAGAGGATCGGCACAATGCGGATATGCGGCGTCCGGTGCTCACCGAGCAGGCCGTGCGTGTCGCACCCGGCGACATTGAAATAGCGAAGGATCGCGCACGAGAACGGCCGATTCGCGCGCTTCATCGCGTCGGCGTAGTCGAGCAGCGCCCACTCGAAGGCGAGCTTGGAGTGGCCGTAGGGGTTGATCGGCGCGCGGTGGGGGTAGGACTCGCTGATGGGGATGTGGCGCGACTCGGGCTGGCCGTATGTGGCGCAGGTGGAGGAGAAGATGAAATTGCTCACGCCCGCGGCGTCGCAGGCCTGCAGCAGGGCGATGGCGCTGGCGGTGTTGTTGGCGTGATACTTGAGCGGGTTGAAGACGGACTCGCGGAGGTCCGCGTAGGCCGCGAAATGGAGAACGGCGTTGACGCGGTGCTCGCGGAGGGTCTGCTCGACGCGCGGGCGGTCGGCGATGTCGCACTCCACGAAGGCGAGGTTCTCGTGGGTGACGCCGGGGAGCGTGCGCAGGGCGTGGATGGCGCCGATGTGGCCGCAGGAGAGGTTATCGATGATGACGACGCGGTGTCCGTCGGCCAGCAGCCGACGGGCGGCGTGCGAGCCGATGTATCCGGCGCCTCCGGTGACCAGGACGACCATGCACGGACCTCCCATGAGCGATCGCGGGCGCGCGCCGGCGACTGGCGTGCGGGCGAGTGCGGAGGGTAGCGTACCGGGGTGTGTCGGGGGATGATGTTCGCGGCCGGGCGGGGACGAGGAGCGGCGAAGTGAGCGAGGTCCGTGAGGAGGGCGTGATACCGGGGGGCGTGCCGGTGGCGCGGTGCGTCGCGGGCGGCGTGTTCATGGGGCTGGCGAACCTGGTGCCGGGGATCTCGGGCGGGACGATGCTCCTGGCCGCGGGCGTGTACCGGCGGTTCATCGGCGCGGTGTCGGAGGTGAGCACGCTCAAGTTCCGCGCTTCCTCGCTCGCGGTGATCGCGTTGATCGGCGCCGCGGCGCTGGCGTCGATCGCGCTGCTGGCGGGGACGATGAAGGGGCTGGTGGTCGATCACCGCTGGGTGATGTACTCGCTCTTCATCGGGCTGACGCTCGGCGGCGTGCCGATTCTGCACAAACTCGCCCGGCCGATCGATGCGCGCGCGGTGGCGGGCACGGTCGCGGGGATCGCGCTGATGGTGGGCATGATGTTCCTGGCGCCGGGGGGCGGGTCGCACAACTCGACGATGGGGTACCTGCTCATCGCGGGGATCGTGGGGGCCAGCGCGATGATTCTGCCGGGGATCAGCGGGGCGTACCTGCTGCTGCTGCTCGGCGTGTATGTGCCGATTCTGGCGAGCGTGGACCGCGTCAAGGACGCGGTGCTGGACGCGGGGGATTTCGGGGCGGCGCTGGCGGAGTGGCGGGTCATTGTGCCGGTGGGCGTGGGCGTGCTGATCGGGATCGCCGGCGTGAGCAATCTTCTCAAGTGGCTGCTGCTGCGGCACGAGAAGGCGACGCTGGGGTTCCTGCTGGGGCTGGTGCTGGGGTCGGTGCTGGGGCTGTGGCCGTTCCGGGTGCCGGTGGAGCCGCGGACGGGCGAGCGGATCAAGGGCGTGGTCGTGACCGCGGACAACCACGCCTCGTTCGCGCCGGAGGACTGGCCGATGGAGCCGTTCCGCCCGGCGTGGTGGCAGGTCGCGGCGTCGCTCGGCCTCATCGGCGCGGGATTCGGCATGACGATGGCGGTCGCGTGGTTCGGCGGCGAAAAGCCGAAGAAAGGCGGGGCGGGGGACAGCGCGGCAGAGTCGGCGGGGTAGGATCGGGGGATGGGACACACACGCTGGTTCTTGGGATTGATGCTGATCGCGGCGGTGGCGATGATCGCGCTCGTGACGGCGCGGGCACAGGGCGCGGCGGCGGGGGCGGGGGCGGCGTACTCGTTCAAGTCGCGGTTCTACGAGGTGACGACCGATCTTGAGCGCGACGAGGCGCGGAAGATCGTCTCGCACATGGACCTGGTCTACGGCGAGTACCAGCGCCGGCTCTCGAAATTCCCGGTCAAGAACGCCAAGCCGATCAAGATGTACCTGTGGGAGACGCCCGAGGGGTACATGGAGTTCCTGTCGGGCAAGGGGATCGACGGGACGAACTCGGGCGGGATGTTCTTTGTCACCGGCGACGGCGACTCGGGGCTGACGACCTTCGTGCGCGGGCAGGAGGGATCGCGGATGCTGCATGTGCTGCAGCACGAGGGGTTTCACCAGTTCGCGCACCTGCGGATCGGCGACACGCTGCCGGTGTGGGCGAACGAGGGGCTGGCGGAGTACTTCGGGCACGGCGTCATGGTGGCCGGCAAGTTGAAACTCGGCGTCATGCCCGCGTCGGAGCTCGAGGCCTTCAAGGGCGCCCACGGGAGCGATCACGCGTTCAGCGTCGGTGAGATGATGGGGATGGACGGCGGGCAGTGGAACCAGCGTCTGCGCACCGACGCCGTCCGCGGCGGGCTGCAGTACCAGTACGCGTGGATGCTGACGCACTTCCTCGTCGAGGCCGACGGCGGCAAGTACGCGCGGGCGTTCGAGGAATACCTCGTGATGATCGCCCAGGGGCGCGACCACGCCCAGGCGTTCGGCCAGGCGTTCGGCGCGGCCGACTACGACGCCATGCAGCGGGCGTTCGAGAAGTTCCTGGCGACCGCGGAGGCGGATGAGCTCTCGACGGCACAGGAGCGGCTGGAGTTCATCGGCGAGGGGCTGAAGTTCCTGCACGGCAAGGGCGCCCCGCCGGCGTCGATCGAAGAGCTGAAGACCCGCCTGCGCGCCGCGCGGTTCGAGGTCAAGCGTTCGTCGCACGGCGTGGAGCGTCGGCTGCGCGCCACCGACGACTCGCTCTTCGAGGCGCCGGACTCCGGAAACGCGAAGAAGCCGGGCGCGATGGAGTGGATCGCGCCGAAGGACGAGACGCTGCCGCCGGGCGTGCGGATCACCGGGCTCAAGGCGCGGGTGGAACTCGTGTGGGAGACGGACGGCGATGGCGCGCCGGCGTATCGGGTGGAGTTCAGGTAGGGGCGAAGGACCATGGAAGTCCGGAGAAGCCCTCCCCTACCCCTCCCTCCGGGAGGGGATTCGCCGGGCGCCACCGCTTGACGGCACGAGATGACGCAAGCGGTGCGGAAGAGCGTTGCTCACACCACCCCTCCCCCGGGTAGCGGTGCAGGCGGGGACTCTGCCGCGTCGGCGCGGCGGCGCTGGATGAGGCCGAGCGTGACGCCGATCGCGCTCCACGCGATGAGCACCGGCGGGAGCAGCCAGAGCAGGTATTGCCCGATGCCCTTGTCGACGCGTTCGCCCACGCCGTCGGCGGCGCGATAAATGAAAGTGTCGATGATGGGCTTGGCCTTGAAGCGGTCTTCGGGGGAGACGACGGTGAAGAGGGTTTCGCGGGCGGGGCGGGCCAGGGCGTAGTTGATGGCGCGCTGCGCGACGCGGACGATCGCGAGCGTGGCGAGCGAGGGCGCGAAGGCGAGTGCCGCGAGCCCGGCGCAGGACGCGACGGGGAGCGTGACGAGCGTCCCGCCGACGCCGAGGAAGCGGATGACGCGGCTGGTCAGGAAGAGTTGGATCGCCAGCGCGATGATGTTGATCCAGAGATCGACGGAGGCGAGGTACGCCGCCCGTTGATCGCCGTCGAGCGTCGTGGCATCGATGATGGCGACCTGCTGGAAGTACACGAGCGTCTGCGTGAAGGGGATGAAGAAGAGGTAGAGGGCGATGCCGGCCAGCAGCGGGGACCGGGCGATGGCGATGAATCCGTCGAAATAGCGGCCGCCGACGGGCTTGCCGGCGTCGGCGTCGTGATCGCCCAGCGCCTCGTCGGGCGCGGGTGGCATCCGCGACATCGCGCGGCGGGCGACGAACGACACGGGGATCGAGAGCGCGATGAGGACGGCGCCGGCGAGGATGGCGAACTCCCGCCCGAGGCGCGGCGCATTGGAGATGAGACCGGCCGCGGCGGCGCCAGCCACGGCGCCGAGTGTTCCCGACGCGGCGATGACGCCGAAGAGCCGCTTGGAGCGTGAGAGCGAGAAGCCGTCGGTCATGAGGGCCCAGAAAAGCGTCATGAGGAAGAGGTTCAGGACGCTGACGCCGATGTAGAGCGCGCGCCCGGCCTGCAGGCGGACAACGCCGTCGGGCGTCTGCATCGCGATGAATACCGAGGCGAGCAGCGCGACGAAGAGCGAGTAGGCGATGGGCACCAGCACGCGTCGCGGGACGAGCGTCGCCAGGACGGCGAGGATGGGGTTGGCGATGAAGGTGGCGCCGAGCGTGATCCAGAACAGGTCGCCGAGGGTTTGGCGCGGGAACTCGGTAGCGATGGCGTCGCGCACGGGGCGGACGAGGTAGTACCCGGCGAGGATGAGGAAAAAGAGCAGGGCGGACCACGCGACGGCGCGGGTCTCGCCTTGGCGGACATCTCCCAGCCGTCGGATGGTGTTGCGGATCACTGGGGGGGTCGCTCTCGTGGCATGATGTATCACACGGACCGCAAAAAGTTGCAACCGGCGGGGCGGGGCGGGTGTAGCACGGGCGGTCAGATCTCGAGGGACCATCAGGAGACAACGACATGTCGAGGACGAGGCGCGAGTTCCTTGCGGGCGCGGTTGCGGCCGGCGCGGGTCTGGGTCTGGCGGGGCTGGGCGTGCGCACGGCGCTGGCCCGCCCGGACGAGCCGGCGAAGAAGCTGAAACTCCTGATCCTCGGCGGCACGGGGTACCTGGGCCCCGAGATCGTGGAGGAGGCGCTCTCGCGCGGCCACGAGATGACGCTGTTCAACCGGGGCGTCACGCGCCCGGAACTCTTCCCCGACCTCGAGAAGCTCAAGGGCGACCGCGACTCGGGCGATCTGGAGGCGCTCAAGGGCCGGAAGTGGGACGCGGTGATCGATACGAGCGGCTATGTGCCGCGTGAGGTGAGGCAGTCGACCGAGGTGCTCAAGGACTCGGTGGGCCAGTATGTGTTCATCTCGAGCGTGTCCGCGTACGCGACCTGGGGGCCCGCCGGGATGGACGAGACGGCGCCCGAAGCCACGATGCCGAACCCGGCCAGCGAGGATGTGGGCACTTATTACGGCGCGCTCAAGGCGCTGTGCGAGCACGCGGCCGAGGACGCGATGCCGGGGCGGGTGACGAACATCCGTCCGGGCCTGATCGTGGGGCCGGGGGACTGGACGCAGCGGTTCAACTACTGGCCCTGCCGCGTCGCCGAGGGCGGCGAGGTGCTGGCCCCGGGCGATCCGGGATGGTTCGTGCAGGTGATCGATGTGCGCGACCTCGCGGCGTTCATCGTTCACTGCATCGAGCGGAAGCATATGGGCTGGTACAACGCCGACAGCCCGGAGGGCGGGATGACGACGGCGCGGATGCTCGAGGGATGCAAGCGCGCCACGGGCTCCGATGCCTCGTTCACCTGGGTGGACGCGGAGTTCCTCGAGAAAGAACAGGTATCGGCGTGGCAGGACCTGCCGGCGTGGATTCCGCCGTTGGAGGATTACTCTGGGTTCGGCCAGGTGAGCACGGCCAAAGCGCGCAAGGCCGGGCTGAAGTGCCGCCCGATCGAGGAAACCGCCAAGGACGCGTGGGAGTGGGTCAAGCAACTCCCGCCCGAGCGCCAGCCGAAGTGGGGCGAGCCGGACCCCCGCGGCCGCATGACGCCGGGCCTGACCCGTCAGCGCGAGAAGGAAGTGCTCGCGGCGTGGAAGGCTCGCCAGGCGGAGTAGGAGTCTCGGATCGCGCGGCACCCAACCGGTCATTCCCCGGCGCGGGGCAGCGCGGCCTCAGCCCGTCGTCTTCTCGTCCTTGCCGGGCGCGACATAATCGAACCCGGCGCGGCTGTCTTTGGCCTGGCGGAAGATGACCTTCCCCTTGCCCTTGCTCGTCTCGATCTCCAGCACATCGCCGGGGTACATGTAGCGCTTCTCGTTGCGGTAGTTCACCTGGATGTAGTCATTCGAGCGCTGGATCGCTGTCACGGCGACAACATGCGCCTCCTCGCCGACGACCATGCTCTCGTTGTTGGCGACCCAGAACTCGACACCGCTGGCGGTGCCGCGTGCGGCCAGCGCTTCCTCGCGCATCTGTTCGACCTGCGACTCATAGGTCCGCAGCTCGGTGTGCGCGCGTGTCGTGTATTCCTGCTGCTTGGCGAGCAGCGCCTCGAGTTCCTTGAGCAGGCGCTCGCGCTCCTTCGGGTCCTCGGTCGTGGAGATCTTGTCCAGTCGATCCTGGATCTTCGTGAAGTTCTCCTTCTGGTCATCGATCAGGGCGTCGAGCGACGGGCCGAACGCCCCGGTCGCCTGCGCCGCGCTCTGCACGAGCATGCCCGCGATCGTCACGACGACAAAGACGGCGCTCGTCCAGAGCACCGCGATGATGTGCTCACGCGTCCACCACGCCTTTTGCCACGGCCAGACCGCCGGGAGTTTGCCCGGTTTCTCGTTCTTCACGGGCGTTGCCACAGCCGCCCCGCCCGAACCTTCACCCGTGACGCCGTTCGTGAGGTCTTGCTCGCTCATGCCGCGATGGTACAGAATGGCATGCGCCCGGCCCACCCGCCTCACGGCGCGGCGTTCAGCCGCCAGATCGCGAAATTCAGCACCGCGGCGAAGGTCACCCACGCCGCGTACGGCGTCATCAGCCCCGCCGCGACGCGCGACACGCGCCCGAACGAAACCGTGGTGGCGAGGATAAACACCCACAGCACCACGATCTCGGCGAACGCCCATCCGACCTGCCGCATCCCGAAGAAGAGCACCGACCACAGCACATTCAGAACCAGTTGGACGGCGTAGAGCGTCATCGGCAGGAGCGTCTGTCGGCGCGCGATGCGACGGTCCGTCGCGGCTACGGTGCGGGGCCGTCGCCAGACGAGCCATGCCGCGACCGCCATAAGGGCATACAGGACTGTCCAGACCGGGCCGAAGACCCAGTCGGGCGGGTTCCAAGAGGGCTTGGCCAGATCGGCGAACCACGGCGAGTTCACCGACCGCGCCGTGGCCAGGCCGCCGATGACGGGGGCCACCGCGGTGATCCCCATAAAAACAGCGAGAGACAGGACACTCTGCGCCGTGGCCCGGCGTGGTTGCGCGGTGGTCATGCGTTACTCCTTGCCGTCCTGGCCGGTGCGGGTCGCGACCCAGATCGCCGCGCCGACAGCCACAAAGACCCCGGCGACGATCGCCATGAGTGCCCCGCTGTCCATGGCCGCACACTCCTTGTGAACGATTTGAACCCCCGATGCCGATGATTCCCGACATCGTACCGGGACACACCTCATCGGGGGGTGGGGACGCGGCGGCGAGAGAGCCACGCAAGGAGAAACGCACCCATGGCATTCCTCACCGAACTCTGGCTCCCGATCGTGCTGTCGGCGGTCATCGTCTTCATCAGCTCGGCCGTCCTCTGGATGGCGCTGCCGCTCCACAAGAACGACTTCGTCGCGCCCCCGGACGAGGCCTCCATCATGAACGCCGTCACCACCCACGGCTTCAAGCCCGGCCAGTACTACATCCCCTGGTGCAACCACGGCGAGGGCGGGCACAAGGACCCCGCGTTCATCGAGAAGATGAAACGCGGCCCGTGGGTCATGCTCACCGTCATGGACAAGGCCCCGAGCTTCCCGCGCTCGCTGATGCAGTGGTTCATCTATCAACTGGTGCTGTGCGCGCTGATCGGCTACTGCGCCTGGGCCGCGCTCGGGGAGCGGCTCAACCTCGAGTACCTCGAGATCTTCCAGGTGGTTGGTGCGATCGCGCTGCTCGCCCAGGCGGGCATGGCCCTGCAGGACTCGATCTGGAAGGGTTCTTCCTGGCGACTGTCGATCACGAAGCTCATCGACGGCGTGGTCTACGCGCTGCTGATCGCCGGAGTCTTCGCCTGGCTCTGGCCCCACACCGCGGCCAGCGTCCTGCCCGCCGGCTGATTCACCCGCCACCCCCCCATCGCTCCCACCGCACAACGCGAACGGCCCGGACACCCGATGAGCGTCCGGGCCGTTCTGTTGTGGTTGCGGCGCGCCCGGGCGCGACCGTTCACCGGCGCTGCTTCCGGTGTGCGCGCAGGTACGCCCGCGCGAACGCGACGCTGACTTTCGACAGCGTGACCCGGCGCGTGTCGAGCAGCCGCGTCTCGCCCTTCTCGTCACGCACGAGCACGAAGGGCACGCAGACCTCGACCACGAACAGCGGCCGGCCCGCCTTCCTGGGGATGCGCGACAGCCGGATCGGCAGCACGCCCGAGGCGAATTGCTCGGGCTCGAAGCAGCACGGGACCGCCTCGACCCGCTCGGTGGCGATCGCAACGAACGACCCGGGGACGATGTCCTCGGGCGCCAGGGGACGCGAAACATTGGTGACATTCTGGGACATGGGCAGACTCATCGCCCGCGCACCGATCAGCGGCGCGCGGCGGACAACCGGGTCACATCGTGACGACTCCGAATCAATGGGGGATTGGGCGGATACGACGGGGGCCCCGCCTGCGGGGCCGGCGATCGGCGGTCAGATGCCCGCCGCGCGCATCGACATCCGGCGCCGCCTCTGTGGCGTACCGAATGTCGATCTGTAGTCATGGCGCAGCAATGCATGGACTCCGACGCGGTGGTGAGCCGCGGAGTATGCCCGGCGAAATCGCGTTGTCAAGACGGAATCCGCAAAGATCCGAGCACAAAGTCACGACCGCCCGAACTGCTTCTCCAGTTCGCGCAGCGACAGACGGATCGTCGTCGGCCGGCCGTGCGGGCAGCGGCTCGACCGCTCCACGCGGTCGCGCATCGCCAGCAGCTCGCCCAGCTCCGCGTCGGTGAGGCGGTCGCCCGCCTTGACCGCGGCCTTGCAGGCCATCATGTCCAGGACCTCGTGCAGCGCGCCCTCGCTCGACTCCGGCAGGTCGCTCCGCTCGGCCCGGTCCAGCAACTCCCGCATGAACGACGCCGGGTCCACACCCCGATCGAACAGCAGCGTCGGGAACGCGTGCACCGCGATCGACGACGGCCCCGCGCCGACGCACTCGATCCCCAGCTTCTCGAAGAGGTCTGCCAGCGAGTCCAGCAGTTCGACCTGTCGCGCCGTCACACCCGCCGAGGCGGGCACCAGCAGCCGCTGGCTCTCGAGCGCGCCCGACTCGCCGATGCGGGCCTTGAGCTTCTCGAACATGACGCGCTCGTGCAGCGCGTGCTGGTCGATGATCACCACGCCGTGCTCGTCCTGCGTGACCAGGTAGGAGTCGTGGATCTGGAGGATTCTCGCCGCGGGGATGCCGCGTGCGCCACCGAGAATGGCCGCGGCATTCGCGGGATCGGTTTGCTGCTGGGCCAGGAAGCGGCGTTCCTCCTCCAGCCGCCGGCGGTCCGCCTCGATCCGCGCATCCTCCGCCTCGACCGCCGCACGCAACGCCGCGAAATCGAACCCGCCCGAACCCGTTGACTCTTCACGCGACCCATCGCCCTGCGGCGCGAACCCCTTGAGGTAGTCCACCAGGCGCTGACGCGGCGTTCTGTCGCCCGCCTTCGGCTCCGTCACCGGCTCGAACCGCAGCCCGCTGGCGGCCCCGAAGCCCGTGGCGCCGGCGTCGGGCGTCAGATCGGCGCGACGGAGCGCCTCGCGCACGGCGCTGAGCACCACGCGGTGGACGAGCGAGGAGTCGCGGAAGCGCACCTCCGCCTTGGCCGGGTGGACATTCACATCGACCGCCGCGGGCGTCATTTCGATCATCAACACCGCCGCGGGGTGCCGTCCCGGCTCGATGAGCCCGCGGAACGCCTCCTTGAGCGCGTGCTGAATCGTCTTGTCGCGCACCGGCCGGCCGTTCACGAAGAGGTGCTGCCAGCGTGTCGTCTGGCGCGCCATCCCCGGCAGCCCGACCATGCCCCACAGCGTCAGGCCCCGCGCATCGTCAAACCGATCCGCGCTCACCTCGACATACTGCTCGCGCATCTCGCCGCCGATCACCGCCAGCGCCCGCTCGACCGGCGACTGCTCCCGCGGCAAATCAAAGATCGTCCGCCCGTCGGCGCGGAATGAGAACGCGATCGCCGGGTGCGCCAGCGCCAGGTTCTCGACGATGTCCACGCAGTGGCCCTGCTCGGTCTGGGGCGTCCGCAGGAATCGCCGGCGCGCCGGCGTGTTGAAGAACAGGTTCCGCACCGTCAGGCAGGTGCCCACCGGCCCCGCCTCCGGGCGCAGGGCGCTGAGATCCTCCCCCGCGACCTCCAGCCGCGTCGCCGCGGCATCCTCGGCCGTCCGCGACCGGATCATCAGGCGCGACACCGACGCGATCGACGCCAGCGCCTCGCCACGGAACCCCATCGTCGCGATCGCGTCGAGTTCCCCGGCGTGGCGGATCTTGCTCGTGGCGTGCGGCGCGATCGCCAGCGTCAACTGATCGGACGGAATCCCCGCCCCGTCGTCGGTCACGCGGATGAGCTCGATCCCGCCCTGCTCGATCTCGATGACCACGCTCGTCGCCCCCGCGTCGATCGCGTTGTCCACGAGCTCCTTGACCACGCTGGCCGGGCGCTCGACGACCTCGCCCGCCGCGATCTGGTTCACGACCAGCGGCGGCAGGACGCGGATCTCGGCCCGCCCGGCCTTGGCGGGGGGGGCGTCGTTGGTCAGGGTGATGGAGGGCGGCATCTCGGGGGGGATTGTAGGAGATACGCGCCCGCGGACGAGCGGTGGATGATCGAGCCCGGCGCCGGAATGCGGATGGACGCGCTGGGGCTGCGGTGTAGACTTGGGGCATGAGGCAGGTCGTGCTGTATCAGGATGAGGACGGCGTCTGGATCGCCGAGGTTCCCTCGCTGCCGGGATGCCGCAGCGACGGCGATACGCGCGACGAGGCGTTGTCGAACATCCGCGAAGCGATCATCCACATGATCGAGTTCATGCGCACTCGCGGCGAGCCGGTTCCAACCGATCCGGGCACCGCGGAAGTGGCGATTGTCGTGTAATTTTTAACATGCTGACTATGCATTTATGCGCAGTCACCATATGCTAATCCTAGCATCCAGCCTCCTCGAATCCACTCAACTACTAGAGACCTGTCGCACTAGACACGGCACGCGTAAAAACGACTATGTGTGTAATACGGATGGGTTGCCCCCCCACCTGTTTTCTTTTGCTATTCACCCGCCATCATCTATTCCATGAAGACATCGAAGCCCAAGAAAACAATCCGTTCAGGCAGTCCGGAAGCAACGGCCCCTAAGACGCCATTAAAGGCCAAGCCGGGGACCAAGAGATGGCCTACCAACTGCGAGGAGGCTGGCGAATTCATTCTGCTCCCAAAAGTACTGATTAAGCGACTCAGCGACTTTAAG
>CAZSLT010000063.1:0-14640 GCA_964607595.1 uncultured Phycisphaeraceae bacterium
CGCACAAACCGCCCCACCACGCAGTAACAGCACAAACCCCACGAGCGACACGAGTCGACCCCATCAGAGATGAGTCGACCGTCACTCGGCAAGGCGATCATGCGAAGCCCCCCTCCCTCGCGGGGGGGGGAGGGGGTCAGGGAGAGGGGCAATTCCCCTGCTGCCCGCTGCCTCTTGCCCGCTGCCTGTTCCCCATTCCCTCTCCTCCTACAATCCGCCCCATGACCTCACCCCCCCCCGTCACCACACCCGAGCAGGCGCAGTCGGCCGCCGAGCAGTTCCGCAAGGACTTCCTGGCCGTCCGTGAGCAGATCGCCCGTGTCATTGTCGGGCAGAACTCCGTCATCGACGGCGTCCTTATCTGTCTCTTCTCCAACGGTCACGCCCTCCTCGAAGGCGTCCCCGGCATCGGCAAGACGCTCCTCATCCGCACGCTCGCCTCGGCGCTCCACCTCGACTTCGGCCGCATCCAGTTCACGCCCGACCTCATGCCCGCCGACATCACCGGCACCACTGTCATCAACGAGTCCGAACGCGCGGGGGGCGGGCGAGAGTTCGTCTTCGAACGCGGCCCCGTCTTCACCCAGATCCTCCTGGCCGACGAAATCAACCGCGCCACCCCCAAAACCCAGTCCGCCATGCTCGAAGCCATGCAGGAGCGCTCGGTCACAGTGGGGGGTGTCAGCCATCCGCTTCCATCGCCCTTCTTCGTCATGGCGACGCAGAACCCCATCGAGCAGGAGGGCACCTACCCCCTCCCCGAGGCGCAGCTCGACCGCTTCTTCTTCAAACTCACCGTCGGCTATTCCGACCGCAAGGAACTCAGCGAGATCCTCAACCGCACGACCAAGGGCATCCGCGTCGAGGCATCCGCGGTGCTCGACGCCGACCGCATCCTCTCGCACCAGCGCCTCGTGACGCAGGTCGCCATCGCCGACCATGTGCAGGACTACGCGGTGCGCACGGTCCTTGCGACGCATCCGCAGGGCGAGTTCGCGACACCCCAAGTCAACCGCTTCGTGCGCGTGGGCGCATCCCCCCGCGCCGCGCAGGCGCTCGTCCTCGGCGCCAAGTGCCGCGCCCTCGTCGCCGGGCGCTTCGCGGTCTCCGTCGATGACATCAAGGCGATCGCGCTGCCGGCGCTGCGCCACCGCCTGCTGCTGAACTTCGAGGGCGCGGCCGAAGGCCTCACCACCGACGACATCGTCGAGAACATCACTTCGACCCTCCCCGCCCAGGCCGCGATGGTCTGATCATTCGGGCGCCACCGCTTGGCGGCGCAGCCGCAAGCGGTACGGAGAGAGTCGTTACTGCTTTGCCTTCCTGAACCTCGCCGCGATGTTGTCGCCGTTATGGAGCAGCAGATCCCCGTCCTCGGTGAACGAGAAATGATCCACCGCGCGCAGCGAGGCGAGGAAGCGCTCCTCCTGCCGCATGATCCGCTCCTCACCGGCCATCTTGGTCGAGCCGATGTCCCGCAGCTCGATTCGCCCCGTCCGGTCGTCCTTCGTGTACCGGCCGAAGTACCGGTTCACGCCCGCGAACCCGGCGAACGACCCGTCGTCCTTGAACTCGATCGACCCCTCGTGCCCGTTGATCGGCTTCTCGCCGCGCAGCCGGAACAGCGTCCACTCCCCGCCGACCAGCCCGTGCCTCGCGGCCTCCGAACTCCGCTCATACCGAATCAGGACATCACCTTTCTCCATGAGTTCCAGTTCGCCGTGCCGATTCACTCTCGCGGCCTTCACGCGCTCCAGCAACTTCATGTACGCCGTTTCCTGCGCCATCTGGTCATCCGGCCCGGCCATCAGCGTCGAGCCGAACCCCTCCATCCGCAGACCGCCGCGGTTCGGGTTCAGCGTGTACCGCCCGAAGAACCGGTTCACGCCCGCGAAGCCCGCGAGTTTGTTGTCGGTCTGCATCAGCAGCGTCGGCGGCGCGGCCTCGACGATTTGCCCGCCCCACATCCAGATCGCCGTCCATTCCATGCCGACGACATCCTCGCGCGCCAGCGCCGGGCCGTCGTCGTCATCGTTGTTACCGCCCCCCCCGCCGCCGTTCTGGTTCCCGCCGCCCGATCCGTCCCCGTCGCCCCAGTCGCTGTCGAGCGACGAGCAGGACATCGCGAGCATCGCAGTCACCGCCAGAACGATCATCAGAATCCGTGTCATCTCTTCGATCTCCATGTGCACCGCGACGCTACTTCTTGGGCGACTCCTCGACTGTCTCCCACCCGTCCGAGCCATCGATGTCATCCTGCCCCGCCGAGTACACGATCTCCGCCTCGGCCAACATGCCATCGCCGTCCAGCGCGTAAAGGCGGACGCGCCGCTTGTCCAGCGGCTCGGTCTCCGGACGCAGCATCAGATCCAGCCGGAGCGCGCGCCCCGGTTCGATCACTTCTGACTCGAACTCCGGTGCGCTCAGGCATGGGCACGAGGTCCGCAGTTTCTCGATCTGCCTCGGCCGGTCGGACTGGTTCACAAGCCACACCGTCAATGCGCCCCGCTCACCCAAGGGAAGATTCCCCAGATCAATCTCACCCGGCAGCGCCAGGACATCTGCCTCCGACACCGGCGGATCGATCGAGAACCCCGAGCACAACGCCACTGTTTCCAGGTGCAATGTCGAGAACACCGCGTCACCGTTCTCCAGCACGAAAAACACCCGCACATCCCGCCGCTTGCCCGCCTCGGTGGGCGCCGTGATCTCAAGGTCCACAGGCCGCGCCTCGCCCGGCTCCAGCGTCATCACCTGAAAATCGGGCGCCGTCGTGCAGCCGCAGTCAAACCGCACCGCCGCGATCCGCAGGTTCTCCGTCTCCGAAGGATTGATCACCCACACGCGTCGCTGCCGTTCGTCGCCCACCGGCACGAAGCCCATATCAATCTTTCGCGGCAGCACGACCAGCAGGTCCTCCTCCGCCGCGCGCTCGGCGGTGATCAACTCCGCCTGCCGCGCCGGCTCCGCCCCGTCCCCGTTCGGCGGACCGCCGCCGATCGCCGCCCCCGCCGCGGCCAGCACCAGCAACCAGACCCCGTGCACGCGTCTGTTCATGCCGGGAGTTTACCGCCGACCGGGCCTCCAGCCGCCGAATCGGCGTTTGCGTACACTAAGTTTGTCCGAACCCCGACGCACCGACCCGCAGGAGAGAGCCGTGCTCAAGACGCCGCTGCACCAATTCCATCTCGACCACGGCGCCAAGATGGTCGACTTCGCCGGCTGGGAGATGCCGCTCGTCTACAAGGGCGGCATCCAGGAGGAGCACCGGCAGGTCCGCACCTCGGGCGGCATCTTCGATGTCTCGCACATGGGCCGGCTGTGGATCAAGGGCCGTCACGCGCGCCGCTGGCTCGAGCGCGCCTGCACGCGGCGGATCCACGACATGCAGCACAAACAGTGCCGCTACTCGCTCATGTGCAACGAGCGGGGCGGCGTCCGCGACGATGTGCTCGTCTACCGGCTCGACGACGACGAGTTCATGGTCGTCTGCAACGCCTCCAACCGCGACAAGATCGTCACGCATCTTCAGGAGATCAAGGGCGATCTCAACGCCTCGCTGGACGACCGCACGCTCAAGACCGCGATGATCGCCGTGCAGGGCCCGAAGGTCATGGATGTCTTCGCGAAGTTCAGCAAGGAGATCCCCACGCTGAAGCGGTACCGCTTCACCGAGAAGAACTTCCTGGTCATGAAGGTGCTGGTTTCCCGCACCGGCTACACCGGCGAGGACGGCGTCGAGGTCATCCTGCCCGGCGCGATGGTGGGCGTGGCGCTCAAGATGGTCCTCAAGGACATCGACATGACCGACGCCCAGGCCGTGGTCAAGCCCGCCGGGCTCGGCGCGCGCGACACGCTCCGCCTCGAGGCCGGCATGCCGCTCTACGGCCATGAACTCGGCGAGGAGACGAACGCCCTCTCGTGCGGCATCGACTTCGCGATCAACCTCGACAAGGACCAGGACGAGCTCGGCGAGAAGTACATCGGCTGCGAGGCGCTGCAGCGCACCGGCGCCGAGGGCGGGCCGAAGCAGCTCGTGGTCGGGCTGGATGTCGACGGCAAGCGCACGCCGCGTCAGGGCATGATCGTGCGCCGGGGTGACAAGCCGGTCGGCGTGATCACCAGCGGGTGCATGAGCCCGACGCTGGAGCGCCCGATCGCCATCGCGCTGGTGGACCGCGACGCCGCGTCCACCGGCACGGCGCTGCGGGTGGACACCGGCCGGGACGCGCACCTCGACGCCGCGACGCGTCCGCTTCCGTTCTACAAGCCCGCGGCCAAGTAAGACCTCCGAGCCGGCGTAGTTTCACGATGGCTTCATCCCGGCGGGGATACCATGGTCTTCACGCACAGGAGGACGCCCATGGACATCTTCGGACGACGCGGAAACTCGGGCAGGGGCACGCGACGCGGGCTCAACCCGCGGCTGATCATCGCCGGCGCGATCGCGCTCTTCGCGATCATTTCCTTCGTTTCGATGCGCCAGAACAATCCCATCACCGGCAAGGCGCAGTATGTCGCGCTCTCGACGCAGGACGAGATCGCCCTGGGGCTCCAGGCCGCGCCGCAGATGGCCCAGCAGCACGGCGGGCTCGACCCCGACGCCGAGGGGCAGCGGCTTGTGGACGCCATCGGCGGCGCGCTGCTCGACGCCGTGCCCAACGCCGAGAAGAACCCGTACCAGTTCGACTTCCACTTGCTGGCCGATGCGCAGACGATCAACGCCTTCGCGCTGCCGGGCGGGCAGGTGTTCATCACCCGCGCGCTCTACGACCGCCTGGAAACCGAGGGGCAACTGGCCGGTGTACTTGCGCACGAGATCGGCCATGTCATCGAGCGGCACGGCGCCGAGCGCCTGGCCAAGGCGCAGCTGACGCAGGGTCTCGTCGGCGCCGTCGGTGTTGCCGGCACGGACCCCGACAGCCCGGTGGGCGCACAGCAATCGGCGGCGGTGGCCGCGGCGATCGGCCAGCTCATCAACCTCCGCTACGGGCGCGAGGATGAACTGGAGTCCGACACCTGGGGCGTGATCCTGGCGACCAACGCCGGCTACGATCCGCGCGCGATGATCGGCGTGATGGACATTCTCGAAAGCGCCACCGAGGGCGGCGGGCGGCCGCCGGAGTTCCTGTCCACGCACCCGAGCCACGGCAGCCGAGTGGACCGCATCCGTGCCGCGATCGAGCAGGAATTCCCGGAAGGTCTGCCCCCCGGGCTCAAGCCGTGACCGGAGCGGTTCGTGTGTTCGTCGCGGCGTCCATCGCTCTCGTCCTAGTCGGCTGCGCCGGCGACGGTATGACGGATCAGCGTGCGCTGCGGGGCATCGAGGCCGCCGAGTCGTCGCTCGGGCAGCCACCGACGCGGGGCGTCGATCGGTCGGACGAGTCGCCGGCGATGATCGCGAATGGCGGCGCCGCGGGCGGCCAGCGTCATTCATGGGACGAGTTGCTCCCGCTGCTGAGCGAAGCCGGCGGCGCGGCGGTGATCGAAGAGTTGACGCTTGACGCCGCGATCGAAGCGGAGTGTCGGCGCCGGAACATCATTGTCGGTCCCGACCAGATCGAGGCCGAGCGGACGCGGTTCGCCGAGGCGGTGTCGGCCGGTGCGTCCGGCGTCGAGACCGATCGGATCGTCGAGACTTTCCGGCGCGAGCGGGGGCTCGGCCCGATCCGCTACGAGGCGATGCTGCGTCGCACGGCGATGCTCCGCGCGCTGGTCCGTGATCAGGCGGTGGTCTCGGATGGCGCGGTCGAGCGCGCCTACCGCGAGCGGTACGGCCCGCGGTACGACATCCGTGTGATCGTGACGCGCACGGCACGCGAGTGCGAGGCGTTGCTGACGCGGCTCGAGGCGGGCGCGTCGTTCGAGGAGGAGGCGGCCGCGCATTCGATCGACGCCAGCGCCGACGCCGGCGGACTGCTGCGCATGGTGAGCGCCGAGGACCTCGCCTGGCCGCAGTCGCTGCGTTCGATGCTGCCCGGCATGGCCGTCGGCGAGGTCCGCGGCCCGGTCGCGCTGGACGCCGGGTGGGCGCTCGTGCGGCTCGATCGCGTGCGGCCCGCGGATCCCGCCGCGCCCCCGATGGAGGCCGTCCGGGAGGAACTGGCCGCGCGGACACGGCTCGTCCAGGAGCGGATCCTGATGGAGGCCGAGTCCCGGCGTTTGGCTTCGGGTTGGGATGTCTGGGTCGATCCCCGCCTCGGCTGGGCGAGCGAGTCGGCGGGCGGAGCGTCCCGATAATCTCGGTTTGGGGGGGGGAAGATTAAGCCCGGTTCACAACGCGGCTTATGACGACGGCCGTGTCGGTCGTTGGTCGAATCCGATGACTACCCCCTTTTGCTTGCAAAATGTTGGGGTACCATTTGCGCCGATTGAGCGCCGATTCTCCGCTCTGAGGGCGGACCATCCAAAAGGAACGAAGTGCTATGCGAGGTCTGGTGCGTTGGATCGTGCCGGGGTTCGTTTTGTCATTCTCTGCCGGCGTGAACGCCCATCCCGCAGGGGATGAGCCCGGCTCCCATCTTCACGAGGTGCTGAACACCACGGTTCCTGATCGACAGTCGCCGGTGACCGGGGCAACTTCATGGAAAGTCGCGCTGCACATCCACGGCATTCTTTCCGAGGGAGACGCGTCGGTCCGTTCGTATCACGAGCTCGCGAAGATGCTCGGGATTGATGTGCTCTGGTGGACGGATCACGACCACATGATCGTCTCGGAAGCGCACCGCGCGACGCGCTACAGCTTCGATGCGCTCTCGGAGTCGCTCCCCACGGGCGAGCGCTGGACGCCGTCGAGCAGCGTTGACATCGTGCTTGGTAAGGGGGCCTCCTTCTTCCGCACGGCGTTCACGGAGCAGGAAGCGGTCATCACGAGCGAGCAGGTGGCGGTGGGCACCGGTTCGATGAAGATGTCGGGGCGGCGCCAGTTCTCCAACCGCGGCAGTTTCATGTACCTGTTCAACGCGGACGGCACGCGCCGCCGGGTGTCCGTGGCCGCGGGCCTGACGCTGAAGATCAAGGTCTACCCCGAGGTGACCGGTCCGGACGCGACCGGCGTGATGACGATGATTCTCTCGCGGACGATCAATCCGAACATCGTCTCCACGAACCGGCTCGAGCTGCAGTATTACCTGAGCAACGGCGGCGAACCGCCGACGCGGGAAGATTACATTTATCGCATCCCGGTGCCGTTCGTTCCGAACCAATGGAACGAGATCACGCTGCCGATCACGCAGGACGCGATCGCGGGGTATCCGTTCCTCGACGGTGAGGAGAACAGTCTGACCGAGGTGCTCTTCGGGCTGGAGTCGAAGAACAATGCGCTGACGGTCTGTTACTACGACGATCTCCGCCTGGAGATCGAGGCCGACGGCGAGGCCCTGTTCGCCAAGCAGCGCGTGATCCTCGACGGGTACACGGCGTTGAATGAGGGCGTCCGCCATCATCAGGGCATCGAGCACTCGTACATTCTGCCGCACCTGCTCGAGTACGGGCCGGATACCCCGCTCCCGGACTGGGTGGCGTATCACAACCTGAGCCCCGGCATCGTCAATGGCTTCCTGGTGAACGGGCCGGTGCACAACGACTTCATCGCCAACCGCGTCGTTACGCTGGGGCACGAGCGCGGTGCGGCGGTTTCGTACGCGCATCCTTTCGGCACCGGGACGCCGACACTCCCGACGACGCCGAGCAAGGAGCAACTGCTCGCCAAACTGCTCTCCAACCAGCTCTATAACGCGGACCTGCTCGAAGTGGGGTATCGCCAGCGTGAGCGCCCGATGGCCGACCACCTCTGGGTGTGGGACCAGCTGGCGCTGAACAACAAGATCGTGACGGGCATCGGCGTCTCGGACTCGCACGGCGGCCTGATCGCCGAGTATCTCAACGAGGCGACCTACTCGATGACGCAGTTCGTCTACGCCGACTCGAGCGACGAGACGCCCATCGCCGAGGGGCTCCGCGCCGGTCGCGGCTACTACGCCGACCCGGTGATCTACGACGGCGTGATGGATATCGAGGCCGACAACGGCGCCGTCATGGGCAATATCGTGGTGACGGACCGCGACACGGTCGATGTCACGGTGCGCATCCGTGGTCTGCAGTCGGGAGACCAGGTCAAACTGATCGACTCCGGCGTCGTCGGGTCGAGCATGTTCTCCACGCAGCCCTCGGTCGATCTCCCGTACGAGGTCGTTGTGAGCCAGACGCGCCCCACCTTTGTACGCGCCGAGGTCTTCGGCACGGTCTCCAATCGTCCCGAAAAGGCGTTCTCGAATCCGATCTATTTCGTTCGTCAGGTCCCCGGCGCGGGCATCGACTGGCGTCGCGCCTTCGTGGACATGCACGGCGTGATCGCGTCGTCGTTCGACCGCTTCCGGCTCGACACGGTCAAGAGCTACCCGGACGGGCAGGAGGTCGTCCTGGCGATCACGGGGCACGAGGACGGCGGGCCGGGCGGCTTCGCGCTGGACCTGAGCGCGCTTGAGGGCGGCGTGCAGGTCACGCTGGGCCTCGGGCTCACCGGCGACATCGTGTTCGACGGCGACACCGTGCTCCTCTCCAACCTTGTCGGGCACGGGCCGGTGCTGGTCCGCTTCGTCCCGCCGACGCCGCCGTGCATCGCGGACGTCAACCTCGACGGATCGGTGGATGTGGACGACCTGAACATCGTGCTCTCTCGGTGGGGTCTGGCCGTGCCGCCCAACCAGCAGGGCGATCTCACGGGCAACGGCGTGGTCGATGTCGACGACCTGAATATCGTGCTCTCGCAGTGGGCCGCAAACTGCGGCTGACACGACAACGCGGGCTCAGTCGGTTGCTTGTGTCGTCGCGGCGGCGTCGGGCGGCGCTGCGCGGAGCGCGTTCGACTCGCGCACCAGCATGTACGCGCCGACGATCACAAGGAACGCGGCGAAGGTCCGCTTGAGCGCCCGCTGGCTGAGCTTCGACCCCATGCGTTGACCGGCCATCGCGCCGGCGACACCGAGCCCGGCGAAGAGCGCGACAATCCCCCACGCCACCGGCGCCTCGCCGGGGTGCGGCCGCATGAGGTAGCTCGTCAGCCCGGTCGCGCAGTTGATGAAGATGAGCAGCAGACTCGTCCCGATCGCCCGCTGGATCGTCAACCCGCCGGCGACGGTCAACGCGGGGACGAACATGAAGCCGCCGCCGATCCCCGCGATGCCGGTGAGCATCCCGACGCCCGCGCCCACCGGCAGGATCAGCAAAGGGTGACTGCGCGGCGCGCTCTCGGTGACTGCTGCGTTGCCGCTGGGCTTCCGCGACCCGCGGTACATGACTCCCGCGGCGGTGAACATCAGCAGCGCCAGCACCACGAGCTGCCACTCCCCGGGCATCATCGTGCCGATGACCGTGCCGACGATCGCGCCCGGGATGCTGGTCAGGGCGAACCCGACGGCGATCCGCAGATCGACCTCGCCCTTGCGCCATCGGTTGATCGCTCCGGAGAGCGCGATGACGCCGACAATCGCCAGCGCTTCGATGATCGCCGTCTCCTTGGGGCGCGAGACGAGGTAGACGAGCGTCGGCACGGTCAGGATGGAGCCGCCGGAGCCGAGTAGGCCGAGAGAGACGCCGACCAGCACGGCCCCCAGAATCGCCGCGAAGATCAAGGCGTCGTCCTTTTGCGCGTCGCCGCTCGGGGAGTCACTTCTCGACCTCGCCGCCGGCCGCTTCCCAGGCCAGGAATCCGCCCTGGAGGTTGGTCGCGTCGAAGCCGTGCTTCTTGAGCAGCGCGGTGGCCCAGCTCGAGCGGACGCCGGATCGGCAGTTGACCAGCAGCGGCTTGCCGCGGGGCACTTCGTTCAGCCGTTTGGCGAGCTGCACATGCGGGACATGCGTCGCGCCGGGCAGGTGGCCGGCGACGAACTCATCGGCGCGGCGCACATCGAGCACGGCGTGCGTGCCGGAAGCGAGCATCTGCCTGGCCTGCTCGGGGGAGACCTGCGCGACCTTCTCGGTCGCGGCCGGCGCGGCGTCGGCGGGGGCGATCCAGCCGGTGACGCGGTCGATGCCGACGCGCACGAGGCCCCGGACGCACTCGTCGAGCAACGCGGGTTCGACGATGAGCGTGACGAGTTGCGAGGGATCGACGAACGAGCCGGCGAGCGTGATGAAGTTCTTGCCCGGCTGAATCGAGAGCGATCCGGGCGCATGGCCGGCGCGGTAGGCGTCCCAGGGGCGGGTGTCGATGATCGTCGCGCCGGAGTCGTTCCGTGCCGCGCGGAGTTGCTCGGCGCTCAGGCGCTGCGGGCGGGGCAGCGATCCGAGCACCGCGGGGCCGGCGACATTCTCGCGTTTCATGCGGGCGAAGTACGCCGGGGGCTCGGGCTGGCCGGAGAGGATCATGCGCACGAACGCGCCCGGATCGCCCGCCAGCGCCAGCGCGGGGTTGTGGCGTTTCTCGTAGCCGATCGTCGATTGCGGCACCGCCCCCAGCGCCTTGCCGCACGCGCTGCCCGAGCCGTGGCCGGGCCAGACCTGGCAGTAGTCGGGCAGCGCATGAAGGACCGCGAGCGATCTGTGCAGCGCGCGGGCGCCGGGCTCGGCGGTGTCGCGCACGCCCGCGGCGGTTTCGAGAAGGTCGGGCCGGCCGAGGTCGCCGACGAAGAGGAAGTCGCCGGAGATCAGCGCCACCGGCTCCTTCGGGGTTGAGGGCAGATCGGTGACGGTGAAGCAGAGGTGCTCGGGCGTGTGGCCGGGGGTATGCAGCGCGGTGAACTCGATGTTGCCGATCTTGAACGAGTCGCCGTGGCGGAGCAGCGTGTGTTTCACGCTGTTGCCGATCCACTTGGGGGTCCAGTCGGCGCCGCCCTCGCCCGAGAGGTAGGCGTGCGCACCGTGGGTCGCGGCGAGTTCGCGCGTGCCGGAGAGGAAGTCGGCGTGGATGTGCGTGTCGGCCGCGCCGACGATGCGCAGGCCGTTCGCCTTCGCCAGCGCGATGTAGCGATCGACATCCCGCTCGGGGTCGAAGACGATGGCCTCGCCGGTGGCCGGGCAGCCGATGAGGTACGCGGCCTGGGCGAGTTGCTCGTCGTACACCAACCGCATGAACATGCGCGATCTCCTGGGCGTCCGCCGCGACGCCCGCAGAGGATATTCGATCGGGCGCGTGAACAACGCGGGCGTCCCGGAGGAAGCCCGCGTCGAGTCACGCAAGGAGTGGGTGTTGACGGATCAGCGGCGGCGACGGAGGGTGGCCAGGCCGGCGACGCCGAGCAGGGCCGCGGAGCCGGGGGTCGGGACCACGGTGAAGAGCCAGTCGGTGTCGTTGAGGTGCGCGCCGGGTGCGGAGGAGCCGCCGGTGGGGCCGTTGTGATTCATCCAGCCCCAGCCGGAGACGCCATCGAAGCCGCGATGGCCGTTGTCGTTGTCCTCGTTGCCGAGACGGAACGAGTAGGAGCCGTTGCTCTTGTCGACGAGGCCGTAGGTCTCGCCGGAGAGCGGGCCGGAGATGAAGGCGACGGTGCCGCTGTGGACCATCTGCGGGCCGGTGACCCAGAGGTCATCATCGCCGGGGACCTGTGCGGCGGTGGCGTAGGTGAAATCGATCGCGACCATGCCGCTCTCGCCGGGGGCGTAGGAGCCGCCGGTGTCACGCCCGCCGAAGGCGGTGCCGTGGATGCGGATCGAGTACGCGCCGGGGGCGCCTTCGGTGATGTCGATGAACATCGCCGCGCCGGTGGCCTCGAAGTCGAAGGTGTAGATGTCGTTGGCGTTGCCGGTGCGGAGGCCGTCGGTGCGGAGCCCGTAGTAGGGGGTAGCCGCGTTGCCGTCCGGGTGGTTGGCCAGGGGATAGGTGCCCGGCGCGAGGACGGGCGAAAGACCGGCCTGGGCCGCCGACGAGAGGGCCAACAGACCGATGGCAGCGCCGAGGGCGCGCAGACTGACCGTACGAGTGTTCATCTCTCTGACTCCTCCTGTGAGTGTTCCGTTGTGTCGCCCCGTGTGCGGGGGGCTGGTCGTGGGAATATGGCCCGGGGAGGGCTCGCGGCAAGGCGGGGCTCCTCGGAATCGATCAGCGGCGGGCCGGGTGTGACGGCTGGTCGGTCTGGCGCGAAATTGCGTGGGATTGATCCAAACTGATCCCTAATCGCGGGCCCCGCCGATACCATGGGTCATGCGCATCGCGGGGATCGACCCAGGGCTTCAGCGGACCGGCTACGCGGTGCTTGACCTCGACGCCGACCGACCGGCCAGCACGCCGGGGCTCGTCGAGGCGGGCGTCTTCCGGTTCAAGCCGGGCCGGACGGTGGCGGACCGGCTGGTCGAGCTCGAACAGGACCTCGGCTCGCTGCTGGCGCGTTCTCGGGCCCAGGTCGTGTGCGTCGAGAAGATCTATTCGCATTACGCCCACCCGACGACGGCGGTGGTCATGGGGCACGCGCGGGGCGTCATTCTGCTGGTGGCGGCGCGGCTGGGGCTGCGGCTGGTGGAACTGCCCTCGACGGAGGTCAAGCGGGCGGTGACGGGTCACGGGCACGCGTCCAAGGAGCAGGTGCAGCGGACGGTGCAGGCGCTGCTGGGGCTGGAGGCGCCGCCGACGCCGCTGGATGTGTCGGACGCGATGGCGATCGCCCTGTGCGGGTGTCAGCGGACGCCGGACGCCGCGGTCGTATGATCGGGCCATGTCGATGAATGAACAGCACGCGCGCGCCCAGGTTCTGATCGTTGAAGATGAGCCGGACCACGCGGAGGTGATGGCCGAGGCGCTTCGGAAGCCGGGGCATGTCTGCACGATCGTCACCGATGTGCCCGGCGCGGTCGAGGAGCTGCGGGGCGGCGCGTTCGATGTGGTGGTGACGGACCTGCGGATGCCGAACTCGGCGGGTGCCGCGACGCCCGCGGGGGCGGTGTCGGGCGACGGCGGGGACGCGGGGCTGCTGGTGCTGCGCTCGGCGCGGCAACTCCAGCCCGACTGCGAGACGGTGATGGTCACCGCGCACGGCGATGTGGCGACGGCGCGCTCGGCGTTCAAGGAGGGCGTGTTCGACTTCATCGAGAAGCCGCTGGACCTGGAGTTGTTTCGCTCGCTGGTCAACCGCGCGGCCGAGACGGTGCTGCTGCGCCATCACTCCGGGGCTGAGACCGCCGACCTCGTCCAGCACGACGGCTTCGAGGGGATCGTCGCCGGGTCGGAGCCGATGCGGAAGATTCTCCAGACCGTCCGCACGGTCGCGGCGTCGAACCTGCCCATTCTTATCACCGGCGAGTCGGGCACGGGCAAGGAGCTGATCGCCACCGCGGTGCACCGGTTGTCGAGCCGCGAGAAGAAGCGGTTCGTGGCGTTCAACTGCGCCGGCCAGAGCGAGTCGCTGCTGGAGGATCAGTTGTTCGGGCATGTGCGGGGCGCGTTCACGGGGGCCGAGAAGGACCGCGAGGGTGTGTTCGAGTATGCCAACGGGGGCACGCTGTTCCTCGACGAGATCGGCGACATGCCGCTGACGATGCAGGCGAAGCTGCTGCGCGTGCTGGAGACGGGCGAGGTGGTGCGGCTGGGCGCGAACGAGCCGCGGAAGACGGATGTGCGGTTCGTCAGCGCAACGAACAAGGATCTCAAGAAGTCCGTCGAGGAGGGCTCGTTCCGCGAGGACCTGTATTTCCGCATCAAGGGTGTAGAGGTGCACCTGCCGCCGCTGCGGGATCGGCGGGAGGACATCCCGCGGATCGTGCGGCACGCGGTGGCGAAGTTCGCGTCGTCGCTCAATCGGCCGGTGCCGGACATCACCGATGCCGCGATGCTGCGGCTGACGGCGTATGACTGGCCGGGGAATGTGCGTCAGTTGCTGAATGTCGTGCAGAACATGGTGGTGGTGGCGGGGGATGAGAAGCTGGACCTGCGGCACATCCCCGACGATGTGCGGATGAACGACAACGACGACGATCCCTCATCATCCGGTGGCGGAAGTGGGGGCGGCGGGTCTCTGGCGGGGACATCTCTGGAGCAACTGGAGAAGCGAGCGATTCGTGAGACGCTGCGTTTGACGGGGGGGAACCGCGAGCAGGCCGCGAAACTGCTGGGGATCGGGGAGCGGACGCTGTACCGGAAGTTGAAGGAGTATGGGTTGCGGTGATTGTGGCGCTGGTGATCGCGTTCATCCTCGTGAGCAGCGCTTGTATCGGCTATTGCTGCGCTGGGTGCAGAGCGCGTTGGTGCCGGATAGCACTCCTGCTGATGGCTGCCGCGTCCATCGTGATCGTGAGCGAGTCGGTTGGGTATGGGCTGCACATGCTCGATCATCGAGATCAGATGATCGACTCCATCGAGGCGTTGGCTCGTGAGACGGCTGTGCAGGAAATTGAACGCGGTTCCCAAGGCAACCTGCGCCTCACTGTTCGTGATGGCGCAGCCACGATCACGCTCAACCGACATCCGTTGTCTGATTTCTACGGCGTTAGACGGCTTCCGTGGATCGCAACTTGGCTCGCCGGCCTTGTCGCGTTGTTGCTCGGTTACAGGAAACGAGTCCGACAAGTCCGATCAATGCCAATGGTTTCTGTCGCCCCTTCTCCCCTTGCGGGAGAAGGTGGTCGCAACCACCGGGAGCGGATGGATGAGGGGTGATCTTGTGAGCCGCGAATGGAAATGAGCGGACAGGAGTGCGTCCAATTGTCCGCTCG
>CAZSLT010000064.1:0-353 GCA_964607595.1 uncultured Phycisphaeraceae bacterium
CCCCGTCCCGGCACGATGGGCGGGGGCGTTGGGGGAGGCGGGGGCGGGGGGGGGAAGATCCGGCGCGAGAAGCGGACCATCACCCTCGAACTCGACCCTACGCCCGACCTGCTCGCCGGCTGCGCCCAGCGCCGCGTCTGCGGCCAACTCCTCGTCGGCTTCGCTCTCGAACCCCGAGAGCGGCTGCTCGAGTCCGCCCGCGAGAAACTCGACCGCAAACGCATCGACCTGATCGTCGCCAACCCGCTGGAGACGATGGACTCACCCCGCATCGAGGCCTCCCTCGTCGGACGCGATGCCAGGGGGGTCGGTGGGGGGGGGGAGGGGGGAGAGGCGGGGGAGGTCGGCGTCGT
>CAZSLT010000064.1:363-14439 GCA_964607595.1 uncultured Phycisphaeraceae bacterium
ACCCCGCATCGAGGCCTCCCTCGTCGGACGCGGGGAAGCGGGGCGGGAAAGGGGGGGTGAGGTCAGCGTCGTCGCCTCGACGCCCGGCGCGATCCCCAAGGAGCAATTCGCGCCGTGGCTGATCGAACAGATCGAAGCCCGCCGCGCCGCCATCGAGGCGTAACCCGAGGCCTGCCGGACGGCAGGCGCGCCTGGACTCCGATGACGATGCAAAACGAAGAACGCCCGGCTCCATGCGGAACCGGGCGTCGGGGTTGTCAAAAGAGATGGGAGTCTCTTCGCCGGATTAGCGGCGACGACGAGCCGCGGCCAGGCCAGCGAGGCCGAAGGCAGCGACCGCGCCCGGGGTCGGGACGGTGTAGTTGAGCGTCACATTGCCCAGGTAGCCGTCGTCAAGGGTGTCCCACGCGTCCCAGATCTCGATCGTCCAGGTCGCGGCGGCCTGAGCGCCGGCGGGGAAGTTCAGGGCGTTGTAGTTGCCCGCGGCGAGGGGTGAAGGGGCCGCGAGACCGTTGTTCCACACCGAGCCGCCGCCGGCGACGAAGGTGTACAGCAGCGCGCCGGCAGCGTCCGAGCCGCCGTCGCCGAGGTCAGAACCGTCGCCCACGCCCTGGAAGGGATTGCCCGTGGGGCCGTCGCCCTGCGCAATGATCCAGGTCATCGAGCCGTTGCTGAGCGTGACATGCACATCGCTCATGAACGAGTGCGACAGAACCATCGACAGACTGTCGATCGACTGCACGGCGGGCAGATTGAACGGGATCGACGCCACGAGCTGAGGCGTAGTGGAGTTGCTATCGCCGCTGCCGACGCCGGCGCCCCAGTTGGCGAAATTCGGATCGAAGCTCTGGCTGTCGGCCATGGCCGTTCCAGCGAAAGCCAGCACAGCAATTGTTGCGATGCTCTTCATCATGGTTTCTTCCTCTCTCTTCTTGGTGATCACCAAAGTCCCCTCCGGAACGGGAATGACCCGATCCGGAACTGAACCAAACAGTGCTCGCGGGTTCCCTCTCAGGACCCGCAACGCACACAATCCGCCGCCTCGGCGTTGGCCTCGGAAGCGACAACCTGCGTGGCATGCTGGAGGGGGTGACGCGTTTCCTCCCAGATGCCGATGTCACGACACCCCATTCCGGGGCGTCGGTTTCCCACATTTGGGAATATACGACCTGTGTGGGAGATGCCAACCCGGAACTATCAAGAATCGCGCCTGTTGTTAAGACAGGCAACATATTCTCGACCACCCCGACCAAGGACCATCCGCCCTCACCGCACCGCGAGGAATGACCACGCAAAAAAAGGCGAATCGACCCCCTGGAGGGTGCAGCACCTGCAAAAAGAACGCCCGGCTCCTTGCGGAGCCGGGCGTCGGGGTTGTCTTAAGAGATGGGAGTCTCTTGGCCGGGATTAGCGGCGACGACGAGCCGCGGCGAGGCCGGCGAGCCCGAAGGCAGCCATCGCGCCGGGGGTCGGGATCACGCGCCACTCGCCGATCGAAACGCCGGGGTCGCCGGTCGTGTCAGCCGGGAACAGCACGGTGCCGGTCGTGTTGCCGGCGAGCATGTCAGCGTACTGAGCAGCGGTCAGGTTCCAGGTGCCGGTGCCCGTGAAGGCCTGCTGACCCGCGGTGAAGTTGAGGGTCGTGCCGTTGGACAGATCCCAGAAATTCAGGCCGGGGTCGTTCGTGCCGCGGAAGATCGCCGGGGCGAGGTCAGAAGTGTTCGCAGCCGAAACGAAGTTGCCGGTGCCGGAGAAGTTCACCGCGGCCGTCTGGGCGCCGTTGTAGAAGCCGGCCAGCAGGATGCCGGTGAAGTCCGAACCGGAAATCGTCGTGGACGAAGCGCCGGTCGTGGCCGAGATCGAGATCTGGTTCGGAACGGTCAGGTCAACCAGGATCAGCTCGGCAGCGTTCGCGGTGGTCGCGGCGCCGGCAACAGCCAGCATTGCAAAGATTGCCTTCTTCATGTGTCTCTTCCTCTCTCTACTTTGGTGATCACCAAATTCCCCTCCAGAACGGGAATGACCCGAACTGGAACTGAACAAAACAGTGCTTGCAGGCTCCCTCTCAGGAATGCAACGCACACAATCCGCCGCCGCGGCGTTGGCCTCGGAAGCGACAACCGATCAGACATCCTGGAGGGGTGACGTGTTTCCTCCCGGAATGTCGATGGCGGATCCACCCGAACGGGCGAGTGCCGCACACCATCCTCAAGTATGCGCTCTGACAACCCCACTCCAAACGGGAAGTATCAAAATTCACACCCCGTATTCAGTCTGCCTGAACATTCCCACCCATCGACCGTCCGGTAAGATGGATTCGGAATGCCCGACCTCGGCTCATTGCACTTCCTGGCGCCCTGGGCCGGCGGACTCGCGGCCCTCATCGGGGCCCCCATCCTCCTGCTCTTCTACTTCCTGAAGCTCCGGCGCCGCCCCGTTCGGGTTTCGTCAGCCATGCTGTGGCGTGACGCCGCACGCGACCTCCAGGTCAATGTCCCCTGGCGCCTCATCCGCCCCTCGTGGCTGCTCCTCCTCCAACTCCTCATCCTCGCCCTCATCGCCGGGGCCTTGGCGCGCCCCGTCCTTGATGTCCCGTCGGCGCCCCCCGGCCGGCTCGTCATCGTCATCGATCACTCCGCCTCCATGAGCGCCACCGATCGGCCCGGGGCCGCAACGCGCCTCGACGACGCCAAGGAACGAGCCAGCGAACTCCTCCGCCGCGTTCAGGGCGGCCAGACCGAGGTCGCCATCATCTCATTCGCGTCGAGGGCCGCGGTCCGGTTCGCCTTCGCCGCCGATCTCGGCGCGGCGGGGATGGCTCTTCGCTCCATCGAGCCCACCGATGAACCCGGCGACCTCGCCGAGGCCCTCCGCCTCATCGCCCCGATGACCGCCCAGGGCGACGACGACCCCGAGGCAATGCGCGGCGCTGTCCGCGTCGTGCTGTTCTCCGATGGCGGCGACGCATCACGAATGGAAGCCGCTTCAACGCAGCCGATCGCCGGGCTGGGCGCGGTCGATTTCGAGTTCGTCCGCGTCGGCCCCCCGGCCGATGGCGCGACAGGCAACACCGGCATCGTTTCGCTCGCCGCCCGGCGCGACTACGACGACCCCGCCGTCGTCCGCGTGTTCGCCGCCGTCGAGCATCACGGCGCCGAGTCACGCTCGACCTTTCTCCGCGCCACGCTCGAGGGCGCCGAGGTCGGTTCGTGGCCCATCGCTCTGAACGCCGCGACCCCCGAAGGCCCGGGGCAGACCTCCAAGACATTCGAACTCATCTCCCCCGGCGGCGGCCTCCTGAAACTCGAGCTCGGCGCGGGCGATGCGCTGCCCGCCGACGACGCGGCATGGATCACCCTCGACCCGCCCGCACGCCCCGTCGTGTGGCTGGTCCGGGCGACCGACGCCCCGGAAACCGCGGCATCGGCCTCGCTCAAAGAAGCCATCGAGTCCGTCGGCGAAGTCGATCTCCGCACCATGACCGACTCCGACTATGAAGCGATGGCCGGCGCCGGACCGCCCCAGGGGGTCGTCGTCTTCGACGGCGTGCGACCAGGCCGCGTGCCCGCATCGCCGAGCATCAGTTTCGGCGAGGGCGTGCCGATCCCGGGGTTGATCGTCGAGCGCCCCGAGGCAACCCGGCCGACGCAGGTCGCGTTCTGGGTGCGCTCCCATCCGCTCCTGCGAGGCGTGACCTTCCCCGGCACGACGATCGGCTCGCCCCGGCGCATCATCTTGCCGGACCCCAGCGCCCCCGAGAGCCGCGTGCGCGAGGCGCAGGTCCTGGCCCGCGGCGCCGACGGCCCGTTGATCGCGGAGATCGCAGACAGCGCCCGTCGCGTCATCCTCGCCTTCACGCTCGATGAGTCCAACTGGTGGAAGGACCCTTCGTTCCCCGTCTTCATCGCCAACGCGATCGAGTCGCTCACCGGCGGCGGGTCCGAGTCGGCCGGGCTGATCGTGCGCACCGGCCGGCCGGTCACCGTGCCGCGCCCCATGACCGGCGGCGAAATCGTCATCACCGGCCCGGGGGGGGCGGGGTTCGAGCGCCGTCTCACGCCCGACGATGATGGGATGCTCTCGCTCGGCTCGCTGCCGCGTGCCGGCGTATACACCGTGGGAGGCGGCGCGCGGATCGGTGTGAGCGTTTTGGACGCCGTCGAGACCTCCCTGGCGACGCGGGACACACTCACCATCGGCGGCCGGGCGGTCGCGGGGACAGGCGTTGAGCGGCTCGCCCCGCGCGAGGTCTGGCACTGGTTCGTAATCGCGGCCGTCGCGCTGCTGGCCATCGAATGGTGGGCCTATGCGCTGCGGATGCGCACCTGATAGGGTTTGGCGTCGTGTCGATGCGCGTGTCCGTGCCCCGGGAGATCTCAGCATGAATCGGTGGATGATCGGTGTGGTCGGGTTGCTCGGTGTCGGAACCCCGGTCCTGGGCGCCCAGAGCGATGTCTCGCTCTCGCTGCGCGCTAGCGCCTCGCACACATTCAACGCCGACCTCGACGACGACGACGGCGAAGTCTCCGTCACCCGCGCCGGCGGCGGCGTCGAGGCGGTCTGGAACGCCTCCTCGAAACTCCGGCTCGTCGCCGGCTTCGACACCGAGGTGTCCTGGTACGACTTCGAGGCCGACGCCGGCGGCGACTTCGACGAGATCATCGACACCGCGCTCACCCACGGCCTCTCGCTCACCGCGATCTGGACCCACACCGAGTCGCTCTCGTTCGTGTTCTTCGGCTCGGTGAACTCGGGCTACGAGACCGGCGCGGACTTCGGCGACTCGCTCACCTACGCCGGCGGCGCCGCCGTCGGCTTCAAGGTCAACGACTCCCTCTCGCTCCGCCTCGGCGCCGGCGTGCGTTCCCGCTTGGAAGACGATGTCTCGTTCATCCCGGTCATCGGCGTGGAGTGGCGCATCAACGAGACCACCCGGCTCACCACCGAGGGATTGGGCGCCCGCCTGATCGCCTCCGTCAACGACGACCTCGAGGTCTACCTCCGCGCCGGCGCCGAGTGGCGCCAGTACCGGCTCGCCGACGACAACGATGTCCTGCCCGACGGCGTGCTCAGCGATCTCCGCGTCCCGGTCGGCCTCGGGCTGACCTGGGAGCCCACCGCCGGCCTGAAACTCTCCTTCGAGGGCGGCGCCGTCGTCTGGCAGGAGTACGAGCTCCGCGACGACGACGACGAGATCGCCGACACCAACACCGACCCCGCGCCCTATGTCGGGTTCCGCGTCTCGTGGGCGTTTTGAGCGCCTAGGGTCCCCGGCATGAGCCAATCCGCCGACAACTCGCCCATCGTGGGCATCGACCTGGGCACCACCAATTCCCTCGTCGCCTTCGCCGACGAGAAGGGCCCGCGCATCCTGCCTTCCGCCGCCGGCGAGCGCATGCTCGCAAGCGTCGTGCGATTCGACGGCTCCGGCCGCGCCGTGGAAGTGGGGGAGTCCGCGCGCCGTCGCGCGATCGTCGAACCCGCGTGGACCGTCTCATCGATCAAACGCCTCATGGGCCGCTCGGCGAAGGACGCCGCGCCCGACCTGCCCTACCTCTCCTACCAAGTCGTCGAGGGCGCGCACCAGACGGCCCGCGTGCGGCTGCCCAGCGGCCACGAACTCTCGCCCCAGGAAGTCTCGGCGTGGATCCTGCGCGAACTGGCATCACGCGCTTCGGCGAGTCTCGGCGTCCAAGCCCGGCGCGCCGTCATCACCGTTCCCGCCTATTTCGACGACGCCCAGCGACAGGCCACGCGCGACGCCGGACGCCTCGCCGGGCTCGATGTGGTGCGCGTCGTCAACGAGCCCACCGCCGCGGCACTCGCCTACGGCATCGGCCTGCACGCCGACACCACGCAGACCATCGCCGTCTACGACCTCGGCGGCGGCACCTTCGATGTCTCCATCCTCCGCGTCATCCCCGATCAGGGCACGGACTTCTTCCAGGTCCTTGCGACCGCGGGCGACACCCACCTCGGCGGAGACGATGTCGACCAGATGCTCGTCCGCCGCATCCTCGATGACGCCTCCGCCAGCGCGGGGCGGACGCTGACGCCCGGCCCCGGCGTCATGCAGGAACTGCGGCTGCTGGCCGAACGCCTCAAGATCGCGCTTTCAACCGAAATATCCGCGTCATTCTCGATCGAGATCGACGGCGTTCGCGCCGAGCGCACGCTCGGCCGCGACGAGTTCGAGGCGATGATCGCGCCGTGGGCCGAGCGCACCATCGCGTGCTGCGCCCGCGCGATGCGCGACGCCGGAGTCACGAACGCCGAGATCGACCGCGTCGTCATGGTCGGCGGCTCGTCACGCATCCCGCTCGTCCGCCGGCGCGTCGGCGAGTTCTTCGGCGTCGAGCCCTACACCGCGATCAACCCCGACGAGGTCGTCGCCCTCGGCGCGGCGGTGCAGGGCGCCATTCTCTCGGGCGGGCGCGAAGCGCTCCTGCTCGATGTCCTGCCCCTCTCGCTCGGCATCGAGACCGCCGGCGGCGGCGTCGCGAAGATGATCGTCCGCAACAGCATGGTCCCCGCCCGCGCCACCGAATGGTTCTCCACCTCGGTCGACGGCCAGACCTCCATCAAACTCCATGTCGTCCAGGGCGAGCGCGAAATGGTCGGCGACTGCCGCTCGCTCGGCACCTTCCACCTCAAGGGAATCCCGCCCATGCCCGCGGGCATCCCGCAGGTCGAGGTCGAGTTCCTCGTGGACGCCAACGGCGTCCTGACCGTCAGCGCCGCCGAACGCCGCTCGGGCAAGCGCGCCTCCACCCAAGTCGTCCCCGCCCACGGGCTCACCCGCGAGGAAGTCGACCGCCTCGAGCGCGAGGCCTTCGAGCACGCCGCCGAGGACATGACCCGCCACCGCATCGCCGACCTGATCACCAACGCACGCCTCGACCTCAAGTGGACCCGCCAGCGCCTCGAACGCCTCGGCGATGAACTCGACCCGCCCTACCGCGCCGAGATCGAGGCGCTCGCGGCCCGGCTGGCCGGCCTCGCCGACGCCGCCGACGCCGATTGGCGATCCGTCGACCCCAACGATTTCTTCAAGGCCAAGCAAACGCTCGATGAGCGTTCCATGAAGATGCACGAGATCAGCATCGCTCGCTCGCTCCGGGGCGAGTGACGCACCGGCCCGCGCCCGCCGCGCTCTACAATGCACACCGCGCCCGGCGGCGCGCGGCCGAGGAGTGTGCTCATGGCGTCAGGGAAGCAGAGTCACGGAGTGTCGCGTCGCGGGTTTCTCGCCGCCGGTGTCGCCGGCGGCGCCGCGCTGACGCTCCCCGCCCGCCCCGCAGCCGCGCGCCCGCCCGAACGCGCCACCGCCGCCAACCTCATCTTCATGGTCGCCGACGGCATGAGCGCCGGCACCCTCGCCCTCGGCGATCTGCTCCACCGCCGCCTCCACGGCCGCCCCTCGCGCTGGATCGAACTGCTCGCCAACGAGCGCGTCATCCGATCATTCGTCGATACCCGCTCGGCCGACTCCATCGTCACCGACTCCGCCGCGTCCGCGACCGCCTGGTCCATCGGCTCGCTCGTCAACAACGGCGCCATCAATGTCACCCCCGACGGCGACGCCCGCTCACCCATCCTGCTCCGCGCCCGCGAGGGCGGACGCGCCACCGGACTGGTCACCACCACCCGCGTCACCCATGCCACCCCCGCCGCGTTCATCGCCAACAACCCGAGCCGCAACAACGAGGATGACATCGCGGCACAGATCCTCGATCGCCGGCCCGACCTCGTCCTCGGCGGCGGCGCCAGGTACTTCTCCACCCTGCCGCTCGACGGCCCGAGCGTCCTGCGCACCCGCGCCGAGCTGCTCGCCCACGCCCCGCGCGAGCCCGACCGCATCCTCGGCCTCTTCGCCAACTCGCACCTGAGCTACGCCGTCGAGCGCCCCGAGCACGAACCGTCGCTCGAGGAGATGACCCGCTACGCCCTGCGCGCCCTCTCGCCGCGCAAGGGCGGCTTCGTCCTCCAGATCGAGGGCGGGCGCGTCGATCACGCGGCCCACAACAACGACCCCGCCGGGCTGCTCTTCGATCAACTCGCCTTCGACCGCGCCGTCGCCGCCGCCGCGGAGTTCGCCCTCGGACGCGACGACACGCTGCTCATCGTCACCACCGATCACGGCACCGCGAACCCGGCGCTGACCGACTACACCGGCGCCGGCGAGGCCGGATTCGAGCGCATCCACGGCTTCAAGCACTCCTTTGAGTGGATCGAGGCGGTCGTGAAGCAGTCACCCGACCGCGGCCCGGAGTTCATGGCCCGAACCGTCGAACAAGCCACCGGCATCATCATCCGACCCGAAGAGTCCCAACTGCTCGCCCGTTGGGTCGCCGGCGAACCGGTCGATCCCTACACGCTCGCCAACGCCAAGTTCGGACCGCTCGGCTCGGTCATCGCCAACCACACCGCCATCGCCTTCCTCAGCCCCAACCACACCTGCGACTTCGTCGAACTCACCGCCCTGGGCCCCGGCGCCGACCGGCTCCGGCCCTACACGGCGATCCACGAAATCCACGAGGTGCTCACGGCCGCGCTCGATCTCGCGCCGGCCCGAAACATCTGACCGCGCCCACGCGCCAGTTACCGCGCCGTGGTGATCACAAGCGTTCCATCGGTCGAGCACGAAGCGATCCGCGATCCGTCCGGCGAGAAGCACGCGTCGTACGGCGCATCGCCGTGCGGTTTGAGCGTCAGCAGCGAGCCGCCGCGCTCGACATCCACCACCCGCAGCACCGCGCCCGTCAACACCAGCCGCGAACCGTCCGGCGAGAACCCGCACCGTGTCAGCGCGCCGTCTCCGTCCAGCAGCACGCGGATCATCGCTCCCGAACGCACATCCCACAGGATGCACCGCCCGTCGCCCGCGCACGACGCCAGCAGCGATCCATCCCGCGAAAACGCCAGCCCCGACACATTCGCCCGATGACCCTCGAGGGTCGCGATCTCGCGTCCATCCGGCATCGCCCACAGCCGAACCCGCCCGTCCGCCCCGCCCGTCGCCAGCACCGCCCCGTCATCCGAGAATGCCACCTTCATCGCCTGACCCGCGTGCGCCTTCAGCACCACCGGCTCGCTCGCTTCGCCAGTACTCCAGAGGTGGACCGTTCCATCCGTCAGACCCGCGCCCACCAGCGACCCGTCCGCCGAAATCGTGCAGTCGTACACGCCCTCACCATGCTCGAACTTTCTGATCAACGCGCCGCTGTTCGCATCCCACAGCCGCACGCTCTTGTCCCAAGACCCCGTCACCAGCCGCGATCCATCCGCGGTGTAGGCCAGCGTGTGGCAACTCGAACCCTCGTGCGCCGTCCACATCGACACCGTCGCCCCGCTCGCCGCGTCCCACACCCGCACCCGCCCGTCAAAGCACGACGCCGTCACCCGCGCCCCGTCCGGCGAGAACACCGCGTTGTACAAACCCGGCGCATCATGCCGGAACACGCGCATCCCCTCCGCCGGCGCGCCCAGGTCCCACGACCGGATCATCCCGTCATACCCCGCGCTGAGTACCACATCCGACCCCGCCGCAAACACGACCCCGCGCACACTCCCCGAGTGCCCGACCAGCGTCGCCGCCGGGCTCCATCCATCGCACCGCCAGACGCGCACCGCGCTGTCCGCGCCGGTCGCGGCCAGGTGTGCGCCATCCCGCGAGAACGCCACACCCAGCACATCCAGCGCCGGCCCCCGCAGCGTCTCAACCACTTCGAGCCGTTCCAGGTCGATGATCCGCACCGTCGAGTCCCGCGACCCCGCCGCGGCCAACTCCCCATCCGGGGATACCGCGACGCTTGTCACAGCGTTGTACAGCCCGTCGTTCGGCATCGCGATGTCCTTCGCCGACGCATCGCCCGCCAATTCAAGCACATGCACGATCCCGTCCCACGAAGCCATCACCACGCGCCCGCCGTCGGGCGTGAAATCGATCGCGCTCAGCGGCTTCACGCCCACCTCCGCCTCACGCACGACCTCCCCGGTCGCCGCGTCCCACACACGCACCATCCCGCGCACCGGCGGGTCCTGCGTCGTCATTTGCCACGCGCCCAGCGCCACCCGCGAACCGTCCGGCGAGAACGCCACATCCGCCAGCGCCGGGTTCGGCAATCCGAACGACGACAACTCCTCGCCAGTCGCGGCATCCCACACCACCGCCCGCTGATCACGCGACACCGTCGCGATCTTCGATCCATCAAGCGAGAACCGCGCCCGGTACACCGGCAGCGAGTGATCGCCGATCCGCCGCACCACAGCGAAATCACCCGCGCGCCGGACCTCCACCGCGCCGTCCGTCGCCGCCGTCAGCACGAACCGCCCATCCGCCGAGAGGTCGATCGAGTTCACCGACTCATGCCCGGTCGCCACCGCCGACACCGAAGTATCCAGAATCCCCGCCAGGTACCCGTACTCCCACCCGCGATGTTCTTCCGGCGTCGCAGCCAGCCACCGCCGCGCCTCGTCGTACTCCCCAAGCCGGTAGTGCGCGTGCGCCGCCGCAATCGGCGCCGCGTACGACAACACCGACTCGGCAACCGGCTCCGCCGACGCCGCGCAAACGGCGCCGATCACAACCACGCCAAACAGTCGACCCCGCATGATGCCAGTCCTTCCGTTACCGCCACGCGCCGAGAATCGCGCCCGCCGCCACCAGGTACAGCAGCGCGTGCACGGTGTCGATGCCGAACGCCGCCAACGGCTTGCGGTGCGCCGCGTTCTGCATGATCTGGTCCGGCAGCGCCGCACCGGCCCACATCACCAGCCCGACCACCACGCCCGTCTTCCAATCCGCCCCCTCGATCGCCGTCAGCACCACAGCGATCACCGCCGCCATGATCAGATCGCCGACGAACATCATCGCAAAGGCCATCCCCTGCGATTTCCGCATCTTCTCCATCGCCGCGTCGTTGTCATACCCGTGCAGCCGCGGCCACGCCTTACCGAACACCGCCCCGTAGATCACGCCCCCGATCAGAAACGCCGCGACCGCCGCCACCGGCACCGCCAACCAATTCACCTGATCAAGATGGAACTGCATGGATGCTCCTTGCCCGAAGGCGAAAAGTCGTCAACCGTTCTTTCGTGTGGATTGACCTCGCGACGCCCGCGCCCCCGGAACCTCGCCCGCGGTCCCGTGCGCGATGAGCCGCTCGAAATAATCCCGCAGCGTGATCACCGCGGCGTCGTACGCGCGGAAATCCCGATAGGTCCGCGCCAGCATGATCGCCCCCTCCATCGTGGTGAGCACGAAGATCGCCAGTTGACGAGTGTCGATCCCCTCGGGCAGCCGGTCCGCCGCGTCGATGAGGCACCGCTCGATCGCGTCAAGCCAGTTGTCGAAGTTCGCCGAGAGCAGCGGCCGCGTGTTCGGATGCGTCTCGGCGAGTTCCAGCGCCAGATTGCCGATCGGACAACCGCCGGCGAACTCCATGAAGATCAGCCCCTGCCGGTAACCATCCAACAGCGCGAAGATCCGCTCGATCGGATCATCCACCCTGCTCCAGATCGGATCGAGCAGGTCCGGCCAGATCCGCCGCAGCCGCTCGTGCAGCGTCGCCTGGAGCAGATCCTCCTTCGTCGGAAAAAAGTGATAGAGCGACCCCGGAAGGGCGTCGGCTTTCTTGGCGATCTGCGCCAGCCCCGTGTTGGCGTACCCCTGTACCCAGAACAACTCCATCGCGGCATCCACCAGCCGCTGCCGCGTCTGACTCTCGGGCGTCATCGGGTTCTCCTTGGGAGTTCAACCAAGACCTGCCCCAATGTACTTGGTTTGATAACCAAGTCAATCGCGATCTCGATGAATCCCGCTCTCAGGGCTTGACTCGGGTTCTGTCGGGCTCAATACTTGCATGATGACGCAATCATGCACACAACTCACGCCCCTCCAGGCCGCGTCCTGCTGCTCGCCCGTGGACGACCTGCTCGACCCCGAGTGGTTCAAGGCCCTCTGCGACCCCACCCGCGTCCTGCTCCTCTCCTGCCTCCTCAAGTGCGCCCGGCCCTGCGCCGTCGGCGAGATCGCCGAGTGCTGCGCCGTGGATGTCTCTGTCGTCTCGCGCCACCTCGGCGTGCTCCAGCGCGCCGGCATCCTCGAGTCAACCAAACAGGGCCGCGCTGTGTTTTACACCGCGCGCACCGCAGACCTCTGCGCCACGCTCCGCTCGCTCGCCGATGCGATCGAGCATGGCAGCGTCACACCACCCTCCGAACCCTGCTGCAACACCTCACCGCAAGGAACCAACTCATGACGAACAAGAACACATCCGACCCCTGCTGCGCCCCCGGCTGCTGCTCGGACACTAAGACCGCGACCGCCGCCTCTGCCGACACCCTCCGCGACCAGGTCCGTCAGGGCTACACCCAGATCGCCCGCGCCGGCTCGTGGTCCGCCGCGCAGACTGCATCCACACCCGCATCCGCCGGCTGCTGCGGCGGCGCGACAAACATCAAGAGTGACGGTGGTGGGGGGGGCGGGGGGTGCTGCGGCCCCACCACGCTCACGCCCGATCAACTCGCCAAGGCCATCGGCTACTCGCAGGAAGAACTCGCGGCGAGCCCCGACAGCGCCAACATGGGCCTCTCCTGCGGCAACCCCACCGCCATCGCCTCGCTCCAGCCCGGCGAAACCGTCATCGACCTCGGCTCCGGCGGCGGCTTCGACTGCTTCATCGCCGGCCCCAAGGTCGGCGCACGCGGCCGCGTCATCGGCATCGACATGACCCCCGACATGCTCTCCAAGGCCCGCCGCAACATCGACACCTACCGCGCACGGACCGGGATGAACAATGTCGAGTTCCGACTCGGCGAGATCGAGAACCTCCCCGTCGCCGACGCCTCGGCGGATGTCGTCATCTCCAACTGCGTGCTCAACCTCTCGCCCGACAAGCCCCGCGTCTGGCGCGAGATCGCCCGCGTCTTGAAGCCCGGCGGGCGCGTCGCCGTCTCCGACCTCGCCCTGCTCAGGCCGCTCCCCGAGTCCGTCCGCACGGATATCGAAGCCCTCGTCGGCTGCATCGCCGGCGCCGTCCTCGTCGAGGACACCCGCGCGCAGATGCTCGCCGCGGGCCTCACCGACATCGAACTCACCTCCAAGCCCGCCTACATCGACGCCATGACCGACTGGCAGGACCCGCTCTACCAGCGCATCGTCGCGGCCCTCCCCGCCGGCTCCAAGACCTCCGACTACATCACCAGTCTCGACATCGCCGCACGCAAACCGTTCTAATCAGACGGTGTCGGGTGCCATGGGCAAGTCGAAGACTTGCCCATGCTCCCATCCGTGAATCGCCGGGCGCCACCCCTTCGTTGCCAAGGAGCGAGAAGCATAGAGACTCCGCAGAAACCGCAAGGGCCGCCGATGCCTGCGAGCACGAAGCGCAAGCGAGTGCCCCGTCAGCAATCAATCCGGCATTGATGACTGGCGCGTCCACGACAAGCTGTTCCGCCGGGTGCCACCGCTTGTCGGGGCGGGGGGCACGAAGTGACGCAAGCGGTGCAGTTTCCCTCCCCGAACACGCCGACAGGTATCGCTCTGTCTTCCCACCCCGAAGGGGTGAAGGGTGCTAGCCACGGGTGGAGCGCAGCGCAACCCGTGGAATCGGACACCCCATCCACTCCTGCCCCGACGGGGCAGAGGACTTCATCAAATCGACAACCCTCCGCCCCTCCGGGGCGGAAACAAAGCGCGAGACTCCCTCTCAACGAGTTCCGTTCCGCTCCACTCGTGGCTACAGCCCGCGGCCCCTCCGGTGCCGAGTCACGCCTTTCATCCTTTGTGCTTTGTGTTCTGTGTTCTGTGCTCTGCGCTTTCCTCCCCCCCCGTGCGCACAAACACAACACCCTCACTTCCCCCTGTGCGCCAAATTCAAATGATTTCTTCTCTCCTCCCTGATGCCTATTGCCTGCTGCCAGATGCCCTTTTTCTCCCCTCCCCCCTCTGTGCCCTCTGTGCCTCTGTGGTGAGTCTTCTCCCCCCCGTGCGCACAAACACGCTCTTCCGCCCTATCTACGGAGGGCACACGCGTCCCTGCCCACCACGCATCGTCCGGCGCATACGGGCGA
>CAZSLT010000065.1:0-14289 GCA_964607595.1 uncultured Phycisphaeraceae bacterium
GAACAGGACAAGAAGGCCGAGGCGCTGGCGGAGTACGAGGCCGCGATCACGATCGGGCCGGAACACGCCGAGTACCGGTTCGCGGCGGGAATCTTGTCGGATGACCTCGGCCACTTCGACGACGCCGAGGCGCACTTCCGCGCCGGGCAGAACCTCGACCGCACGAACCCCAAGTACCCGCTGTACCTGGCCGCGGTGCAGAGCAAGCTCGGCAAGCGCGACCACGCGCGTGCGAACTACACGATCGCGGCCCAGCTCGATCCGAGTCTGGCGGTCGCGTGGGGCGGGCTGGCGCAGGTCGCGCTGGACGAGAACCACCCGGAGTCGGCGCTGGACCGGGCGCGCAAAGCGCGTGATCTGGAGCCGGACCGCGTGGCGTGGCGCGTCATCGAGGCGCGGGCCCTGCGGCGGCTGGGCAAGCCGATGGAGGCGGTGCAGACGCTGCACGGGATCGACGAGGCGGTGAGGATGCGCGACGGGGTCGTGCTCACCGAGATCGCGACCTGCCTTGCCATGCTGCAGCAGGGGGAGGAGGCCGACGCCCTGTTCGAGCGGGCGACCGAACTGCACCCGCGGGATGCGGGCGTTCAGTTGAGCGCGGCCGAGTGGTATCTGCGGTACAGCAAGCTCGACGCCGCGGAGTCGCACGCCCGCAAGGCGGCGGAACTCGGGTCCGCCGAGGCGCAGGCGATTCTCGACCGGGTCGCCCGAGCGCGCCGGGCGGGTTGACCGGGACACGGGGCTATACTCCCCGTCCGATGCCGGAAACGCTCCGCGTCAACGAGGTGTTCTATTCCATCCAGGGCGAGTCGACGCACACGGGGCTGCCCTGTGTGTTCGTGCGGCTGGCCGGGTGCCATCTCCGCTGCGCCTACTGCGACACGGAATACGCCTTCAAGGAAGGCACGACGCGGGAGATTGACGACCTCGTGCGGGAGGTGCTGTCGCACGGATGCCCGCTGGTAGAGATCACCGGCGGCGAGCCGCTGCTGCAGACGCGGGTGTTCGACCTCATGCGCACGCTGTGCGACGCGGGGTTGACGGTGCTGGTGGAGACCTCCGGCGCGTGCGACATCGACGGCGGGGGCCGGTGCGACGAACGCGTGGTCCGGATCATGGACCTCAAGACGCCCGGATCGGGCGAGCACCGGCGCAACGACCTCTCGAACATCGCCCGGCTCCGTGCGCACGACGAGGTGAAGTTCGTGATCTGCGACCGCGCGGACTACGAGTGGTCTCGGGCGATCATCCGCGAGCACGGTCTGGATCAGAGGGTGAACGCGGTGCTGATGAGCGCGGTCTTTGAGCAGCCGCGGGGACTGGAGATCGCCGGCCACCGGGGCCTGCCGATGCGGGACCTGGCGGCGTGGATTCTTGAGGACCGGCTGCCGGTGCGCCTCCAGACGCAGCTGCACAAGTTCATCTGGGAGCCGCAGACGCGGGGCGTGTGAGCGAGACGATGCGAGTTCAACTGGTCAAATCGTTCGGTTTCGAGGCGGCCCACTGGCTGCCGAGTTTCCCCGAGGGTCACAAGTGCCGGCGGATGCACGGGCATTCGTTCAAGGTGGAGATCGTCGTCGAGGGCGAGGTCGCGCCTGAGAAGGGGTACCTCGTCGATTACGGGGACATCAAGCGGGCGATCGAGCCGATCCGCACGCGGCTCGACCATTTCGTGCTCAACGAGATCGATGGCCTGGAGAACCCGACCAGCGAGGTGATCGCGCACTGGGTCTTCCACCGGCTCAAGAAGGACCTGCCGATGCTGGCCGAGGTGGTCGTGCACGAGACCTGCACGAGCCGGTGTCACTACCGAGGTTGATCGACTGGAGCGGCTCAAGAAAGACACAACCCCGGCGTCACCTCCGGGGTCGTATCCATGAAGAGTCGGATTCGGGCGCCGGTTGAGGATCAGCCGGCGTCGGTCGTCTCGGGGGCCTCGGCCACGGCCGTTTCGGCGGGGACGATCACCTTGAACCGCGGCGCCGCGTGCGCACGGAGCGGTTCGTTGTTCGCCGGGATGCGCTCGCGGATGTGGATGATCGCGCGGGGCTCGATCTCCTTCGACGCGGCGTGCTCGGCGTGGCCGTCGCCGGCGTGCTGGTACGCGGCGTTGACATGCGTGCGCACGCCGCCGACCAGACCGCGTTCCTTGAGCCAGAGCACGCGGGCGCGCTCGAGCTTTTGGTGGCCTTGCTCGGTGAATTGCTCCCACGGGCTGATGGCGATAACCATGTGGTCGACGCGGACATAGACCAGATCGTCTGCCGCGTCGGCGGGCGCACCGTAGCTCGCCGGGCCGCCCCGGCCGTAGCCGCAATCCCGCTGGGCCGGATGCCCGGCGATCGCGGAACGGGAGTGCCACAGCACACCGCTCTCGCGTTCGCACACCGGCGGAGTCGCCAGCAGGCGCTCGGGGATCATGTTCTGGTGGTGATAGTTCGATCCCGCGACCGAGATCGTCAACGCTGCGAGCACACTCATCGCCGGCATCTCTTTGCTCCTTCTACAAACGCCCCGGGATCGGTCGCGGGCGTCTGGCCCGGCCGATCCATCGCAAGCAGGCTGCAAATCCTGTGCAATCCATACATTGCGCACAGATTGTCGCGCGGCAAGCGCGGCGGTTTGATTTGACCGTGACATCTGTGCGGACGCGGGTTATCGGAATCAGCGGGAGGAATGAGGCTCTGGATCGGGGCGGAACTCGATGGGCTCCGGCGATGAGAGTTCCCCGTACACCCGAAGCAGTGAGGCGACATGCGAATGGACCCGGCGCTCGGTCATGACCATCCGGTGCGCTTCGCGCCGAATCGAGTTCCTCGTGTCATCATCGCTGAGCACCGAGGCGATGGCCTGCGCCCAGCGCTCGGGCTGGCGTTCGTTGATGAGCAGGGCCGTTCGTCCGTCGATGAGGGCATCGGAGGCCGCGGCGCCGTCCGAGATGACCACGACACCCTCGCCCATGGCGTCGAGGATGACGGAGCGCGCCTCGCCGGCGATGTCGGGCAGGAGGAGGAGATCGGCCTGAAGGATGAGCTCGCGCCGGGTTTCCATGTCCGCGATGACGGAGAGACGATCGAGCAAGCCGAGCCGCTGGGCCGCGCGCCAGACCTCGTGGTCCTTCTTGACGGCCGCTTCATCAAGAAACACAAGGATGTGGGGGAACTGCGGGATGATCGCCGCCAGACCCTCGAGCATCGCGATGGTCGCGTCGGGCAGGTCGCCCGAGCACACCACGGCGATGCCGCGGTCCGCGTGAGACTCCTGTTCCGGGAGTTTCTCGGGGGCGTGAACGCCCCAGTGGACGAGGTGGCACGCCCACAGATGGGCGCGGGCCTCGGCATGGCGGAGCAGCGATCGGGAGGGGGCGAGCCAAGCCCCTCGCATGGCTTCGTCCCGGCCCTTGGACGCGGATCGCTCGGAGCGACGGATCTGCTCGGCGGCCTGAACCGACCAGACATCCAGGACGACCGCCGCGCCCGACTCTCGGGCGACCGCCAAGGCCATGGGCCACGCGGCGTGCCCCCAGGCATGAACGACATCGATCGGCGCGTCCGACCCGCCCCAGCCGGCGTGCTCCTCGCTGGTCAGGGATTGCAGCAGCACGCGTGAGCGTGAATGGGTCGTGAGCGACCAGCCGAGATCGTCGTAGGTCACGAGCGTCGTCAGACCCGCGTGGTCGGGCTCGCCGATCGACCGCGGCGTAGCGATGGCGGTGGTGACGCCTTCCTGCATCAGACCGACGGCGACGCGCCTGAGCATCACCTGCTCACGCAGCGCGAACGACCGACCTGCCATCAGCAGCACACGCACGGGGACAGAATAACAGGATCTGACGAGCGTCAGCGGGCGTGCGAGCGGGGCGCGGCGGGGTCATCATCGATGCGGTAATTCAGATCCGGCGGGGGCGACTCATGATCGCTCACGGCCGCGGTTCTCCACACGCCGACCCAGTGGTTCTTCTCGACTTCCTGGAGGTAATAGTCGCCGGCGGGCCCGGGCTTGGGGCGGATGTCCTTGGGCGGGTCGTGCCAGGGCCACCACGGGCGGATGCCCTCGGACGCGCCGGGGAGTTTCCTGAACTCGGCGGCGTCATCCACGATCTGATTGATCGTGACGAGGCGGCGGCGGTGCTCGTTCATCTTCGGGATGGAAGCGAAGAGGCCGCGGGTGTACGGGTGGAGCGGTTTGCGGAAGATCTCGAAGACAGTGGCGTACTCGACGACGCGTCCGGCGTACATGACGCAGACCACATCGGCGTTCTCGGCGACGACGCCCAGGGCGTGCGTAATGAGCATCATGCCCATGCCCCGATCGCGCTGCAGCCCGCGGAGCAGCTCGAGAATCTGGGCCTGGATGGTGACATCGAGCGCGGTCGTCGGCTCGTCGGCCAGCAGCAGCGCCGGATTGCAGGCCAGCGCCATGGCGATCATGACGCGTTGGCGCATGCCGCCTGAGAACTGGTGCGGATAATCGCTCAGCCGCGCCCGAGGGTCGGGGATGCCGACATCGTCCATGGCGCGGACGGCGATCTCGACGGCCTCATCGAACCGCACCTCTTGATGGAGGAGGATGGCTTCGAGAATCTGATCGCCGATGGTGTAGACCGGGTTGAGCGAGGTCATGGGCTCCTGGAAGATCATCGCGATCTCGGAGCCGCGGATCTGCTGCATCCGCCGTTCATCGAGCGTCAGGAGATCGACCTGCTTGCCCTTGAGATTGAAAAAGGCCGAGCCCCGGTCGAACCGGCCGGGTGGTCTGGGCACGAGCTGCATGGTGCTCATGGCCGTGACGGACTTGCCGCAGCCCGACTCTCCGACGACGGCGAGTGTCTGGCGTGGGTAGACGCTCATGCGGACGCCGTCGACGGCCTGGATGCGCGGGCCCTTGCCGTTGTCGAAGGAGACCGCCAGATCGGCGACGCGGAGCAGCGGGACCGACTCATCGAGCCCGAGCGGCGCGGGGCTTGCCGAGGGCTTGACGCGCCCGGGCCCGTTCGATGCTTTCGTGGAGTGGGCTGGCATGCGTCAGACTCGGGCCTTCTTGAGTTTGGGGTCGATGGCGTCCCGCAGGGCTTCACCGATGAGGTTGTAGGAGAGCACGGTCAGGAAGATCGCGACGCCGGGGAAGATCGCCAGCCACCACACGAACTGGCCGGTCTGGCTTGTCGCGGCCGAGAGCAGGGCGCCCCAGCTCGGGCGGTCGGCCGGCCCGAGCGAGAGGTACGAGAGGATGGCCTCGATGTTGATGGCGGCGGCGATGAGGAAGGAAGCGTCGACCAGCACCGGCGTGATTCCGTTCGGGAGCATGTGCCTAAAGAGCACGGTCCGCAGCGGGAGCCCGACGGCGCGGGCGGACTGCACGAAGTCCTGTTCGCGGAGCTTGAAGAACTCGGAACGGATGAATCGCGCGGCCGTCATCCAGGAGAAGCAGCCGATGATAGCCATCATCACATATGTGTTCCGGGTCAGGAAGCCCGCTGCTATGATGAGCAGTATAAGGACCGGGAACGACATGAAGATCTCGACGACGCGGTAGAGAACCATGTCCACCCACCCGCCGAAATAGCCCATGAGCGCGCCCATCGTGACCCCGATGAACACGGCGATCCCCGTGGAGACGAGCCCGATGGAGATCGAGAGCCGGCAGGCATGGAGCATCTGCGTCAGGACATCGCGTCCGTTCTCGTCGGTGCCGAGGATGTAGGGGGCGCTCACGGATTGATAGACGCTGTCATCGGGCAACATCTGGGCGGGCGAGGAGCCGGGCGGCTTGCGATTGAACGCCGTGTCGCCCTGGAGCGGCGACCATGGGACGAGGGTGTAGGTCGCCTCGTATTTCCCCGTCGCCTCCATCGAGTGGTAACGCCAGCTCTGGAGCTTGGGGGTCCACTTGACCGCGATGCAGGAGCACGCCACCGCGCCGATGAAGAGCACCACCAGCACGCGCGTCCAGAGTCGGCGCGTGAACGGAATCAGGAGCCACAGGAGGGAGGCGGTCGCCGACAGCGACAGCGACGAAAAGAAAATGAACCACTCGCGGCCGGAGACTTCCTTTCCATCTTTGCCCTTGTAGGTGTCCCGCCATGCATCGAGCATGAACGCCGGGAGCTCGCCGGAACGGACGCGCGACTGGAGGTACATCGCCCCGGCCGCGATCACCGCGGCCAAGAGGCCCGAAGCGATGAGGATGCCCAGGCGCTTCGAACGCGCCACGGGCAGCGGCAGGAACATCCACAGCGGCGCCAGGAGGCCGCCGATCACGAGCAGCAGGTCGACCGCAGACAGATTCTCCCACAGGGGCGAGGTGACCTTGGACGCGGTCAGATCGCGCCAGAGGATCGGGTGCCCCGAGGCGAGGACCGGCGCGAAGCACGCGAAGAAGAGCACGATCGAGACCCAGCTCAGCCCGAGCACCGCGCCGGGTCGGCGGAGCACCTGCGACCACGCGTCGGCCCAGAACCCCTTGGCCGGGCGGTGGCCGATGCCCTGCATCAGTTGAACGCCCGTGACGGCCTCGGGCATCTGGGCGCGGGTTGTGCTCTGGTTCGGGTCCATGAAGTGTGCGGCGCTTCTACTTGTAGGTGATTCTCGGGTCGGCCATGGCGTACAGGATGTCGGCCAGCAGAAGAGCGACGACATTCACCATGCCGATGATCAGCGAGTTGGAGAGCAGAATCTCGGTGTCGCGGAGGAAGATCGCGTCGATGATGAGCGAGCCCATGCCGGGGATCGAGAAAATGCGTTCGATGACGACCGAGCCGGCGAGCGTCGCGGGGAAGACGGTGACGAACATCGTGATCACGGGCAGGAGACTGTTGCGGAACACATGGCGCATCACGATCGACTTGCGATCGACGCCTTTGGCCTTGGCCGTGCGGACATAGTCCATCGTGAAGTTCTCGAGCATCGCGGCCCGGGTCTGCTTGCTCAGGATCGCGAAGCCGCCGTAGACGAGGCACGCCACCGGAAGACAGATGTGCCAGAGGGTGTCGAGGAGGTATCCGCGTTGCCAGCCATCCTCGTTGTACGAGGGCAGGAAGAGCATGCGCGAAGACTCGTTATCGTGAAGGCCCGACACCGGGAACCAGCCGAGATACTCCTTGTTCCCCAGGAATCCGATCGCCAGCACACCGGCCCAGACGACCGGAACCGACCACAAGGCGACAAACAGCGAGCCCGATGCGACATCGATCCATGATCCGCGGTGCGTGGCCGCGAGAATGCCCGAAGGAACGGCGATCATGTAGATGATCGGGAATGCCAGCAGATTGAGCAGAAGCGTGACGGGCAGCGCGGTCTTGATGAGCGTGAGCACGGGCACGCTGCGGCTGTAGGAGTAACCCAGGTCCGGGGCGCCGACGGACAGCACGCCGGGGATGACGGGCACTCCGGCTTCCGGGAACGGTTTGGTCTCGAACGATGCGATCAGCGTGAGCCGCCGGCTGACGGACTTCTGGTACGCCGAAAGCGCGACCGACGCCTTGCGCTCCACCTCGGGCCAGAGTTCATGCGTGCGGTCGGGCGCGACGCCCGCGGCCTTCTCGTCTTTCAATGAACCGTCGTCCTTGACGGCGTCGGCATGACCTGTGGCGCGGAGGAGTTCGCCGATCGCGAGTTCGAGGTCGGTCCGGGCGCGGACATAGTCCACGCGTGCGGCCGCGAAGTCGTTGGAGGCAAGCCGGTAGGCATCGCGCCGAACCTCTTCTTCGGCCTCCGCGGGGGGAACGGTGGCGGCCGCGTCGGGTTCGGGCAGCGTGTCGACGAACCACTCCCAGACGGGCGGTTCCTTGATCTGCCTGGGGATACGGAACCGCTCACCCGCCGGTGACAGCTGATCGCGTGTCCCGAACTTGATGGGGCTGATCCGGCCGAGCCATCGCCCGTACTGGACAACGACGGGCGAGTCGAGCCCGTAGCGGTCCTCGAGCATGGCTCGGCGCAATGCCGCGCTCTCGCCCTTGGCCTGCCCCGCGCCTGATGAGAACTCCATCGCGGCACCGATTCCACCCTTCGCTGATGCGATGAGCATGAAGATGAGGAATGTCATCCCGATCACGGTCGGGATGAGGAGCATCAGGCGTCGGAGGAGGTAGGTTCCCATGGATGCTCTGGCGGCGGCTCACATTGCGGCGGTCATGATCTCGTATTCAGGGGCGTGGACTGACTGATTGCGGGCGGCGTGGTGGCGGTCAGGGGGCCATCGCGGTGGCGCCGCCCTGCCTGATGAAGAACTCGTACCACTCCATGCCGCTGCGGTATTCCTGGACATTTCCGGCACGGGCGCTGGCAAGTCGAATCCAGGGCATCTCGAAGAGGAAGGTGTAGGGCTGTTCCTCATGGAAATGGCGGTGCAGTTCGTGCCAGACCTTCATCCGATCGGCGTCGACGAGCACCTTGCGGCCGCGCTCGATGAGCGCGTCGGCGGTCGGGCTGTTCCACTGGATCCAGTTGTCTCCTTGGTTGTTGATCCATTTGGAATGCCAGATTTGCTCCGGATCGCTCTCGGGGGTGGAAGCGGACCACGCAAAGGTCACGCAGTCGAAGTCCCGCTGATCGAGCAATGGCTGAAGAATCGACCAATCGATCGGCTTGAGGTCGCACCTGATGCCCATGTTCGCGCATGCTTGCTTGACATACCTCACCATCTGTTCGGTGGACTCGTTCCCGGCGGGGTATGTGAGCTCGAAGCCGAACTCCTTGCCGGCCTCGTTCTCTCGGATGCCGTTCCCGTCACGATCGAGCCAGCCCGCTTCGACGAGCAACTCGTCGGCCCGGGCGAGATCGAACGGCCAAGGTTTGATGGTCGGATCGGCCTGGGAGGTCGCGGACGAGAACGGACCGGTGGCGACCTTATCGATATTCATACGGATATCGCGGAGGATGCGCTCGCGGTCGATCAGGTGTGTCATCGCGAGGCGAACGCGCTTATCGTGGAACGGGGTCAGTTCCCCGCCCTTGCGCGGGCCGCATTGCCACGCCAAGAACGCGTACCCGCCCCGCATGTTCAGCCACTTCTTGGCGGTTCTGCCCTGAGAGAGAAAACTTTCATCCGATGCGGCGGCGGCGAACTGCTCTGAAGTGGGCCGGATGAAGTCGGAGTCTCCGTTCATGAACTCCGTGAAACGCGCCAGGCTGTTGCTGTTGGATTTGATTCGGTAGTTGGCGAGCAGCGGTTTGGCCGGGGCCCAGTAGAGTTCGTTGCGCTCGAGCACCAGGTCGCTGGGCGGCGACCACTGGCGCTCTGGATCAAAGTTGGCGATCTTGAACGGCCCGGATCCCATAACCAGCCCGGTCGACTGATTGTAGATCTGCGGCGTCCGGGTGTACTTCTCGTAGAAGTGCTTGGGCATGACATACCAGCCGAATGCCTGGGCGATGCTGTCGTAGCGTGCCTCTTTGAATTGGAACTCGACCACCTTCTCGGACAGCACCTTGATGTCGGCGATGTTGTTGTAGACAGAACGCTCGCGGTCGGCCTCGATCTCGGGGTTGAACACCACATCGTAGTACGAGAAGCGGACATCCTCGGCGGTGACCGGCTTGCCATCGGAAAAGCGTGCGCGCGGATGGATGCGGACACGGAGCCACATACCGTTTGGATCGTACTGCCAGGCCTGCGCCAGACGCCCGCGGAGCTCGAGTGTCTGCGGGTCCCACGCCCCAAGCGGCTCGAGCACCATGTCGTTGATTCGCCGGCCGTAGACATCGGCGTAGCGCGCCGGCGTCGCGGTGCGCATCTGGCCCTCAAAGGTTTCGATGAATGTTCCGCCGGGTGTGCCGCCGAGCGTGGTGGGATTGGTCGTATAGGCCCACGGCTTGCTCCATGTGACCTCCACTCCGGGCCGCGCCCACGACTCGTCGCGTTCATCGTTCGCGGTGCTGTTGTCGGTGTCTGAGGAGGAGTCGGACGCCTCATCGGGCGCGTCTACCCCTGAAAGGTCCAGCCGTCCCGACGCGGCGTCGGCGCGGAGCCCGCGGAGTTCGGCCAGCATCGCCTCGGCTTGTTGCGTCTGTCGCTGGGCCGCCGCGTTGATCGAACCCAGCCGGGATCCGAGTTCCTCGTTGCCGGTTGAGATCGACGCGATCATCGTCTTGATATCGGCCGTGGCGTTCTGGACTTCCAGCGCCTTCTCGAAGGTGCGATCCTTCTGGAACATGAAGAGGCCGAGCATCACAATGACGACCAAGAGCATGGCCATCATGATGAAATCTTTGACGCCGAATCGATTCTGCATGATCAACTCTCCCCGGCGTTGACCGCCGGTCGCGAACAGGACAATGGCGCGGGCTACCCTACGATCTGGCACGCTTGGGATCAAACGCTTCGCGGAGCCCCTCGCCCATGAAATTCAGGGCCAGCAGCGTCGCGCCGAGCAGCGCGCACGGGAACACGAGCAGCCACCAGCGTGAGTGGACGGTGTTCAACTCCGCCAGCCCCTCGGCCGCGAGATTGCCCCAACTGGGCAGGGGCGGCTGAATCCCGATGCCGAGAAACGACAGGAACGACTCCTGGAGGATGGCCTGAGGGACGGTTAGCGTGGCGTACACGATGATCGGCGCCAGCAGATTCGGGAGCATGTGGCGCAGGAACTGCCGCGGCACGGAGATGCCCAGCGCGCGGGCCGCCTCCATGAACGGACGCGCCTTCAGCGAGAGCACCTGCCCACGGATGACACGCGCCATCGTCAGCCAACTGACCCCCCCGATGGCCACCAGAAGGATGAGAACGCGGAGCGTCGATCGGGTCTTTTCGTTGAGCGAGGGATTGGGCAGCCCGCCGCTGCCGGCCAGGCGGGTGGCCTCGTCCTCGAGCGACTGCCGGGCCGTTTCGTCGTCTCCGAGAAGTGTGTCGGTCCATGAGTCGATCAGCGCCGACCCCGCCTCTGAGCGGGTCAGGCGTTCGACGCGTCGACGCGTCTCCGCCCCGGACGCGATGTCGGCCGTGAGGTCCTGCCACGCTTTGGCGACGCCCGGCTGATCGGCGATCGCGATGCCGACGCTTTCTCTGGCTTCGGGTGTCGCGGCCTCATAAGCCTCGGCAAGCACGAACGCGACGCGCGCCGACTCGGCGCGCAACGCTTTGCCCTCGGCGAAACGATCGATCATCGCATCCCCCGCAACGGCGAGCAGCACGACGAGCAGGACATAGGGCAGTCCGTAGAGAATGTCGACCACACGCATCATGAATGCATCGACCCGACCTCCGGCGTAGCCCGCCAGGGCGCCATAGAGCGTGCCGATGACGACGCTGATCGTCGCCGCGGCGATCCCGACACCGATCGACACCCCGCCGCCCGCCAGGCAACGCACGAAGACATCGCGCCCGAGCTTGTCGGTCCCGAGCCAGTAGAACGGCGCGTTCGATCGGATCTCCTGTGCCGTCGGGGGCGCGGGTGTGACGGCCGAGTCAGCGATTGTTTGAGCCGCTCGCAACGAGGCGGCCGCGTGATACCCGGCCACAACCCGATCGAGGGCGACGCCCTTCGATCCGCTCCACCGGTCGGGGTCCGCCCAGTCTGGGGGCAGGGACATCGCCCAGGTCGGGGGCAGCATCGCGGCGGCGGGAGACTGTTCGTTGACGCGGGGCAGCGTCCAGCGGAGGGTGCCCAGGCACGCCAGCGCCAGAAGCAGAAAGATGGCGCCGCCGATCATCCCCGCCTTCGAGCGCGTCCACGGATTGTCCCGCGTGCGCGGGGGAGCGGCCATCGCAGGAACTGACGCAGCGGCTTCCACCCGGTCACGATAGCGGGTGGGATCGACTTACGGCGAGCGGTCGCCGCCTTCGGGATTCCTGGCCGACTCCGGTCTGACGCGTCCGCGATCCCGATCCCGCCGACGCGAATCGGGCTCCGTCAAGACTTCCACGAGCCGTGCATTGACCGTATCGCGTCGGGCGGCCTCGCGCTCGTCGGCCTCGCGCCTGGCGTTCTGGAGCCTCGCTTCGAGACGCTCCAGATCGAGCCGGTGCAGGGCGAGCTGGAGGTCGAACTGCTTCTCCAGCGTGACGCGGAGCTCGGCCACAAGCGGCTCGCGCTCACCCTCGGGAGACGCGGCGATCTGCCGGGCCAATTCGCGCGAACGCCACTCCTCCGACCAGAGACTCTTGCGGAGCCCGAACATCTGCGGGTCATGCTCACGCAGTCGCATCAGCTCGATAAAGGGGCGCACCCGCGGCCATTCGCCGGGATCGTTCGCCGCGGGATCGTCGGCGGGCATGGCTTTCAGACTCTCGACGACTCGTTCATGCACCATCGGAAACTCGACGCGCAGGAACTCCAGGAACGGCTCACGCTCGATCGATGCGCCGGGGCGCCCTTCCCTGCCCGAAGGCGGCCCGCCGCCATCGCCCGGGCCGGGGCCGGGGCGTCCAACGGAACGATCGCCATCGTCGTCGCGCATGTCGCGGTCGGTCCACAATTCGCGGAAGTCCTCGCGAAGATCATCCAGATCAGCGCCTTCATCGAGGCGGGCCAAGACCTGCTCGAGCATCGCGGTCTGCGACTTGGCGCGCTCAAGACGACGCTCGATGAACGCGCGGAGCCGCGCCGCGTCGGGCGGCATGCGATCGGCTTGAACATCCGGGGCACGCTCCGCCGGTTCGGCGGGCGGGGGCGGCGACTGCCGCTGGGCCACGGCCGGCAGGCCGAGCGAGAAAGCCGCGAGGACTGCAATCACGCCATGTGTGGCGGGTTTCATCACAACGACTCCTCATCGAGCCAGTCGGCGTCGATCGACCAGAATGTGTCCAGGGCGGACTCAAGACTCTCCAGTTCACTTTTCACCTCGGCCAACGAAGCGGTGGAGATCGGCTCCCATTGCTCGGCGATGGCCAGTTCGATCATTTCATCCGCCGTCGGGCCCGAGGTGAACTCGGGGTTCGCGGGGCCGGGGGACGAGGGCTTGTTCAGCGCGGATATCGCGCCGATCACACCGAGCGCCGCGACGGCCAGCACCGCGGCCAGCCGCAGCGTCACGCCCCATGTCGGGTGTGTCATGGGTCGCGGAGCATCGGCACGGAGCGATGCCGCGGTACGGAAATAGATCCTGTCGGCGAGACCGCGAGGCGTCGCTGCCCGCTCGGCGTGCGCGAGATGGTCGAGCGCCGCGGAGATGGCCGCCAGATCGGGCGGCAACTCCGGCGATGCGTTCATTGGATCGTTCTGCTTGGTGGTCATGACTCGCTACCTTTCATCGGTATCGTTGCCCCGCCAGCCCCCTCCGCCCCGGCGACGCCAAGCGACTCCATGAATGCTTTCAGTTTGCGCAGCGCCCTGTGATGGCGGGCCAGGACGGTGCCCATGGGTTCCTCCAACGCCGCGGCGATCTGCTTGAATCCCATCCCGCCGTGATGCCGCATCTCAACCACGGTGCGATCGGCGTCCGAGAGCGACTCCATGGCGCTCCGCAACGCGGAATGCTCGGCTCGCGCCATATCGGAGACCGATCCTGCGTCGGGCGCCGCGGAGTCATGGGTGGACTCATCGAAACACTCGGCGGGGTGGCGCTTGCGGCGTCGAAACTCATCACGGACGCGGTTCATCGTGACCCTGAACAGCCACGGCTCGAACCGGCCACGGTCAGAGTATTTCCTGGTTATCACTTTCTCGGCAACGGTCGCGAACACGGATTGGGTGATCTCCTCGGCGAGTTCGGGTTGTCCGACGCGTGAACGAGCCATCGCGAAGACCCTGGGCGCATAGCGATCCAGGAGTGTTCTCCATGCGCGATCATCGCCGCGTGAAACCTGCTCCAGCAGGGCCGCGAGATCGTGATCGCCGTCCGCGCGTCGTTCGGGCATCGCCAGCATCCTCGGGCCCAACGCCCTGGGTGTCGATCCATTGCATCCGTCTGGACGGATTGTGTACGGGGGCGGGATACCTTGCCGCTTCGACGCGGCCTTGCTAGTGTTCCCGCCCTATCGGGTAGGTAGCTCAATTGGTAGAGCACCGCACTGAAAATGCGGGGGTTGCCGGTTCAAGTCCGGCCCTGCCCACTGATTCTTCCAGCCCCGTCGCACCGCGTGTGGGGGGGCGGTGTCCGGAGATCCGCCGCTACCGGCGTGACCCGTGTTCGTCCTCAGACTCGGGCCGGCCCACCCATCGGGCGCGGTCACTCTGGCGGGATACCCTCGAGCCGGAACGAGGCGATCGTGACATCATCGGCAAAACTCCCGGGCGCGTGAGCGCTCAGGGCAGTGGTCAGCCGTTCGATGTCCTGCGCGACCGAGTCGGAACCATTCAAGCCGGTGATCACCTGTTCACAGCCGAACGGCGCGCCTCCCGGATCACGC
>CAZSLT010000066.1:0-14288 GCA_964607595.1 uncultured Phycisphaeraceae bacterium
TCCCCCCCACCACCCCCACCACCACCGCCCCCCCCACCACCCATCTGCTCGGGGGGCATGTACTCGGGTGTGCCGATGAACTGGCCGGCGAGGGTCATGGCGGCGCCGGGGATGAGCGGCTCGTGGAGCGCTTTGGCGATGCCGAAGTCGATGACCTTGACGCGGGGCGCGCCGTCGCGTTCGTGGACGAGGATGTTGCTGGGCTTGAGGTCGCGGTGGATCACTCCCTTCTGGTGTGCATGCTGGACGGCGTCGCAGACCTCGATGAAGAGGGCGAGCCGCTGCTCGATGGTGAGGTGGTGATCGTCGCACCACTTCGTGATGGGTTGCCCGGTGACGAGCTCCATGACGAAGTAGGGCACGCCGTCGTCGGTGACGCCGCCGTCGAAGACGCGCGCGACGCCGGGGTGGTCCATGATGGCCAGCGCCTGGCGCTCGGCCTCGAAACGGGCGACGACGGCGCGGGAGTCCATGCCGGGCTTGATGAGTTTGAGCGCGACTTCGCGCTTCATGGGCCGGTCCTGCACGGCGCGGTAGACCACGGCGAAGCCGCCCTGGCCGAGGATGTCGGCGACGGTGTAGGGGCCGATGCGGTGGCCGAGCCGGCGCTCGGGGGCGTGGCGGTCTTCGTCGGCGCTCATGGGCGGGAGTTCGACGGGGGTTTCGAGGAAGCCGTCGTCGGCGAGGGCGGCGACGATGGACCATGTCTCGCGGCGGACGGCGGCGTCATCGGCGCAGTGGGTGTCGATGTAGGCGCGGCGCTCGTGGGGGGCGAGGGCGAGCGCGGCGGCGCAGAGCTCGTCGATGCGTGTGCGCTGGGCGTCGGAGAGCGGCGTGTGGCGGTGATCGGTCATGCGTCGGCGCGGAGTTCCTTGCGGAGCCAGGCGCGGGCGAGTTGCCAATCGGCCGAGACGGTGGACTCGGCCATGCCCAAGAGCGTCGCGGTCTCGGCGATGGTGCGCCCGGCGAAGTAGCGCTGCATGACGACCTCGAACCAGCGCTTGTTGAAGTGCTCGAGACGGGTGAGGGCTTCGTCGAGGTCGAGGAAGCCGGAGTCGGTCATGAGTTCGTCGCGTGGCCCGGCGTCGAGGCGTTCGTCGAGCGGTGCGGGCGCGGCGCCGCCGCCGCGCTTCTGGGCGTGCTGGGCGCGCCAGTAGTCGCGGCAGATGGTGCGCATGGCCAGCGCGACGGTGCGGAAGAATGTGGCGCGGCTCTCGGGGATGTCGCGCGGGGGCGGGGGGAAACGGCGCTCGAACTCGACGAAAAGCTCGCTGACGATGACGGTGGGCTGGAGGGTCTGGCCGGGCCGGCCGACGCGTGGGGTTCGGCGGGCGATGGAGCGGAGTTCGTCGTAGACGCGGTCGTAGAGGCGTTCGCGGGCGGAGGGGTCGCCGCCCCGGGCGTCGCCGATGAGTTGCGTCAGGTCGTCTTGCCGCGGCTCCACAAGATTGAGTATACGGCGGGCGTCGAGGACCGAACGGTGTCCGAACTGGGTGCGGTGGCGGGGTTCATCGGGAAATCTCGCGGATTCGTCGGGGAGTGTTTCGGGGGACGGCCAGAGGTTCTGGTGTCGGCGGGAGGACCCGCCGGCCGCGAACAAGCACTTCGAGTTCTGGAGGAACCCATGAGCACTCAAACGACAACGAACCGGATGGCCGCCCGTCTGATGCTGGTTTCCGGCGCGGCGCTGGCGGTGGGCGTGACGAATGCCGCGAACGCGCAGGTGGGCGCGTGCGACCCCTGCTTCAATCTTGAGTATTCGATCGACATCGGCTCGGACCGCGAGTTGAGCGATCCGTTCTCTCCGGGCAACAACCTGATGGACCCGGGCGATGTGTACTCGTGGTTCCGTCCGCTGATGGCGGGTCCGGAGGACGGGTTTGTGATCGATGATGCGTTCATCTTTGCGGGCGTCGACCCGGCGCCGGACGATGACTCGGGGACGGTGGCGCCGATCTGCTTCGGCGGGCCGATCCAGCAGCAGGCGTTCGAGTACTTCGATCTGGACGGGATCGATCGGATCGGCCTTGACCTGCGTGAGTTCATCAACCCGGACGGGCCGAACCAGCAGCCGATCCCGCAGTTCAACGCTCAGTGCATCTACGACCTGCGCCTGCTTGTGATCAGCTTCGACGACGATCGCGGGCTGAACTGGCTCAACTGCGATGTGCCGCAGAACTCGACCTCGCCGGCCGGCCTGACCTACGGGACGCTGGCGGGCGATGACGAGGTGATCGCGATCAGTGTCGCTCCGCTGGCGGGGCTGGTGACGAGCATGACGCCGTGGCTGGGCGAGCGGGCGGTGAATGTGAATCTGGCGTCGACGCCGCTGCCGGATCAGAAGTTCGATGACGATGTGGACGCGCTGGACATCAATGTGAACCTGGCCGCGGATCAGTGCTTCAATCACTACTTCACGGCGGACCACGAAGCGCACTACTTTGACGCGGCGGGCGCGCCGATCGATCCGGGCTCGATCTACTTCGTCGTGCCGGGGCTGGGGCCGGTGAAGGTGATCGACGATGTCGTGCACCTGGGGATTCCCGAGAGCACCGATGTGGACGCGTTCGAGTTCGTGTGGGCGACGAACCTGCTGCCGGGCGGCCCGGCGGGCGGGTTCCTTGCGGTCGTGTTCTCGGTGGACGACGACGACCCCTCGACGCCGCCCGATGAGTCGGGCGGGCTCAGCCCCGGTCAGTTGTATGTCTCGTACTTCGGCGGGTTCAGCGTGCCGATGCTCATCGACCCGCTGCCGGACGACATCGACGGGATCGCGGCGTACTGCGCCGATCCGACGACGCTGCCCCCGATCAAGTGCGAGGGCGACATCAACGGCGACGGCGCGGTGGATGTGAATGATCTGAACATCGTGCTCTCGCAGTGGCTCACGGGCGGGCCGGAGGGCGACCTGACCGAGGACGGCATTGTGAATGTGGACGACCTGAACATCGTGCTGGCGCAGTGGGGCCAGCTGTGCCGCTGCTGATCGGCGCGGCGATCCGAACGAACACCCTCTCTTCCCTGTTTCCTCTCTCCTGACAGTTTCCATCTCTGTGCGACCAACGGGCGCCCGATCGGTTACCTCCGATCGGGCGTCTTGCGTTGCGCGGTGCGCGGCTCGAAGGCGGCGACGGCGATGAACGCGAGGATGCTGGCGGCGAGGGAGATGATGAAGGCGGGGGCGTCTTCGGTCAGGAGATCGACGGCCTGCCCGGCGGCGAGGCCGATAACGAGCGTGGTGATCGCGGCGACCGGCCCTCCGAGGCGGGTGAAGAGGCCGAAGAGGACGACCGTGGCGACGCCGGCGGTGCCGAGGGAGTCGGCCTCGAGGACGATGCCCATGATGCTGTCGGCGCCGAGGGCGATGACGCCGGCGACGATGCCCGCGGCGACGAGCGCGATGCGCGCGATGAGGAGGCGGCGGCGTTCGGCGCGGGGCGAGTTGTCGGCGCGGAGGCGGCCGGGCGTGAGGTTGTGGGAGACGAGGCCGCTGACGGCCAGGAGCGAGGAGTCGACGGTGGAGAGGATGGCTGAGCACATGGCGCCCAGGAAGAGGACGCGGGCCCAGGGGGGGAGCGTGTGCTCGGCGAGGGCGGGGATGAAGTCGTCGCCGGTGGCGGTGACTCCGGCGATGTGCGCGCCCATCAGCCCGAGGATCACCGGCGCGAGGCCGAAGACGAGGTACATGCCGCCGCCCATGAGGGCGGCGTTGCGCGCGCCCTTGGCGCTGCGGCAGCCGAGGATGCGCGAGACGGACTCCTGCGTGACCAGCGCGCCGACGACGGGGACCATCCAGACATCGAGGCGGGACCAGAGGGACTCGCCCTCGGGCACGAGGCGGAGTTGCTCCGGCTCGATGGCGGCGAGCGCGGCGGAGGAGCCGCCGAGTTCGGCGGCGACGATGGCGAGCATGACGAGCACGCCGATGAGGACGACGCCGCCCTGGATGACATCGGTCATGACATCGCCCCAGAGGCCGCCGAGGCCGGTGTAGACGACGGCGACGATGACGGCGACGACGACGGCGCCGTCGATCTGGAGCGGGGTGAGACTGGCGAGGATGGAGGCGAAGGCGAGGAGCTGGGCGGCGCACCACAGGATGGAGGTCGGGATCATGACGACCGAAGCGACGCGTTCGCTCGCGGGGCCGAAGCGCATGCGGAAGACATCGCCGAGCGTGACGGCGCCCATTTTCCAGAAGCGGGCGGCCAGGAGCAGGCCCATGAGGATGAGGGCCAGGGCGTAGCCCATGGGGTCGGCGCGGCCGCCGGAGAGGCCTTCGTCGCGGATCGCGCCGGAGGCGCCGATGACGGACTCGGCGGCGAACCATGTGGCGAAGATGGAGAGCCCGGCCATCCAGACGGGCAGGCGGCGTCCGGCGACGAGGTAGTCGGTCTCGCCCCGGACGCGGCGTGAGGCCCACGCGCCGATGGCGATCTGGACGAGCACGAAGAGGAGGACAGCCAGCCCGGTGAGGGTCATGGCGTCACGGTACCAAGTCGAGTCGTCGGCTCGGGGTCAGCCGTAGTGGTTGCAGCGCGAACAGACGGCGACATTCACGCGGTCGGGGAGCGTGCGGCGGAGTTCGCGGTGGGCGGGCTCGTTGTAGATGTCGAGGATGTGGCGGTCGCGGACATCGCCGCGGGAGCGGTCGCCCTCGTGGTCGAGGGTGCACCATGCGACCTGTCCGCCGGCGAGGATGGGCAGGTGGAACCACTGCCAGCAGCCGGTGCGGGGCATGTCGCCGAAGGTGGAGAGTCCGACGCTGCCGATCCAGTCGAAGCGCTGGGTGACGCGGTGCTGGAAGGCGGGCCAGCGCTGCGCGCACCAGGCGAGGAACTCGTCATCGGCGGGGGTGCCGTCGCCGACGCGGGAGATAGTTGGCGCGAACGAGACGGCGCCAACGGCGGCCATCTCGTGGAGCGCATCGATGTTGGCGACGGTGCGGTCGAAGGGCAGGCCCATGACGCGGGGGTACTCATCCGGGCGGTGGTCGTTGAAGCTGATGACGAACTGGGTGACGCGCCGGAGGGGGGTGAGTTTCGCGGCGACCTTGGGGATGAGGGGCGAGGCGTTGGTGAAGATCCAGAGCGAGACCTGCGGGAACCGGCGCTCGAGCTCGAGGGCGAGGTCGGGGACGCGCTTGTCGGCGAAGGGCTCGTTCATGCGGGCGAGGTTGACATCGAGCGGGAGGTCCCGCGGGAGGTCCTCCATGTCGCGGAGGATCTTCTCGAGCAGCGCATCGTCCATGCGCTGGCCTTGGCGCCTCATGGTCGGGTAGGGGCAGAACTCGCACGAGGCGTTGCAGAGGGCGCGGGACTCGATGCCGATCTGGTAGGGGAAATCGACATAGCGGCTTGATGCGAGCCACTCGGCGTGCTGCCTGTAGATGAGCTCGCGCTGCGACCACGGGCGGTCGGCGTCTGTGGCGCGGCCGTTGACGGTGAGCGGCGCTGCGGTGATCGCCGTTGCGGGCATGGAATGGTTATCGAGCCGCGGAAGGGCGCGGGTTGAGCGGGAGGTTGCTCAGGCGGTCAGGTAGCGGACACGGACGCGGGCGGGGCGGGGCGCGTCGGGATCGAAGAGGGCGCTCTGGCCGTGCCAGTGGAGGGAGACGGTGGGGGCGCGGGGGTCGTAGAGGGCGGTGTAGAGGGTTCCGGAGCCGCGACGGTAGTCGTAGCGGAACAGTGGCGGGCGGAGGAAGGTGTCGATGGCGGCGCGGGTGTCGGGGATGGTGGTGAGCGCGGCGGCGAGGTGGGCGCGGCGTTCGATGGTCTGGGTGAAGTGGGCGTACTCGGGCCACTCGACGCCGAGTTGATGGTTGGTGGAGTGGGGCGTGGCCTCGAAGATCGGGGGGCGGTCGGGCGCGGTGTAGGCGGTGGCGTGTTCGCCGGCGCGGTCGAGAAGTGTGAAGTTGTAGGCCATGTAGACGGGGAGACGGGCCAGGGCGTGGAGGGCGTCGCGGACGGTGGCGCAGGTCTGGAGGAGGTATCGGGCGATGAGGGATGCCGCGAATCCGTGGCCGACGACCTTGCGTCCGCCGAAGGCGAGGGCGACGACGAGTCCGGCGTCGTTGACGCCGTCGAGAGCGCCCCAGAGACAGTCGGTGACGGCGTTGACGGTGACGCCGCCCCAGCGTGAAGCGAGGACGATGCCTTCGCAGAGGTGCGGGGCGTGGTCGTAGTTGCGGATGAGCATGGGCGCGCCGTCGCCGGAGAAGACGGCCTGCGAGCAGCCGCGGATGATGGGTGTGGGCGCGAAGAGGGAGAGGAAGCGTGCGCGGTCGTCGTCCCCCCCGCCCCCCCCACTCCCCCCCCCGCCATCGGCGTCGGTGTCATCGTGGGCGCGGCGGTCGGCGTCCTGGCGGACGAGTTCGAGGATGGCGCGGTAGATGGGCGTGAGTTCGGGCATGTGGGCGTGGAGCTGCGAGGCGCCGTACTGGGCGGTTGGCCCCGTGTCGGTGCGCTTGAGCATCCAGCGGTGATACGCGGGCCAGTTGCGCCGGAAGACGGCGCGCAGGGCCGGGCCGGGGGTCGGCTCGATGACGGCGCGGAACTCGAGGGATAGATCGGTCGTCGCGGCGGTCATCGTCACATCAGTTTGAAGCCGTGGTGCTCGGGCTCGCTGGAGACCTCGCCGCCGGAGAGCGGGATAGAGGCGTACTGCGAGCGGATGCCCTTGATCCAGGCCTTGGCGCGGTCGGTGAGGTTGAAGTCTTCGTCCATGAAACGGCCGGGGGAGACGAGGATGCCCAAATCGGCGCCCTCGTAGAAGTAGTCTCCCCGCCCGGCGATGCGGAGGTAGAAGGCGCGGTTCTCGGTGTGGACGGTGCGGCGGTGGGTCTGGGGGCGGACATAGCGGATGTTGTTGCGGTCATCGAGCTCCCAGATGCCGGAGGCGGGGGCGTCGCTGATGCGCGAGACGGAGTCCTTGGTGTGCTTGATGACGAGCTGGCTCCAGGAGTCGATGTTGTCGCGGTTGGCCCAGCGGTCGTTGAGTTCGTCGATGTCGAGGTCGTAGTTGACGCCCATCCACTCCAGGAGGTGGAAGAGGAAGAGCGGCGCGTCGGCGTGGGCGAAGGCGGCGAGGTTGGTCATGGAGGAGGCGCCGGTGATGCGCGGGTTGCACTCGCCGAGGTAGACCTTGCCGGTGTCGAGGTCGGTGAGGAAGTCGATCTCGAAGTAGCCCTTGTAGCCCATCTTGCGGAGTTCATCGCCGAAGGCCATGGCGGCGTTGCGGGCGTTGCGCCGGGTGGCGGGTGTGAAGGCGCCGGCGAAGACCTCGTTGCCGCACCAGCCGCCCTTGTAGGGCGTGAGTTCGGGGAACCCGACGAGTTCGGTCATGAGGGGGCCGACGAGCGTGCCGTGGCGGGTGACGCAGGCCTCGAGCGCCGAGCCGCGGCAGCGGATGCGCTTCATGACCTTGACCTCGGGCGCTTCGATGATGTCCTTGGCGTGCTTGGCGAAGTCGCGCTCGCTGGAGATGAAGAAGGTGGTGTGGCCGGAGTCGCCGTAGGCGGTCTGGACGACGAGGTGATCGCCGAGGCGGCGGGCGACCTTGCGGAGTGTCTGGTAGGAGTCGACCTTGGCCAGCACATTGGGGACGGACTTGACGCCGGCGCGGTCGGCGATGCGTGTGGTCTCCATTTTGTCGTCGATCTTCTGGCGCAGCGCGGCGCGGGGGAAGCAGACCTTCAGGCCGAGTTCGTCGCAGAGGCGTTCGGTTTCCTCGTCGAACATGAGGAAGACGGCCTTGCCGCCGGGGCCGCGACGCTCGATGAGCTTGCGGACATCGGGGTGGCTCAGGAGGTAGTTGTTGATGTCCTCGATGGACTCGAAGGGCTTGTGGGGGCGCTCGGGGGGGACATAGACATGCGGGTGGATGCCGTCGAAGGAGTCGATGGCGGTGATGAAGTTGAAGTTGCGGATCCACTCGTCCATGCCGAGGAGATTGAAGTTGGTGGCGCTGATGAAGTAGATGGGCTCGGTGTTGCGGTGGAAGTACCGGCGGATATCCGAGATTCCCTTGAGTTTCTTGCGTCGCGGGCGGACGGGATGATCGGAGACGAGCGACTTGCCCGTGAGGTCCGTTCCCTGCGCCGCCGCGCCCGGCTTGGTCGCTGCACCGACACCCATACGCATTCACCTTTTCTGAAGACTGGGGACGCTCGTCTGGTTCCTGGCCGCTTTCTCGAGCGCCGAGGGTATGAACACACGCAGGCCGTAGGACGGGTGGTACCCGTGGATTTCTTTGACATCGATGGCCAGAAGGTACGCGATGATCTCGGCGCTGACGACCTGGCCGGGGACGAGGAGCGGGAAGCCGGGCGGGTAGGGCGTGACGAATGAGGCGGAGACGAACTCGTGGCCCCGTCGGATCTCGGCGAGCGTCTCGGGGGAGAGGCGGAGCCATTCGAGATTGGCCTCGTCGTAGGCCATGAAGAAGGCGCGCCGGAGATCGCCCTCGGGCGTGCCACAGGCGTCGGGCTTGAAGGCGGGGTGGAAATGGCTGAAGTCGGGGAGGGCGGGGCCGTTGAGAAGGGCGTCGACGCGTGCGGCGTGCTGTGAGAGGCCGGCGCCGCTCTCGGTGAGGAGGCGGTCTTCGACGCCGGAGGCGATCTTGGCGAGGACTTCGATCAGATAGGCGATGTCGCCGCGGGTGGTGCCGATGTTGGGCATGAAGAGCGCGGAGTTGCGCGAGGTTTTGTTGATCTGGATGTCGTGCTGGTCCATCAGGAGGTGGCGGAACTGATCGCCGTTGAGGCCGGTGCCGGCGATCTGGAGGGTGACGCGGGAGGGATCGAGCGTGAACTCATCGCAGCGCCACGCCTCTTCCATTCGGCCCCAGCCGTGCTCGTGGTCGTAGTAGAACTCGAGGCCGGAGGGTCGGAACTCCTGGGGGATCATCTCGGCGGGGCGGAGCACGGAGAAGAACTTGTTGACCATAGGGTGTTCGCGGACGCGCTCGCGGAGCGTCATGGCCAGCCCGATGGTGCGGTCGACGAGTTCGTAGCCCTCCATCTCGACCTGGCGGCGGCCGATGTCGAGCGACGCGACGATCTGGTAGTTGGGGGAGGTCGAGGTGTGCGTCATGAAGGCCTCGTGGAACGAGTCGCTGGCCTTCTGCTCAAAGTCCTCGTCGAAGACATGGATCATCGAGCCCTGACGGAGCGCGGTCAGGGTCTTGTGGGTGGACTGCGTGACATACACGCGGACGCGGACGCTGTCGGGGTCGGGCATGCCGTCGGGGGGGAGACCGCCGCCTTCCTTGCGCGCCTGGCGGTATTGCTGGCGGTACTCGTTGCTCGTGAACTCGGCGCGGAGGCGTGCCGCGGCTTCCATGGCGGTGCGCCGGCGGAGGACGGGGTTGAAACGGGCGAAGGCGAACCAGGCCTCGTCCCAGAGGAAGATCATGTCGGGCTTGATGGCCAGGATGCGTCGCATGACGCGCTGGGGGTCGTAGGTGAGGCCGTCGAAGGTGCAGTTTGTGAGCAGGAGCATGCGGACGCGGTCGAGCTTGCCCGCGGCCTTGAGTTCGAGGAGTCGCTCTTCGATCTGTCGGAGCGGGACGGCGCCGTACATGGAATAGGGCGCCAGCGGATAGGAGTCGAGGTAGACGGGCATCGCGCCGGCGAGGACCATCGCGTAGTGGTGCGATTTGTGGCAGTCGCGGTCGATGAGCACGATGTCGCCGGGCCGGACGAGCGCCTGGACGACGATCTTGTTGGCGGTGGAGGTTCCGTTGGTGACGAAGTAGGTGTTGCGTGCGCCGAAGGCGCGTGCGGCCGCGTCCTGGGCCCGTTTGATGGGGCCGCGGGGCTGGAGGAGGGAGTCGAGCCCGCCGCTGGTGGCGGAGGTTTCGGCCATGAAGAGGTTGGGGCCGTAGAAATCGATGAGGTCGCGGGCCCAGTGCGAGCTGGTCATGGACTTGCCGCGTGCGACGGGCAGTGCGTGGAAGACGCCGGTGGGCTTGGCGCTGTAGCGGCGGAGGGCCTCGAAGAATGGCGCCTCGAATCGTTCGCGGACGCCCTTGAGCACGCTGAGGTGCTGCTCCATGTACTGCTCGAGGCGGTAGAAGGCACGTCGGAAGTTGCGGCCGAGGTTGCCGGCGACGCTTTCGAGGGGCGTGTCGGTGACGAGGTAGAGATCGAGCTCGGGGCGGAGGCGGTGGAGCGCGCTGGCGAGCTCCATACTGCGGTCGAGGCCGAAGCAGACGGGGATGGGGTCGGACTCGATGAGGTCGAGGTAGCGTTCGAGGGCGGGGTGCTTGTTCTGTGTGGGGAAGGTGTAGTTGTAGCGCAGGAAGACGGACTGGATCGTCGGGTTGAAGAGGACGGCGATGATCGCGTCTTGGACGCTGGGGACGGTGACGACATCGTAGATGAGGTCGTCGGAGTCGCGCCGGCAGGCGAGGAGGCCGTCGCGCGTCGCCGCCTGGTCGTGCTTGTCCATCGCGTCGACGATGAGGACTTCGAAGTAGGGCTTGCCGGTGCGCTGATTGTCGCGGGCGTTGGTGTCGGCGCGGCCGGGGGTGGTGTGACGGTCGGCGGTGGCGCCGCCGCGATCGCGGTAGGCGTCCCCGACGAGGAGGCGGACGACCTCGGCGACTTCGGCGGAGAGATCGGCGAACTCGGAGCGCTCGAAGAGGCGCGTGAGTCGGTCCATGCGGTCGGGGCCGGGGAAGGCCCAGTAGAACTCGAGGGTGCGCAGGGTTTCAAGACTCTGGGCGACGAGCGCGCGGGGCTCGGAGGCGTCGCGGCCGGCGCGGGTGAACTCCTTGAGCCATGTGACGCGGACCTGGAGCTCGTTCCATGAGTCCATGCGGAGTTGCGGCGCGCTGTATTTGCGGACGCCCTTGCCGGAGTCGCGGAGGGACTTGTTCACAGCCCACCGCCGGGGGCCGCGGGCGGCGGCGGGGCCATGCCGCCGAACTCGGGCGGGGGCGCGGGGCGCGGGGATTCGGTCGGGGGTGCGCCGTTGAGCGCGCCGGCGGGCCCGTGCTCGGGGAGGATGCCGGCGCGGGAGCCGCGGGCCATCTTCTCGAGCGGTCCGAGTTGGCGGAGGTAGCCGTCCATGCCGGCCTCGGGGCGGTAGACGGCGAAGTCGACCTTGCGGTCGCGGAAGCTCTTGAGCGGCTGGCCGAGGCCTTTGAGGCCGACCTCGCGCGAGCGGCGGACGCGCTCCATATCGATCTCGATGGGGAGCATCTCTTCGTTGCCGGTGGCCTCGTAGAGGACATCGCCGGTGGGGGCGACGAGGATGGAGCGGCCGTTGCCGCCGTCGCCGACGCCGTTGATATCAACAACGAAGCACTGGTTGGTCGCCGCGGTGGCGCGGGCGATGGCGAGCTCGACATCGCGGTCGATCGAGGGGGTGAGCGTGGGGTGGAGGATGACCTCGGCGCCCATGACGGCGAGCGTGCGTGTGGTTTCGGGGAACCACATGTCGTAGCAGATGCTGACGCCGAAACGACCGACCTCGGGGACATCGAAGACGCAGAACTCGGAGCCGGACTGGACGCCGGTCTCGTAGGGCATGAAGGGGAACATCTTGCGGTAGCGGGCGATGACCTCGCCGTCGGGGTTGATGACAGGCGTGGTGTTGTAGACGCCCTCGGGTGTTTTCTCGTAGAGCGAGCCGGGGATGAGCCAGATTTTGTGCCGCGCGGCGATGGCGCGATAGGCGTCCTCGGTTTCGCTGGGCAGCGGCATGGCGTGGCCGGTCCAGCCGCCGAAGGTGGCCAGTTCGCTGAGGACGACCATCTGCACCCACGGGTAGAGGTGCATGAGCATCTCGATCCGGTCGGTGATGTGGGCGAGGTTGGACTGGCGGCCGGAGATGCTGAGCTGGAGTCCGGCGATCGCGTAGGGACGCATGAAGGATCAACCTCTCTTTGCGGCGGCGGCGACGGGTGTTGCGGCGTGGCGCTCGACCTGAGCGGTGAGGATATCGAGGCCGCGGGAGAGCTCCTCGTCGGTGATGACCAGCGGGCAGAGGATCCGCACGACATTGCCCTGGACGCCGGCGGGGATGATGAGGAGCCCTTGGTCGAGGCAGGCCTCCATGATCTTCTTGACGGTCGCGGTGGCGGGGCGGTCGGGGTCGCCCGCGTCGTGGATTTCGAAGGCCATCATGGCGCCGAGGCCGCGGACATCGGTGATGGCGTCCACGCGGCGGGCGAGGTCCTCGACGCGCTGGCGGATGACATGGCCGATTTTCTGGGCGCGGGCGTTGAGGTTGAGCCGCTGCATGGAGTCGATGGCGGCGAGCGCGGCGGCGCATGAGACAGGGTTGCCGCCGTAGGTTCCGCCGAGGGTGCCGGGGCTGACGCGGTCCATGACGGAGGCCTTGCCCAGGACGGCGGAGATGGGCATGCCGCCGCCCATGGACTTGGCCCAGGTGGAGACATCGGGGAAGACGCCGTAGTGCTGGTAGGCGCCCCACGCGCCGGTGCGGGCGAAGCCGGACTGGACCTCGTCGAAGATGAGGACGATGCCGTGCTCGTCGCAGAGCTGGCGGAGGCCCAGGATGTACTCGCGGGGAGCGACATGGAAGCCGCCCTCGCCCTGGACGAGTTCGATGATGATCGCGGCGACATTGGCCGGGGCGACGGTGTCCTTAAAGGCGGCGCGGAGGCGCGCCAGCGCGCGGTCGGAGACCTCGGCATCGGTGAGCGACTCGCCGGGCTCGCGGCGCGGGAAGGGCAGGCGGTAGACCTCCGGCGCGAAGGGGCCGCAGCCCTTCTTGTAGTCGACCTTGGAGGTGAGGGTGGTGGCCAGCAGTGTGCGGCCGTGGAACGCGCCGGTGAAGCAGATGACGGCGGTGCGGCCGGTGGCCTGGCGGGCGATTTTGACGGCGTTCTCGACGGCCTCGGCGCCGGTGTTGACGAGCATCGCCTTGGTGCCGGCGTCGCCGTGGGGCAGGAGTTCGACGAGCTTCTCGCAGAGGGCGACATAGGGCTCGTAGGTGGCGACATGGAAGCAGGTGTGGATCAGGCGCGCGGATTGTTCGCGGATAGCCTCGACGACGCGCGGGTCGCCGTGACCGACATTCATGACGCCGATGCCGCCGGCGAAGTCGATGAACTCGCGGCCGTCGGCGTCGACGAGCGTCGCGCCCGAGGCGCGGTGGGCGGTGAGGGTGGTGACGCGCCCGACGCCGGGGCACACGACGCGGTCGCGACGCTTGATGAGGTCAGCGGACTTGGACATCCGTCATCTCCGAGTGGCCGCGATCCTTCGCGGCGATTGATCAGACTCCCCAGGAGACATACTTGACCTGGGTGTATTCATCCATCACGAAGCGGCCGCCTTCGCGTCCGAAGCCGGACTGCTTGACGCCGCCGAAGGGGGCCTGGGCGGTGGAGGGCGCGGCGTCGTTGGCGCCGACGATCCCGTATTCGAGCCGTTCGGCGACGCGGATGAGGCGGGAGGCGTCGCGCGTGAAGAAGTACGCGGCCAAGCCGTACTGCGAGTCGTTGGCCCACTCGACGGCTTCGTCCTCGTGGTTGAACTTGCGGACGGGCGCGACGGGGCCGAAGGTCTCTTCGTGGTGCATGAGCATGTCGGGGGTCAGCCCGTCGATGAGGGTCGGCTCGTAGAAACGATCGACGGCGCTCTTGACCTTGGCGCGCTTGCCGCCGGCGAGGATGCGCCCGCCCTTGTCGCGTGCGTCGGCGACATGGCGTTCGACTTTTTCCATGGCGTCGTCGTTGATGAGCGGGCCGATGTTCACGCCCTCCTCGGTTCCGATGCCGACCTTGAGGGATCGCATCGTTTCGAGGAAACCGTCGATGAAGGGCTGGTGGAGGGAGGCGTGGACATAGAAGCGGTTGGCGCAGATGCAGGTCTGGCCGGCGTTGCGGAACTTGCAAGCAACGGCCGCGGCGACGGCCTTCTTGAGATCGGCATCTTCGAAGACGATGAACGGCGCGTGGCCGCCGAGCTCCATGGAGAGGCGCAGGAGGTTGTCGGATGCCTGCTTCATGAGGAGGCGTCCGACCTCGGTGGAGCCGGTGAAGGAGAGCTTGCGGACGCGGCGGTCGCGCATGATGGCGCCGCCGATCTGCCTGGGGTCGCCGGTGACGATGTTGACGACGCCGGGGGGAGCGCCGGCCTCGAGGGCGAGTTCGCCCAGCGCGATGGCCGAGAGGGGTGTTTCTTCGGCGGGCTTGATGACGGCGGTGCAGCCGGAGGCCAGCGCGGGTCCGAGTTTGCGCGTGATCATGGCCGATGGGAAGTTCCAGGGCGTGATGATGGCGCAGACTCCGACGGGCTGGCGCAGAACGAG
>CAZSLT010000067.1:0-14272 GCA_964607595.1 uncultured Phycisphaeraceae bacterium
TTTCTCTAAACTCCCCACCGATGCCCCTCTCCTTCACCATCTCGCACCGCGACAATGCCTCCCGCGCCCGCGTCGGACGCGTCACCACACCCCACGGCTCATTCGACACCCCCGCCTTCATGCCCGTCGGCACACGCGGCACCGTCAAGGGCATCGCCCCCTGGCTCGTCCATCAGACCGGCGCGCAGATCATCCTGGGCAACACCTACCACCTCATGCTCCGCCCCGGCTCCGACCTCGTTGCTCGGATGGGAGGTCTACACGCGTTCAGCGGATGGCCCCACCCCATGCTCACCGACTCCGGCGGCTTCCAGGCCTTCTCTCTCGCCGACTCCCTCCGCCTCACCGACGACGCGGTCTTCTTCCAGTCCATCGTCGACGGCTCCACCAGCGAGTTCACGCCCCAGCGCGCCATGCAGGTCCAGAACGAACTCGGCGCCGACATCATCATGGCCCTCGACGACTGCCCGCCCTCCATCGACCCCTCCACAACCAGCCACGCCCGCGCCCGCATGGACGAATGGAAGAAGCAGATCGCCGCCGGCGAGCATGTCGGGCGAACACCCGATTGGGCCAAGAAGGGCTACGACCACGCCAGACGACTCGACGAGGCCAACGAGCGCACCATCCGCTGGCTCGAGCGCTGCAAAGCCGCCCACGCCCGGCCACACGACCAGGCCCTCTTCGGCATCGTCCAAGGCGGCACCGACCTCGACCGACGCACCCGGTCCGCCGCGCAGGTCACCAACATCGACCTCCCCGGCTACGCCGTCGGCGGCGTCGCCGTCGGCGAAGGGTCCGACGACATCCGCGCCGTCGTCGAGCACACCGCGCCCCTCCTGCCCGAGTCCAGGCCCCGCTACCTCATGGGAGTTGGCTACGAGCGCGACATCGTCGCGGCCGTCCGCGCCGGCATCGACATGTTCGATTGCGTCCTGCCCACCCGCAACGGTCGCAACGCCACCGCCTTCACCCCGACCGGCCCCCTCAAACTCCGCAACTCCAGACACGCCGAAGACCCCTCCCCGATCGACCCCTCCTGCGACTGCCCGGCGTGTCGCCCCGCCGGCGTCGGCTGGCCCCTCCCTGATGGGGGTGCGGGTAGCGGAGGGGGTTGGGAGGGTGGCTGCTTCTCCCGCGCCTACATTCGGCATCTGTTCATGGCCGACGAGATGCTCGGACCCATCCTCGTCTCCCTCCACAACCTCCGGCACTTCCAGCGCCTCATGTTGGACATCCGGGCGGCCATCCGCGATGATGCGTGGCTCGCCTTGGCCGAGCGTTGGCCAGTGGTGGGCGACTCGCTGCGCGGCCGGCCGCGCCCGAACACGGACTGAACCTCCGCCCCCGTGCGCCGCGCCACGCCCCAGCGTGTCCGGTCCCCGATCGGGCGATCCACACGCCGCGCCTCAACACGGAACCCGCTCCCCATGACCACAACCTTTACTGTCTTTGACGCCGCACCCCTCACATTCGCGCCCGTCATCGCGCAGCAGGCCGCGCCGCCACGCGGCATCGAGACCGGCCAGACCGGCACTCCCGCCAACGGCCAGCCCCTCAACGGCACGCCCACCGGCGGCAGCGGGGCGCCGCAGCAGCAGCCGGGCAGCCCGTGGATCATGCTCGCCCCGCTCCTCTTCCTCTTCGTCATCATGATCTTCTTCTCCTCCCGCGCCCAGAAGAAGCAGAAGCGCCAGCACGAGCAGATGATGTCCTCCCTCGCCCGCCATGACCGCGTCGAGACCATCGGCGGCATCATCGGCACCATCGCCGAGCTCCGCGACACCGAGATCGTCATCAAAGTCGATGAGGCCACCAACACCAAGATCCATGTCTCAAAGTCCGCGATCAAGGGCGTTCTGAAGCAGACTCGCCGCGAGAACGCCGATAGCGCCGCCGACGCCTGAAACCAAACCAACCCGACAGGGACACGGACCGTTCGCCCATGCACAAATCCTTCAAGACTTTTTTCCTCATCGCCATCGTGCTCATCACCTGCGCGCTGGCGATCTACCCGCCCCGTGAGAACCTGCGCCTCGGGCGCGACCTCGCCGGCGGCGTCAACCTCGTCTACTCCGTCAACCTCCAGCCGGGCGACAACCCCGACGAGGTGATCGAGCGGATGATCTCCGTGCTCAAGGAGCGCGTGAACCCGCAGGGGCTCTACGAGATCTCCTTCGTCCAGCAGGGACGCGACCGCGTCTCGATCTCCATGCCGCTGCCCACCGCCGAGGTCCAGAAGCTCCGCCAGGACTTCCAGGACGCCATGGCCGAACTCGAAGAGTTCGTCATCGACCGCGGCGCCTTCGAACGCGCCCTCCGCCTCACCGGCCAGCAGCGCATCGACGCCCTCAACGCGCTCATCGATAACGAGACCGCCGGCCCCCGCGCCGACCTCATGGCCCCGCTCATCGCCGCGGCACGCGCCGCCGACCAGGCCCGCGCCGAGTACGACGCCGCGGTCGCCGCCGACGCCCCGGACCTCGCCGACAAGGAAGAGGCCGCCGCACTCGCCGAGATCGCCCTCGACGAAGAGCGCGAAGCCGTCGCCGCATCGCTCATCACCAGCGAGCAGGTCCGCCGCGCCCTCGACCGATCCGCCGAGACTGTCTCCATCCGCGACAGCGTCGCTAACCAGAATGTCATCCTCGACAGCCCGCGCGACAAGGCGCTCGCCGCGATCAAGCAGCGCGCCGAATGGGCCTCCGCCGAGATCGACAAGGTCATCGAGAAATACGACGCCTACAACGCCAACCGGCGCGGCCTCGACGACCCCTCCGACCTCATCCGCATCCTCCAGGGCGCCGGCGTCCTCTCCTTCCGAATCGCTGTCCAGCCCGGAGAACTCCCCATCGAGGCCGAGGCCCGCAAGGCCATCCTCGAACGCGGCCCACGCGCCGCAAACCTCGATGGCGTCGTCTGGGCGCCCATCAACCGCATCGAGTCGTGGTTCAACGACATCGCCGATCAGCGCAGTCTCGAAGCCAATGCACCCGCCTTCTTCGCCGCTCAGGGCTTCGTCGGCGAAGAGTACGACGGCGTCTATTACATCCTCCTGCACGACCAGCCCGGGCTGCGCCTCACCCGCGCCGAAGGCACCGAGTGGTCCGTCTCCGGCGCCTCGCCCTCCACCGATGAGCAGGGCTTCCCCGCCATCGCCTTCAACATGAACCCCCGCGGCGCCCGCCTCCTGGGCGACCTCACCGACAACAACATCAATCGCCCCATGGCGATCCAGCTCGACGACGAGGTCTACTCGCGCCCGCCCAACATCAACAGCCGCATCACCAGCCGCGGCCAGATCATGGGCAACTTCACGCCCACCGAGATCGACTATGTCGTCCGAACCCTCGGCGCCGGCTCCCTCCAGGCCAAGCTCGGCTCACGCCCCATCTCCGTCAACAACCTCGCCCCCGAACTCGGCGCCGACAACCTCGCCAAGGGCCTCACCGCCGGCTGGATCTCGCTGATCATCGTCAGCGCGTTCATGATCTTCTACTACTTCCTCCACGGCGCCGTTGCCGTCACCGCGCTGGTCATCAACGGAATCATCATCCTCGGCATCATGGCCCTCGCCCGCGCCGCATTCACGCTCCCCGGCATCGCCGGCGTCGTCCTCACCTTCGGCATGGCCGTCGACGCCAATGTGCTGATCTACGAGCGAATCCGCGAGGAACTCCTCCGCGGCGAAGACCTCCGCACCTCCGTCCGCCTCGGCTTCCAGAAGGTCTTCTCGACCATCATCGACGGCAACATCACCAACCTCATCGTCTGCCTCGTCCTGGCCTACACCGGTACGCCGGAGATCAAGGGCTTCGCCGTCACGCTCGGCATCGGCGTCGTCTCGACGATGTTCTCCGCTCTCATCGTCACGCGCTTCATCTACGCCGTCCTCATCGACCACCTCCACATCAAGACGATGCGCCAGCTCCCGATGGTCCTCCCGATCATCGAGCGCATGCTCAGCCCCCAGATCGACTGGATCAAACTCCGCCCCCTCTATGTCGTCATCTCCACCGTGCTCGTCGGCACCGGCCTTTACATGATCTACCACCAGCGCGGCGAGCTGCTGGACACCGAGTTCCGAGGCGGCACCGCCATCACGCTCCGCCTCACCGAGCAGGTCACCGGCCCGGACGGCGCCACCAGCGTCGTCCCCGCCACCATGGCCCGTGAAGATGTCGAGGCGCGAGTCCGCGCCATCGCCGACGCCGCCAGACAGCGCATCGAGTCCGGACAGGCCGACGAGAAGGACGCCGTCCTCGCCCAGCTCGCCTCCGCCATCGATGTGCTGGTCATCGACCCCGAAGAAGGCGGCGTCGTCTCCAGCACCTTCATGATCAAGACCCCCATCACCGACGACGAAACACTCAAGGCCGCCATCTCCGAGGCCTTCGCCGACAACATCGCCGGCTTCCAGGCCCTCCGCTTCACCGGCTCCGACGCCGAGACCGCCGCGGACGCCCCCGTCTACGAGGTCCTCGACCCCGTCCTCGGGCTCAGCATCAACCGCCCGGACATCCGCAACGATGTCGGCGAGTTCGTCGGCGGCGTCGCGATCGTCCTCGAGAACCTCGACCCGCCGCTCCCCCGCGTCGAGATCGAAGAGCGCGTCAACGAGGCCCGCGCCGAGGGCGCCGCCAACGCCCTCATCCTCGACCGCGATGTCCGCGTCGTCGTCCTCGACGGAACCGACGACGCCGCCACGGCCGTAGCAGTCCTCGTCCGCGACCCCGCCATCAGTCAGTTCGATCAAGGGCGCTGGAACGCCGAACTCCGCGACCCCGAGTGGAGCATGATCCGCACCGGGCTCACCGAGACCAGCTCGCGTCTCTCCAGCCAGTCCTTCAGTTCCGAGATCGCCTCAACCTTCCGAGGTCAGGCCATCGTCGCCATTGTCTTGTCCTTCATCCTCATCATGATCTATGTCTGGGCCCGCTTCGGCTCCATCCGCTACTCGCTCGCCTGCGTCGTCCCCGTCCTGCACGACGCCATCGCCGCTGTCGGCCTCATCGCCATGGCCGAAATTCTCTACGAACGCTTCCCATGGCTCGGCGCCTACGGCATCCGCCCCTACAAGATCGACCTCGGTCTCGTCGCGGCCATCCTCACCATCATCGGCTACTCGCTCAACGACACCATCGTCATCCTCGACCGCATCCGCGAGAACCGAGGCCGGCTCCCCTACGCATCGCGCCGGGTCGTCAACGACTCGATCAATCAGACCATGAGCCGCACGCTCATCACCTCCGGCACGACCATCTTCGCGCTCATCGTCCTCTTCATCATCGGCGGCGAGGCGATCGCGTCCTTCACCTACGCCATGCTCTGCGGCGTCATCGTCGGCAGCTACTCCACCATCGCCATCGGCGCGCCTTTCGCCTACTCGCCCAAGGCCGACATCTCCGACCGTCGCCACGACACCCCCGACGCCGACGGGATCATCTCCACCTGAGGCGCGAGCCGAGGAGACCGAGCCGATGCACGGATCGCCGCCGAGACTGGGCATCAAGCTCGCCGTCCTGGCCGCGCTGTGGATCGTCGTCTACTGGCTCACCCCCTCGCCGCGCCAGATGCCCCCGAGCGTCGCCGACGCCTCCACACTCACCCGCCCGCCGGAGACTCCCGCGACCGACGCCCCGCTCGCCGTCCCCACCCCCGAAACCGTTGACAACACCACGCCCGCCGAGGCCGTGATCGTCGAGACGCTCCCGAGCGAGACCGAGCCCGCGTCCGAGTCATTGAACCCCGCGCCACCGCCCGTCACGCCGCCGCCCTACACGCTCCACACCGTCAGCCCGCGCGAAACCATCGAAGACATCGCCGTCGCCCACTTCGGCGACCGCATCCACTGGCAGGCCATCGCGCAGATGAACCCCGGCGTCGATCCGATCCGCCTCCGCGCCGGCCAGCAGCTCCGCATCCCCACCGATCTCCGCAACCTCCAGGGCGTCGCCAACCAGAACGCGCCGCTCGCCGCTCCGCCCGAACTCATCTATCTCGTCGCCGACGGCGACACGCTCTCGGAAATCTCGCTCAAGGTCTACGGCCGATCCATGCACTGGAGGCGCATCCAGCAGGCCAACGCCGACACCGTCAACGCCGAGGGCACCAACCTCCGCCCCGGCATGGAACTCCGCATCCCGACCCTCCCCGCCGACACACGGAACTGACCCCCACGCATGCCCGAAGAAATCAAGCCCACCCCGCACGCCAAGAAGCCCGGCAAGCCCGTCATCATCACCGGCGGCGCCGGCTTCGTCGGCGCCAATCTCGTCGCCGGCATCATGCGCCGCCGACCCGGCCGCAAGATCATCGTCGTCGACGACTTCCGCTCCGGCTCCTTCGCCAACATCGTCGAGGCCTGTGCCCGCGAGCAGGTCGGCCCCTTCACCGGCGAGGTCCTCGCCGCAGACGCCGGCGACCTCGACTGGCCGTCTATCATCGAACAGACCGACCCCGGCGCCGTCTACCACCTCGCCGCCATCACCGACACCACCGTCACCGATGAAGCCGAGATGATCGCCGTCAACGCAGAAGCGTTCCGCGAACTCCTGCATGTCTGCGCCCATGAGCGCGTCCCGCTCGTCTACGCATCCTCCGCCGCGACCTACGGCACGCCGCCGCAGGCCGACACGCGCACCCCATTCCCCGAAGACGCGGCCGGCGCACCGAACAATGTCTACGGCTTCAGCAAGTGGCTCATGGAGAATCTCCACCGCGATCTGCTTACCGAGTTCCCCAAACACGAGGGCAGCGGCGGGCGCACGCCCCATGTCGTCGGCCTGCGATTCTTCAATGTCTTCGGACCCGGCGAAGCGCGCAAAGGCAAGATGGCCTCGATGGTCTGGCAACTCGCCATGCAGATGCTCGCGGGCAAGCGCCCCCGCCTTTTCACCGATGGCTCCCAGGCCCGCGATCAGGTCTTCGTCGAAGATGTCGTCGATTGCACCATCAACGCCGCGCGCGACGGCGTCGCCCCCGGCGTCTACAACCTCGGCTCCGGCCGCGTCACCACATTCGCCGACATCGCCGACGCCGTCCGCGCCGGGCTCGGCCTGCCCCCCGATGCGCTGCCCACCGAATACTTCGAGATGCCGCCGGACATCCGCGCCTTCTACCAGGACTACACCTGCGCCGACATGTCGCGCACCAAGGCCGCCATCGGATGGGAGCCGCGCCACGAGCCGCTCACCGCCATGCGCGACTACGCCGCGTTCCTCAAGCAGCAGCACACGCCCGCCCGATGACGACCGTCGCCTGGACAATCGACGGCGCCGAGGCGCTGCCCATCCACGCGAACACCCACATCCCCGATGCGCCCACCCGCGCCGTCGCCCTCATTGTTCACGGCTGGACCGGCTGCAAGGACCGCAACATCGTCCCCGTCCTCGCCGCCCACGCGGCCTCCATCGGCCTCATCGCCCACCGTTTCACCTTCGGCCACGCCGGCATCGAGAAAGACGCCGACCACATCACCCGCCACGATGAGTTCGCGCGCGACTCCCTGGCGTTCCAGTTCGAGGATCTCCGCCGCGTCATCGACGCCATCGACAACCGCACCATCCCCGGCCGCGCCCTCCCGCTCATCCTCATCGGCCACTCACGCGGCGGCAGCACCGTCCTGGGCGCCGCTGCCCGTGCCCACCGCGAACACTGGCCCATCACGCCCGCCGCCGTCATCGCCGTCGCCGCGCCCAACGCCTACACCCGCTTCACCGAAGACAAACGCGCCGAACTCGCCGCCAAGGGATTCGTCGAGCACCAACTCGCCCGCTCCGACCGCGGCAGCATCCGCATGTCACGCACTTGGTACGCCCATCACCTCGACAACCCCGGGCGCGATCTCTTCGCCGAAGACCTCGCCGACGCACGCGGCAACATCCTCCTCATCCACGGCGACGCCGACGACGCCGTCCCGCCCTCCAGCGCCGACCACATCCTCCAAGCCCTCCGCGCCAACCCGCGCGCCCACGCCGAACTCGTCCGCATCCCCGGCGGCGATCACAACCTCGGCGCCGTCGGCTTCGGCGCCGAACACCGCCGCGCCGCCGCCCCCGCCATCCTCGAAGCCCAGGCCGCGATCGAACGCTTCCTCAATCGCATCCTTCCCGCCCCCCAAGCGCCGTGACTCGATCGGACCGGTGATCAAAATCCCCTCCTCACGGGTTAGGGGTCGGGGAGGGTCTCTCCTTCAGTGCGCACAACACCGATGTGATGTTGGAATCCCCTCCCCCGAGGCAGCGACAAATGGCTTTGGTGCAAGATATTCCCATGGGATCGGGGGAGGGCTCGGAGGAGCGGGAGGGCGGGAAGGGTGTGGGTGATAGACTGTGTCATCGAACGCATTTCCGTTTGCACACATGATGCCGCCGTGCTCCTCAGCTCGCTGATCCGCGCGGAGTTTGCGTGGCGATCGTGGTAGATCTGCCGTGCGAGCGATGCCGCGGCACTTGCTGCACGGGTCATCGGGGCGTGTTGCTCGATGACGGTTCGATCCTGCCGTTCGTGGATGGGCGTTGTCCGCACCTGACGGAAGCGGGTCGTTGCGGGATTTACGAGACGCGTCCGCGCGGCTGCCGCGATTTTGATTGCTCGCAGGAGGCGGGGTATCTGCGGACGCACCCGTCGGTGGCGGCGTTGCTGTTGCTGGAGGGGATTCCGATGGCGGTGGCGCCGGCGGATGCGCCGGCATGGCAGCGGGGGGTGTCGGAGGGGAGGTGAGGATGAGACCCCTCACCCGGCGGCTGCGCCGCCACCCTCTCGCGCGAGGGGAGAGGGTGCGAGGTAGACATTGACCCCCACCGCCCCCCGCAAACACTGCGCGTTCCGACTCCCCCGCCGGCGGCGGGGGGGCGGGGGAGTGAGCAGTGAAGCGAGGGGGGCGGGGGGGCGCGGGGCGACCGTCAAGTCGGCGGGACGAGGTAGTCTGGATCGCTATGAGCCAGTTTCCGAAGTGTCCGGAGTGCGGGGGCGAGTTCACCTACCTCGACGGCGAGTTGTTCGTGTGCCCGTCGTGCGCTCATGAGTGGAGCGCGGATGCCGCGTCGGTCGCCGGGGACGGGGCTGCGGAAGATGAGAGTGTCGTGCGGGACGCGAACGGGAACATCCTGCAGACGGGGGACTCGGTGGTGGTCATCAAAGACCTGAAGGTGAAGGGGTCGTCGTCGGTGGTGAAGGGGGGGACGAAGGTCAGGAATATCCGGCCGGTCGACGGAGATCACAACATCGACTGCCGGATCGACAGCATCGGCGCGATGCAACTGAAATCGGAGTTCGTCAGGAAGGCGTAGTCAGTCTGCTTTGCCGGTGACGCGGGCGACATGGAGTGTGTCGGCGTGCTGCTGGAAACGGACGGCTTTGCCGCGGGCGAGGCGCCAGACATGGGCGATCTGCGTGTTCTGCGGGTTGCCGGTGGCTTTGAAGGTTCCTTTGTAGCGGCCGAGCGCGACAACAGCGTCTCCGGCGTCGAGGAATTCGTCGATCTCGACGGCGAAACCGTCCCACTCCGAGGCGCATCGCGCAAAGACCCCTTGAAGGACGGCGTCGGGGCCGATGTAAGGGTTGCCGTCGGCGTAGGGGAAGTTGTCGGCTTCATTCCAGACGATGTCGGGGCTCATGCGCGTGAGCACACCGGGGATATCTCCCGCGGCGAACGCGTCGTAGACGGCGCGGACAAGTTCGACATTCTCACTGGACATCGGTGCGTTCTCCGTTCCTTGCGGCGTTTGCGACGCTCGTCGATCCGCGGCCTCGTCCGACGACTCGGACTCGGAGTTGATGCGTATTGATGGCGGGTCCGGGCAAGTCTACGACTTCCCGGTGTTGTCGGGGGAGTCAGGGAGGGGCGGGGAATCAAGGCGCGGGAGCGTGAGGGGGATCAGTCAGCGCAGCGTTGACCAGGGCGCGGATGGCCCATTGCTTGACTGAGCGGGCGGTGTGTTCGTCGAGCCCCAGGACATCGGTGAAGACGATCATCGACTCGAGCCCGAAAATCATGGCGAGCGCGGCGGTGAGGCGTTGATAGGCGTCTGGCGTGAGGCGGTGACGGGCGGGGGCGAGCGCTTCGGCGATGAGTTCGGTGCGGCGGTTTTGTCGGCGCGGTGTGGCGCCGTCGGCGCTGCGCTGGAGACTCGCGGCGAGCAACGCGCGGAGGGCCTGTTCGTTGCGGTAGCACATGTCGTGGAGGGCGGCCTCGGCCTTGTCGGCGCGGTGGGCGGGGTCGGTGGAGTTGTCGTCGGCGAAGATGTCGCGCGGCGCGGGGATGAGGCCGTCGAGCGGGGCTTCGGTGATGAGTTGATCGATGCTGGGAAAGTAGCGGTAGGCGGTGGCGCGGGAGACCATGGCTTCCTCGGCGACTTTATCCATGTCGATCGGCGCGCCGGACTTGAGGAGGCGTGCCGCGGCCGCGAGAAGGTCCTTGCGTGTGCGGAGGCGCTGGTTGGCTCGGCCGTTTGACTCGGTCGGCGTCATGGCGTGGCTCGCGTGTGTTGGTTCAGCACTGGATGGAGGGGAAGCACGGGCCGCGGGGGAGTGTGAAGTCGCCGAGGGCCATGTGGTTGAGCGTCTTGAGGACGCGGAAGGAGCGGGCGAGCGCCGCGCGGAAGAGTTCGGGCTGGTGGAGGGGGAGGATGACGACGGACATCGGCGGTGGTGCGTGGCGGGCGGTGTGGGATGCGAGCGCGAGGAGGTCGTCGGGGGTCTCGGCCGCGGCGTGACCGAAGAGCGATGCGATCTGATAGCCGACGATGTCGCCGCGACGCTGACGGACAAAGGCGGGGAGATTCATGGCGAGGAGTTGCGCGGCGTCGTTGACTCGAGTGTGGCCGTGGTGTTTCGTTGAGAGACGGTCGACGGCGTGGAGGTCGGCGCGGGTCATGGGCCGGGTGTCGGGGTCGTCGGCGTCGGCGGGCGCGGGCATCATGAGTGCGGCGCTGTAGCGCCAACTGAAGCCGACGGAGGTGTAGAGGGAGAGTGAGGTTGTGTTGACGGCCTCCTGGAAGAGGCGGACGGAGTCGCGGCCGCGTCGGCGCGCCTCGTCGACAGCCCACTGCATGAGGAGTCGCCCGACGCCTTTAGATTGCGCGGTGGGGTCCACGGTGATGGGGCCGAGGCCGCAGATCGGATCGGCGTGGAGGAGGAAGTTGGAGCCGATGATTCGCGTGCGATCGACGGCGACGGCGCCGGTGTAGTCGTCGCGGTTGAGGACGGCGCCGATGATGAGCCGGCCGACATCTTCGTCGGGGATATCGCGGTGGATGGCGTGGCGTTCGTGGAGCGTGTTGAAGGCGAGGTGGCAGATGCGCGCGAGGTCGTCGAGGTGTTCCGGGCGCGCGGGGATGAGTTCGATGGGCATGGTGTGGCTTCGCTTGCGGGTGGTTCAGTTCTGCGGGAGTTGATTGAGGATGGCGGCCATGTCGAGCCAGACCTGCTCGCGCTGGATCTGGCCTTCGTCGGTGAACTCGATGACATGGAGAAGTCGGAAGGAGAGCGGACGGTCGCGGCCTTCGAGCCCGAAGGGTTTGCCGGGGGCGCGGCCTCGCCACATGGACTCATCGACCATGAAGTTGTCGCCGTAGAGTCGGCGGATGGATGTGACGCTGCCCTCGGAGAGGTCGGCGAAGAGCTGGTTGTAAAAGGGTGCGGCGGAGTCGCGGCCGCGTGTCGGGCCGCCGGGGTTTCCGACGATGTCGTGCTCGGCGTCGGGTGCGAGAGTGGCCAGGACGCCGGCGACATTGTCGGTGGCCTCGTAATGGAAGTGCTCGTCGATCTTGCGGTCCATCTGCTGTGGTGTGAGTGGCATGGTGGGGCTCCTGGGTCACTAGACCGGAATATCATCGTAAGACAACAGTCTCGTGTCAATAGTCCGGAAGGGCGATTTTTGCTAAACCATTTGGTTGACAGTTGGTTCGTGGTCGTCGATAGTGAACCACATGGTTGTAGATCAATCCTCAGAACTGGATGCGGTGTTTCACGCCCTGGCGCACCCCGCGCGGCGAGAGATTCTCCGTCGGCTGTCGGCGGGTGAAGAGCGGAACCTGACGGAGTTGTGCGCGCCGCTGGAGATGTCGTTCCCCGCCGCGTCGAAGCATGTGCGCGTGCTGGAGCGGGCGCGGCTGGTTCGGCGTCGGGTTTCGGGTCGGAGCCATCTGTGCCGTCTGCACGCGGGGCCGCTGAAGGACGCGGCGGCGTGGACGGAGGGATTCCGCGCGGCGTGGGAGTCGCGGTTCGATGCGCTGGATCGAGTACTCGACGAGATGCAACGAGATGAACAGGAGTCGTGAGATGACATCGAGGGAAGTTGCGCTGCGGACGACGGAGTTGACGCTTCCTTCAGAGACGGAGGTTGTGCCCCGTCGCGGGTTGAACGGTCGGCGTGAGCTCGTGCGGCGCGCGTGGACGGATCCGCGGCTGCACGGGAAGTGGTTGGGGGCAGACGGGCTGTACGACGACGACGGAGTCGATTGAGGTTGGTCGGGCACGCTTGATGCACTGGCTGGGCTTCTTGGGAAGGATCCGGGCGTATGATTCACCGTCATGGGCAACGAGGACGCACGAAGTGGGCGGGGGAGCGTGATCGTGCGGCTATCGCGCCTGCCGCGGCAGGTCATTGGACGGAGCCCGTTTTCCGGGACGATCGCGGTGGGTCGAGTGCCGCTGCTCGTGCCTGGGGGCGGGCGGGAGTCGCTGCCGTTCCCGCACCCGTGGAATTACCGAGAACCGCTGCGGATTCTGGGGTCGTTCTTCTGGGGGGCCGATGGCGCGGAGGACGGCGCGCGGCACAACCGATACCTCGATGTCCCGGGGTTTGCGCCGGTGTTGGTGACGCGTGACCCGCGGGTGATTCGGGCCATCTCGGCGGAGACGGGTGACAAGCCGGGGCAGTTCGATCGTGACACGATGCCTTCGGCGGGGATTGCACGCGCGACGGGGAGCGAGACGCTGCTCTATGCGAACGGTGCGGTGTGGAAACATCAGAAGAGGGTGTCGACCCCGCCGTTTGCGCGCACGACGCTGTTTCAGCCGGAGCGGTTCGACGACTTCGAGCGGACATTCCGCCGGACGGTGGGTGAGCGGCTGGGAGTGGTGCGGGCGCGGATCGCGGAAACGGGCGGGCCGCTGGAAGTCCGGCTGGAGCCGGAGATCAAGGCGATCATGCTCGAGATGCTGGTCAACAACTTCTTCGGCGCGGAGGTTCCCTACAAAGAGATTCGCGATCGGTTCGTGCCGGCGCTGGACCTGGTGATCGAGAACATCGTTCGTGACACGGTGGTGAACCGCCTGGGGATTCCGCTTCGGCGGCTTCCCGCGTTGACGCGCCGAGCGCGCCAGGGGAGGGAGGCGCTGGCGGAGTTCGAGTGTCTGACGGATGCCGTGCTGGCGCCGCGGAAGGAAGGGCGGGGATTGTGGGGCCAATTCAAGTCGGAGGCACCGGACGCGGCGCTGCGGGGGAATCTCCGCGTGTTCCTGGCGGGGGCGCTCGAGGCGACGACGAGTTACGCCGGCTGGGCGCTGGCGCATCTGGCGCGGCATCCGGCGTCGCAGGAGCGGCTCTATCAAGAAGTACGGGCGATCGACGGATACACGCCGGAGACGCTTGCTGGCGCGGCGTACCTCGGGCATGTGCTGGATGAGACGCTGCGGCTCACGCCGGCGCTGTATTTTCACCCGCGGCGTGCGACCGTTGACACGACTGTGGAGACGGGTGACGGCCGGACGCTTCGGATGCCGCGTGGCACGCACATTTTGCTGGATGTGTGGCACGCGAACCGGCACGAGGATCATTGGGGTGTGGGCGTGACGGGGTTCCGCGCGGATGAGTTCGCGCCGGAGCGCTGGGAGCGGATGAGTCCGAACGAGTTACGCGAGAAGGACTTGTTGCACTTCGGGTTCGGGCACGGGCCGCGGTTCTGTCCGGGGAAGAACCTTGGTCAGCTGGAAGTGGCGCTGGTGGTGGGCGCGTGCGTGAAGTTGTTTGAGCTGGAAGCGGCGGGAGGTGAGTGCGCGGCGCGGGCGGGGGTTTCGACGAAGCCGACGGACGGGGTGCTGGTGCGGTTGCGTTTGAGGCAGGATGCGGGGGAGCGCGCGGCGGCGGTGGACGGGCCGGGGCGCGGGGCTGAGACGCTGGGTGGTTGTCCGTTTGCGGGTGGTGGCGGGTGAGTACTCGTACAAATGTCAGCACCGCTTGCGGCTGCGCCGACAAGCGGTGGCACGCGGGCCGACGCGGCTCAGGGCGCATCGTCCGCGGACTGCTGATGGCCCTCGGTGACGA
>CAZSLT010000068.1:0-6951 GCA_964607595.1 uncultured Phycisphaeraceae bacterium
GGGGCCAGCCGCGTCGAAGAGGACATGCTTGACGAGGCGCGCCGGCTCATGAGCGAAGCCAGCGCGCGTGGCTGCCGCGTGCATCTCCCCATCGATCATGTCTGCTCGACCACGATGAACGACAAAACCGGCGAGAACCAGATCTTCGCGGGCGACATCGCCGAGGGGTACATGGGGCTCGACATCGGCCCCGCGACCCGCCAGGCCTTCGCCGCGGTCGTCGGCGGCGCCAAGACCATCGTCTGGAACGGGCCGATGGGCGTCTTCGAGATGCCGATCTTCGCCGTCGGCACGAAGCAGCTCGCCGAGGCCGTCGCCAACGCCACGCAGCACGGCGCGGTCTCGATCGTCGGCGGGGGTGACTCGGCCGCCGCCGCGGAGAAGTTCGGCGTCGCCGATCAACTCAGCCATGTCTCTACCGGCGGCGGCGCCAGTCTCGAGATGCTCTCGGGCCAGGCCTTCGAGAGCGTCGAACTCCTCGACGACGCGTGAGCACGAACCGCTTCACACCCGCGATCCGCGCCACAGCGCTCACGGCGCTCTGCCTGATCGTCTACGCCACCGGCCTCACCTCGCAGGGGCTCGTCAATTGGCAGGAGTCCACCCGCGCGCTCGTCGCCCGCGAGATGCAGCGTTCGGGCGAGTATTTCGCGCCCACGCTCCGCGGCGAGCCCTACATCGCCAAGCCGCCGCTCATCTACTGGGCGCAGATCGCCCTGGCCACGCTCATGGGCCAACAGGTCGACGAGTGGCACCTCCGCGCCGTCGTCGCGCTGGCCGGCACACTCGGCGTCCTGGCGACTTACTTCGTCGCCCGCCGGATGTTCCGCGACGGCCTCGACCCCCCTGACCCCGCGTTCGCCGAGCGCGCCGCGTGGTGGAGCGCGCTGGGGCTGGCCGTCGCGCTGCTCTATGTGCGCTCAAGCCGCACGGGCGAGCTCGACATCCTGCTCGCGCCGTTCGTTGTGGTCGCGATCGGCGCGTTCCACGCCGCGTGGCGGCACGCCGCCGAGACCGGCCGCACCCACTTCGGCGCCGTGGCGCTCGCCGCGGCGTGCGCGGTCGGCGCCGCGCTCGTCAAAGGCCCGCCGGGGTTCGCCTGCGTCGCCGTGGTCGTGCTCATCGCACCGGCGCTCTGGGTCGCCGGGGGACATGAGTCCTCACGCCACGCCCGCGCCGCCGGCGCAATCGCCGGGACGCTGGCCTTCGTCGCCGGCTCCATCGCCATGCACGGCCTGAGCGCCGGCGCGCTGCCGGGCCTCGCGCTCATCGGGTTGATGGGAGCCGCGACCGGGTTCGCCCTCGGCGCCATCGCCACACCCGGCGCACTCATCGCGTGGTTCCGTATTCTCGCCAGGACCCATCCCGTCGCAGTCATCGGCGCGCCGCTGCTCGCGCTCTGGGGCTGGGGATTGCTGCTCGAGCGCCGATTCGGCCAAGCGCTCATCGAGGAACTCGCCTCGCGCGAGGTCCGCGAGAATCTCAATCTGCTCATCCCCGGCAGCGCCGTCGAGAATCTCGGCTTCATGCTGTATGGCGCGGCGCCCGTCATGATCGCGGCCATCGGCGCGCTCGTCCTCATCGTCCGTCAGCGCCCCGGGCGCGACCGCGCCGTGTGCACGCTCATCGCATGGATGCTCGGCGGCTTCATCCTCTACAGCGTCGCGGGCAAGGGCGTGGCGCGGTATCTCACGCCCGTCTGGCCCGCGTGTGCGCTGCTCGGGGGATGGTTCATCGCGCTGGCGATCGGGCGCATGACGGTCGCAAGCTCCCGAACACGCTTGTCGGTCGCGCTGATGATCGTGGCGCTCCCCTTCGCCGGCGCGCAGGCGTGGTGGTACGGCGACGGGCGCGACGATCACAACGATGAGTACAGCCCCCGCACACTGGCACGAGAACTCTCCGCGATGGACCCGCCCTCCATCGCCACATGGCAGTTCGACGCCCCCGCGCTGGACCTTTACCTCGACCGCGCCGTCCCCCCCATCGCCACGCGCCGCAATCGCTCGGCCGCGCCGCTCGCGGCCCACATCGCAACGCACGGCCCCGTGATGCTCCTCGTGCGCGAGCAGACACCCAAAGTCGTGGATGAGTACGGCTCGGCGTTCGACGCGTGGGCCGCCGAGGGCTTGGTCCACCGGCCGATCGAGGTCGTGTCGCTCTACATCCGCGAGCCGGGACGCACGCGCATTCTTGTTTTCGAGGTCACCTCGCCCGAAATCGGCTTCCTCACGCCGGTTTCGCCGGTACGATGAACCGTGACTCGAGCCGACGAGGAGCCGCGGGCATGACGACCAAGCTCACGATGCGTCAGTTGCTCTACAACATGCGCAAGACCGACGCGTCGGATCTGCACATCAAAGCCGGGCTGCCCCCCGTCTACCGCATCGGAGGGTTGCTGCGGACTCCCCCCGGCCTGCCCTCGCTCGACGCCGCGGACACCGAGCGGCTGCTCACCGAAATCATGCCGCCCGCGCTGGTGGCGCGGTTCAACGAGAAGGGCGACCTCGACTTCTCCTGCTATCAGGATGTCGAACGCCCCGACGCCGAGCACGAAGCGCACCCCGAGCAGCACAAGCGCGACCGCTTCCGATGCAACATCTTCCGCGCCGGCAGCGCGATGCACGGCGCCATCCGGCGCGTCAAGCCCGAGATCCCGACCTTCGAGTCCCTCCACCTGCCCGATATCTACCGCCGGCTGGCCGACGAACTCCACGAGGGGCTCGTCCTCGTCGTGGGCGTCACCGGCTCGGGCAAGTCCACGACGCTCGCCTGCATGCTCGAACGCGTCAACGAGACCCGCACCGAGAACATCCTCACCATCGAGGATCCCGTCGAGTACCTCATCTCCCCCAAGAAATCCATCGTCTCGCAGCGCGAGATCGGCACCGATGTCCCCTCCTACAGGGAAGCACTGAAGTACATGGTCCGGCAGGACCCCGATGTCATCTTCATCGGCGAGCTCCGCGACCACGACACCGTGCTCGCGGCCATCCAGGCCGCCGAGACCGGCCACCTCGTCTTCGGCTCCATGCACACCGCCGACACCATGCAGGCCTTCTCCCGCATCGTCGAGTTCTTCCCCCAGAACGAACACGCCTTTATCCGCTCGGCCCTCTCCAACTCGCTCAAGGCCGTCTGCGCCCAGCGACTCCTGCCGGCCAACATCGACACCGCCGGGGTGCCCGTCGTCCCCGCGACCGAAGTGTTGCTCTCCAACGCCACCGTCCGCGAGAAAATCCGGGAAGGCGAAGACGCCGACCTGCCCTCGGTCGTGAATGCCTCCGCCGCCGACGGCATGCGGAGCTTCACACTCTCGCTGGCCGAGCTTGTCGAGGCCGAGATGGTCCCCCTGCACACCGCCCTCGAGTACGCCCCCAACCGCGAAGCCCTTTCCAGCCGCCTCAAGGGGGTCGAGGTCAAGGCATCCACCCTGGTTTCTCGCGTCAAGGGCTGATCCACCAGCCACTTACGCCCAGATCCTCGGTATCACTTTCTGTGGGGCACATGGCATGGGAGGGGCGTGGAAAGGGTCGTGAGGGGCGTGGGGGGGCAAGTCGCCGGCGCCGCTATTTGAGCCCGGTCGGCCATCCGCCCGATTTCACCTATACTTCGCACCCCGATCGGGTCGCCCCGATCATTCCCCGCCAGGCCCCGTGGCTCAACGCTCGGCCGGCATCAGGACTGCTTCATGAGTCAGACCTTCCTCTCCCGGGGTCTTACCACCGATCGCAAGCCCGTCGTCGTCCATGCCCTCGCCGAGGGCATGACGGTCGGCCCGGCACGCCTCGTCCGCGATCTTGGTCGAACCCGTGTCGCTCACCGATGGCTCGCCCATGTGCCGTCGGACGCCTCCCTCTTCCAGATCTACATCATCCACCCCGGCCAGACCTCGCCGCCCGTGCTGGGTGTCGCCGAGCGGCTCCGCGGCCGGCACATCGTCCCCATCCTCGGCGCCGGCACCGACGCCACCGGACGCACCTGGGCCCTCTCGCCCTACTCCGGCGATGTCGAGGGCCTGCGGTCCCTCAGCGACCTGCTCAAACTCCGCCCCGGCCACCAGATGCCCGTCTACGAGGTGGGTGTCGCGGCCAATCAACTCCTCGACGCCGCCAACGACCTCCGCCGTCACGGGCTGTCTTTCGCCGGCCTCACCGGACGCGAAGTCCTGATCGACCGACGCGGCTCGATCCGCGTCGAGGTCATCAACGCGACCCGCACCGGCTCGGATGCGCCGATGGCCGACGATACGCAGGCATTGGGCGTCCTGATCTACGAGATGCTCACCGGCGCCACCCCGAGCGGCGCCTTCGCGCCCCCATCGCGCCTGGCCTCGGGCGTCGGGCGCGTCTGGGACCGTTGGACCGAACGCGCGCTCTCACGCGGCTTTGAGTCGCTCACCGCCGCCGCGGCGTCGCTCCCAGCGCCCCGGGGCTGATTTCAGATCACCGCCCGCGAGGCGGACGCCCCGATCGGCCGCTTGCCGCGGAAGTCCGGCGCCACCGTCACCACCGGCGTGCCCGTGTCGGCCAAGCCGTGGTCGGTCATGTACACACGGGGCACGCGCGGGCCGATGCCGCACATCAACGCGTGCGAAATCGTTCCCGCCTGGTGCGCCAGCACCGGCAGATGATTCGGCGCCCCCGCGTCAGTCCCGATCAGTTCCACCTCCGCGCCGACTTTGGCCATCGAGTCCGTCAGGTCGGTGGTGTCGATCACGATCTGATCCATGCTGACCCGCCCGATCACCGGCGCAAAGCCGCGGACGCCGTCCTCGCCCACGACGCCCACTTTCGCCCGGTTCGACAGCGGGATCGGGTAGCCGTCGGCGTAGCCCACGGGAATGATCGCGGTTCGCGTGCGCCGGGCCGCGGCCCAGGTCGCGCCGTAGCCGACCGTGCCGCCCTTCTCGATCTGGCGTGACTGACAGATGCTGCTCGTCCACCGCACCGCCGGTCGCAGCGTCCGCGCCTCGCCCGCGTGCTCGAACTCCTCGCTGTGCGCGAACTCTTCGGCGGCGTAGCCGAACAGCGCCAGCCCGACGCGGACCATCGATCGGTGGTAGCGGTCGCCCCGGAACACGCCGAAGGTGCTGGCCTGATGAATCAACGCGTCCGCCGGGATCAGGTCGCCGGCGCGCTGCAGCCAGCCGTCGAGCGTGTCGGCCTGCGACTCGGTGCGCGCCCGGTCGGTGTCCGAGCAGGAGCAGTGCGTGTACACGCCCGCCAGGCGAAGCCGCTTCTGCTTCGACAGCCGCTGGGCGATCACCAGCGCCTCGGCGCCGCTCGAGCCGCAGCGCCCCAGGCCCGTGTCTACTTCCAGATGCACCGGCAGCCGCAGCCCCATGCCGTTGGCGACATCGATGAGCGAGTCCAGCGTGGCGTTGTCATGCACCGACAGATGCAGTTGCCCGCGCACCGCGGCCCCGTACAAAGGGTCGCGCCGGTCCAGCCCGTACACCGGCATGAGCACGAGAATCGTCGTGCCGATCCCGCCCTCGACCAGTTGCCGCGCTTGTTCGAGGGAGTACACCGCGATCATGCCGGCGCGCCCGTCGAGCCGGCGCGCCAGCCGACGCGCCCCCAGCCCGTAGGCGTCCGCCTTCAGCACGGCGCAGAGCATCGCCCCCCCAGCCCCGCCTCCGTCCCCGCCCCCGCTTCCGCCGGCGCCTGCCGCCCCGCCGGGGATCGGCGCGTGCGAGTCCAAGACCCGGCGGAGCACCCCGATGTTGTGCTCGATCGCCGAAAGATTGACCTCGAGTCTGCTCAATGGCCCCACGACGCGCTCCCCGCCGGCTCCCCCGGCATGTCATCCGTGACCCCCCGGCCCGATCCTACCCACACCACCCCGCCTTCGCTTGTATCGACCCGTTGGGGGCTCTACGATCACGGTGCCGCCTCGGGCGGCTCGGCAGCGGCGGCCCGCAAGGATGGCCCGGCCCCGGCCGTATGAACTCAATCATCCACACGCCATCCACGCCGTCGAGTGCCACGCCACGCTCATTCGAGCCGGCGCACACGACGCGTCACAACGGCGATCAATGAACCCCATCACGATGACCGAAGCCGATCCCGACGCTCACAACTCCGATCGCACCCCCGATCCGACGCCCGGCGCTCCCGGCGAAGGACGCCCCAAGCGCCGCCGGCGCCGACGCGGCAAGGGCGGCGGCGGACAATCCGGCGCACCGGCCGGCACCGAAGCCGGCGCATCCCCTCCGCACGCCGAGCCGTCAGACTCCGCCGAGGCCCCGCGCCGAAGCGAAGATGATCGGCCGCGCGGCGAAGACGGCGACCGCCGAGACGGCCGCCGAAGGGGCGGGCGCGGCGGACGAGGCGGCGGCGGAGGTGGCGGACGCGACAGCGACCGAGACCGGGGTCGCGGCGGGCGCGGCGGGCGCGGACGATCCGACGATCAGCGCGACCAGAGCGAACTACCCACCGACGAACAGCCGGAACTCCAGCGTCGCCAGCGCGCCCCTGTTTCGCCCGAGATGGTCGGCGACTGGGACGAGATCTTCGCGAGCCAGACCTTCGCGGACCTCGGCCTGCGCACCAGCGTGCTCAAGGGCGTCGAGGCCGCGGGCTTCACCAGCCCCACCAAGATTCAGTCGCAGCTCATCCCGCTGGTGATGGCCGGCAAGGATGTGATCGGCCAGTCGCGGACCGGGTCGGGCAAGACCGCGGCGTTCGGGCTGCCGCTCTTCCACCTGGCGGTCCGCGACCTGCCGTTCCAGTCCGTCATCCTCGCGCCCACGCGCGAACTGGCGATCCAGATCGCGCAGGAGCTCTCCGACCTCGGCAAGTTCACGCCCATCCGCGTCAGCGCCGTCTACGGCGGCCAGCGCATCTCCACGCAGGCCGAGTCCCTTGAGAAGGGCCCGGAGATCATCGTCGCCACGCCCGGCCGCCTCATGGACATGGTCGAGCGCGGCCACATCACGCTGGCCAA